>QHTD01000074.1 GCA_003220675.1 Candidatus Rokuibacteriota bacterium | reverse complement strand
CTCGGCCTGTGGGGCCCCAGCCCCACGACGGCCTGCGGCTCGCACGCTCAGGTCCACGGGCTCGCCTCGGCCTGTGGGGCCCCAGCCCCACGACGGCCTGCGGCTCGCACGCTCAGGTCCACGGGCTCGCCTCGGCCTGTGGGGCCCCAGCCCCACGACGGCCTGCGGCTCGCACTACCACGCTGCGGCTTCTTCCAGGGTTCGACGGTACCAGGGCGCGTCGGGGAAGGCGATCGGGCGGATCGCCGGGAGCGTGACTCCGGCATCGCGGTAGGCGGCGACGTACGCGCGCGCGGCGGCGGCGTCACCGACGGTGCCGAGTGCGTCGGCAAGCGTCTCCGGCACCTCGCCGTCGCGGTCGAAGGCACGCACGTCCGGGCCGAGACCGCTCGCCTCGAGCATCGCGCGGTAGAAGGGCAGCGCCAGATAGCGCGCGAGCTCGACGCGAAGCGCCGCGCGAGCGCCCGCCACATCGCCGGTGACCGCGAGCGGCACCGCGGCGACGACCTCGAAGCCCGAGAGCGTCTTGCCCGCACGCTTTCGCCCGCGCTCGAGCGCCGGCAGCGCGACGTCGCGCACGTAGGCGGGCGGGCAGAGCCAGAGGATCGCGCCGTCGGCGATCTCGCCCGCCAGCTCGAGCATCTTGTGGGTGAGCGCGGCGAGGTGGATGCGCGGCGGCACCGGGCGCTCAGGCAGCGCGAGGCTCCACCGGACGCGGAAGTGCCGGCCCTCGAAGTCGGCGCCGGCCCCCAGCGCTCCCCGGAGGACCGCAACATACTCGCGCATCACCGCGAGCGGCGCGTCGAGGGCGAGTCCGAGCATCCCCTCTATCATGGCGCGGTGACTCACGCCGATGCCGAGCGTGAAGCGCCCGCCCGTCGCCTCGGCGAGCGTGAGCGCGGCCTGGGCCATCGCGACCGGATGGCGCGGATAGATCGGGACGACGCCCACGCCGAGGCCGAGGCGCGTGGTGGCCGCCCCGTACGCCGCGAGGACGAGGAACGAGTCACGACCGAGACCGTGGGTGACCCAGACGCTCTCGTAGCCGAGCGCCTCGACACGACGGGCGAGCTCCACGGCGGTGGCGAGGTCGCGCCCGGGTGTCAGGTAGGCGGCGCGCCTCATCCGCTGACGCCGAGCAGTCGCGCGGCCTCCTTCACCGTCGGGTACTCCTTGCCCTCGAGGGTGACCATGGTCTCTAGCCGCGGAGGATCGACACCTCCATCGCGTCGTCGCCGAAGTCGTACTCGCGCGACTGCCAGCGGCCACTCGCGTCGCGCACGTGCTCGATGTACGCCGTCACGTCGCGGCGGAAGATCCCGGTGTTGTCGGCGACGACGACGGCGCCGGGCACGAGCTTCGGCTCGAGCTGGCGGAGGTAGTCGAGATAGTCTTCCTTGGCGGCGTCGATGAGGGCGAAGTCGAAGCGTCCGGACAGGAGCGGGAGGATCCGCAGCGCGTCGCCCACGACGACCCTGACGCGCCGGCCGAGGCCGGCGACCTCGGCGTTGCTCTTGACGAACTTCGCGAGGTAGGGGTTCGACTCCACGCACGTGAGCCGGCCCCGCGGCGGCAGCGCGCCGGCGATCAGAATCGCCGAATAGCCGAGGAGCGAGCCGATCTCGATCGCGCGCGTGGGCCGGTTGCGCTCGATGAGCCGCCGGATGACACGGCCCTTGGCCCGCCCGACGACGGGGATGCGCCAGAGCGTCGTCGCGCGGTCCATCAGCGCGAGCATGCGACGGACCCGCTTGGTCACGGCCTACGGGCGGGCGGGGAGGCGCGCGGCGACACCATCGGGCAGCGGGTAACGACGCGTGGCCTTGCCCGCCTTGATGATCTGACCAGGCAGCGGCCGCGCCACGATCTCCTGAACGCGCCTGGATACCGCGATGAGCTTGTCGAGATCGATCCCGGTCTCGACGCCCATGGCGCCGAGGCAGTGGACGAGGTCCTCGCTGCAGACGTTCCCCGAGGCGCCCGGCGCGAAGGGGCACCCGCCCAGGCCGCCGATGGAGGAGTCGAAGTGCGTCACGCCGCACGCCATCGCGGCGAGGATGTTCGGGATGGCCATCGCCCGCGTGTCGTGCGTGTGAAGCGTCCACTCGATGCCCGGGAAGCGCGCCATCAGGTGCTCGACGACCCTGCCGACCTGACGCGGGTTGGCCATGCCCGTCGTATCGGCGAGGCCGACCGCGGGTGCGCCGATGTCCACGAGGCGGCGGACAACGCTCTCGAGTCGTGACAATGGGACGTCGCCCTCGAACGGGCAGCCGAACGAGGTCGAGATGCCGCAGCTCACGGGAATCCTGGCCTGCTCGGCCACGCGCATGACCGCGGCGAGCTTCTGGATCGACTCGGCGATCGTCATGTTCACGTTGGCGAGATTGTGGCTCTCGCTCGCCGAGACGACCGTGTGGATCGTGTCCACGCCCGCGTCCACCGCACGCAGCGCACCCTTGTCGTTCGGCACCAGCGCCGCGTAGCGCGTGCCCGGCCGGCGGCGGATCTTCGCAATGACCTCCTCGGCGTCGCGCATCTGGGGGACCACCTTGGGGTGGACGAACGAGGTGACCTCGATCCTGGGCACGCCCGCGTCGGAGAGGAGGTTCACGACTTCGATCTTCGCCTCGGTCGAGACGAAATCGGGCTCGATCTGGAACCCGTCTCGAGTGCCCACCTCGCAGATCGTCACGTGCTCCGGAAGCTCCATGGTCGTCTCCATCGTCCGCCGCCGGCCGCTAGACAATCGGAGCGGGCCTCGACGGCCCCCGCCGAGGTCCTAGTAGGAGCGCGGCATCCCCAGGACGTGCTCGCCGACGTAGGCCAGCACGAGGTTGTTGTTGACCGGCGCGGTCTTGTAGAGGCGGCACTCGCGGAACTTGCGTTCGACGTCGTACTCCTCGGCGAACCCGTACCCGCCGTGGCAGTCGATGCACGCGTTGGCCGCCTCCCACGCCGCCTCCGCCGCGAGGTACTTGGCCATGTTGGCCTCGGGCCCGCACGGCTGGCCTGCGTCGAACAGCGCTGCGGCCTTGTCGCGCATGAGCGCCGCGGCCTCGACGGCCGTGTGGGCCTTGGCGATCGGGAACTGCACGCCCTGGTTGGCGCCGATGGGCCTGCCGAAGATCACGCGCTGGCTCGAGTAGGCCACGGCCTTCTCGACGAACCAGCGGCCGTCACCGATCGACTCCGACCCGACCAGGATGCGCTCGGCGTTCATGCCGTCGAGGATGTAGGCGAACCCCTTGCCCTCCTCGCCGATCAAGCTGTCGGCCGGGATCTCGACGTCGTCGAAGAAGAGCGCGTTCGTCGAGTGGTTCATCATCATCCGGAGCGGGCGAACCTCGAGGCCTTTGAGGTGACGGATGTCGGCGAGGAAGACCGAGAGGCCGTCCGTCCGCCGCTCGACCTGATCGACAGGCGTCGTCCGCGCCAGGAGCAGCATGAGGTCCGACTGGAGCACGCGTGAGATGAACATCTTGCGCCCGTTGACGAGGTACCTGTCGCCCCGACGCACCGCAGTCGTTTGCAGCTTCGTCGTATCCGAGCCCGAGTTCGGCTCGGTCACGCCGAAGGCCTGCAGCCGGAGCTCGCCGGTCGCGATCTTCGGCAGGTGCTTCCGCTTCTGCTCCTCCGAGCCGTGACGGAGGAGCGTGCCCATGATGTACATCTGCGCGTGGCACGCGGCGGCGTTGCCACCCGCAGCGTGGATCGTCTCGAGGATCAGGGCTCCCTCCGCGATCCCGAGCCCGGCGCCGCCGTACTCCTGCGGAATCAGCGCGGCCAGGTAGCCGGCCTGCGTCAGCTCGTTGACGAACTTCTCGGGGTACTCGCGCCGCGCGTCGAGCTCGCGCCAGTACTCGCCGGGATAGCGCCTGCAGATCTCGAGGACGCCCGCCCTGAGGGCGCGCTGCTCGTCCGTCAGCGAGAGGTTGATCGCGGGCATCGTCGTGATCCCTACCTGCCCTTGAACTGCGGCTTGCGCTTCTCGTTGAAGGCGCGGACGCCCTCGAGCCGGTCCTCGGTCACCACGGTGGCATTGTACGCCTCGAGCGCCAGGATCATCGCGGTGTCGAGGTCCGTCTCCAGACCGTAGGCGATCGCCTTCTTGGCCTGCCGGACGGCGATCGGGCCGTTCCGCGCGATCGTCTCGGCGATCTCGAGCGCCTTCGCGCGCGCGTGGCCTGGGGGGACGAGGTGATTGACGAGCCCGGCGGTCTTCGCCTCGTCGGCCTTCATCCGTCGCCCCGTGAAGATCAGCTCCTTGGCGAGCGGCGCGCCGAGCACCCGCGGCAGGAGCTGCGTGCCGCCGATCCCCGGGAAGATCCCGAGCGTCGTCTCGGGCACGCCGAACACCGCCGTCTCGCTCGCGACGATGAAGTCCGAGAGGACCGCGAGCTCGCAGCCCCCCGCGAGGGCGAAGCCTTCGACGGCGGCGATCACGGGCACCGGACAGCGCAGCACCCGGAACGCCGCCTGCTCAAAGATCACGTGCTGGGCGCGCCACGCCTCGTCCGTCATCTCGTTGCGTTCCTTGAGATCGCCGCCGGCGCAGAACGCGCGGTCGCCCGCGCCCGTGAAGACGACCGCGCGCACGAGGGAATCGCGGAGGAGCCCGTCGAAGCAGGCGAGGAGGTCCTCGCCCATCGCGGTGTTCATCGCATTCATCGCATCGGGGCGGTTCAGCGTGACGGTCACCACGAAGCCGTCGGCCGAGCGCTCGACGAGCAGGTGCCGGTACTGCGCGGTCAGCGGTAGAGCCACGGCGAGGAGTCTAGCAGAAAAGAAACTGGCCACCCTGCAACGAAACTGGCCGCTCGGGCTGCCGGTGGCGCGACGGCGCCACTGGCTAAATTCTTGTTTTCCCTCGACCCGCCCCGAGCCGCGGGGCTGGCATCGGGTTTGCGGGTCGAGCCTCGACGCGATGGGAACCGAACGACGGCAGGAGCACCCGAGGCCGCCGGAAGCCCGGCCCGAGGACGGCCGCGAGGTCAAGGTCGGCGCCATGACCGTGGCACCCCGTGGCCAGAGCCAGGCGCCGGTCGGCAGGCGCTTCGGCGACCTGCTCGTCTCCGACCGCCTGGTCACGCAGGAGCAGCTCGACCTGGCGCTCGCCGACCAGAAGAGAACGGGCGAGAAGCTCGGCGAGATCCTGGTCCGTCTCAGGCTGCTCACCGAGGATCGGCTCATCCACTTCCTCTCGCGTCAGTACGGCATCCCCGAGGTCACGTTCCCCGAGAAGATCGCTCCCGAGATCATCAAGCTGATCCCCGACCGGATCGCGCGCAAGTACGGTGTCGTGCCGATCGGCCGGACGATCGGCTCGGTGACGCTGGCCCTCGCGGACCCGACCAACCTGTCGGCGCTCGACGACGTCGCCTTCATGACGGGCCTCAAGGTCGTGCCGACGATCGCGTCGCCGTCGGTCATCCGTCGGGCGATCGAGCGCTACTACGAGACCGCGCCGACGGCGATCGCGGACGTGCTCTCGGAGGTCGAGGCGGAGTCCGCCGAGCTCGAAATCATCAAGGCGCAGGAGGCCGGCCAGGTCAACCTCAGCGACTTGCGGACGGCGGCGGACGACATGCCCATCATCCGGCTGGTGAACTCGGTGCTCCTCGACGCGCTGAGGCGGGGCGCCTCCGACATCCACATCGACCCGGGCGACGGGACCCTGGCGATCAGGTACCGGATCGACGGCATCCTGCACGAGGTGATGGCGCCGCCCAAGCGGGTGGAGCCAGCGCTCGTGTCGCGGATCAAGATCATGGCGAGCCTCGACATCGCCGAGCGGCGGCTCCCGCAGGACGGGCGCATCAAGCTCCGCCAGCAGTCGCGCGAGATCGACTTCCGCGTCTCGGTCCTGCCGTCGATCTTCGGCGAGAGCGTCGTGCTCCGGCTCCTCGACAAGCGAGCCCTGGCGACCGACCTGAGCCAGCTCGGGTTCGAGCCTGCCGCGCTCGGCGAGTTCCAGAAGGCGATGAAGTGCCCGCACGGCCTGGTTGTCATCACCGGGCCGACCGGTTCGGGCAAAACCACCACGCTCTACTCGGCGCTCCACACGGTCAACTCGAAGGACCGGAACATCGTGACCGTCGAGGACCCCGTGGAGTACGAGCTGGTGGGCGCGACGCAGGTCCAGGTCAGCGACGAGATCGGCCGCACCTTCGCAGCGGCACTCCGCTCGTTCCTCCGTCACGACCCCGACGTCATCCTCGTCGGCGAGATGCGCGACCAGGAGACGGCCCAGATCGCCGTGCGGGCGGCGCTGACCGGGCACCTGGTGCTGACCACGCTCCACACGAACAGCGCCGGCGAGACCATCTCGCGGCTGATGGACATGGGCGTCCCGTCGTTCCTCCTGTCCTCGTCGCTCCGACTCGTCGTGGCGCAGCGGCTCGCGCGCAAAGTCTGCCAGGAGTGCCGCGAGCCCTACGCGGGCGACGAAGAGATGCTGATCCAGTACGGCCACACGCCGCTGGGGGGCAAGCCGTGCACGCTCTACAAGGGCCGCGGCTGCCACGCGTGCCACAACACCGGGATGAAGGGGCGGATCGCTCTCTACGAGGTCCTGCCGGTGACGCCCGAAATCCGCGGTCTCATCCTCGGCAAACCCCTTGCCGGCGAGATCCAGGAAGTCGCCGCGAAGCAGGGCATGAAGACGCTGAGAGAGGCCGGCCTGCTGAAGGTGCTCGAGGGCGTGACCACTGTCGAGGAAGTGCTTCGCGTCACGACGGAGTAGCGCCTCTACGAGAGGGGGCGCTCGCGCGCGAGTTTGACACGTCCTCGGCGCTGCGCCTAGACTAGAACCGGCTGCACTTCATGACGCCCAACGCGGACGACCTCGCCAAGAATCTCGCCGCGCTGACCGAACGGTTCGCAGGACTGGCGGCGAAGCTCATCCAGGCGGCGCAGGAGCTCCAGACGTCGGGCACGCTGCCCGCCGAGGCGCTCCTCGAGGAGCTCGCCGCCGCGCGCGGCGCGTTCATCGACCTCCGCTCGAGCGTCCTCGACGCGGCGCGCGCCCGCGCGCTCACGGCGCCGCCCCAAGCCGAGGTCGGGAGCCTCAAGGCGCTCGAGCCCGTGCTCCAGGCGGTGGCGGCGGCGGGCGCGACCCAGGTCCAGGTCCAGCGCACGACGCTCGTCGAGGCGCGGCGGCGCGTCCTCGCGGTCCTGGACCGGGTCATGACCATCAACCACGTGGACGACCCGAACTTCGCCGTGTTGCTAGAGGCCCAGGCAAAGGCGCGGGAGATCCGCGCCGCGGTGCTCGACCCGAAGGGGCCCACGGCGGAGAGCGCGGCGGCAATCATGCAGAGCACGCCCGTCTTCTCCGCACTGCTCACGCTGATCGAAGGCCGCGACAGGCTCGACGCCGAGAAGTGTGCCGTGCTCGAGGATAGCGTGACGCGATTGTTCGGTCCGGCGCTCACGCTGGCGGTCACACGCGGCAAGCTCGTGGCCGGCGGCGCCGGCGGTTCCGCGCCACCGCGGGCGCGACCGGCCGCGCCACCGAAGGGGTTCGAAGGCACGGTGCAGCCCGCCGCCACGGCGCCCACCCAGCGGTTCGCGCCGCCCGCGTCGTCTCCTGCGTCACCGTTCACGCCGCCGCCAGCGCCCGCCCCGGCGATACAGGAGGTCGCGGCCGCGCCACCGGCGCCGCAGGACGCGGGCGCGGCAGAGACGGTCGACACGGCCGTGCTCGACGATGGCGCCCAGTGGTGGGTCTCGGCGTGGGCCCGGTGGACGAGCGCGAAGGGCACCATCGACTTCAACGCCGCCGTCAAGCAGGAGCTGTCGAAGTACGCCTATCTCCTCAGCGTCCCGATCCAGCAGGCCGCCGACTACGAAGAGGGGCTGCTCGCCTATGGCTACTCGATTCTGCTCGATTTCCTCGAGCGGAAGAGCCCAGGGATCGTGACGAGGGCGCTCAACAGCCTGAAGACGTTCGTCCCGGGCAAGGCCGGTCACGCGCAGTCGGCCGGCGCGCACCTCTACAACTTCCTGCTCGGCGAGGCACGCCTGGTCGAACAGTACCCCGAGTTCGTCAGGAGTGTCCTGGTCGCCGCGGTGCCGGAGCCGGGGCTCTGGACCCAGGCGAGCATCCTGGAGTCGACGACGGAGACGCGCGTTTTCACCCACCCGAGCGCGCGGGTCGGCGATCCGGACCACAACTCGCAACGCCTCACGCAGGACCGGCAGCGGTTCGCCGATCACCGGTTCGCCGTGACGCTGCCGTCGCTGACCGCGCGGTTCTTCGCGGTGGCCGCGGACCTCAGCGAACCGCGCGGGATCGACGTGAAGCTGATGGAGGGCCGCGCCGATTCCGAAGATGCGTGGCTCCTGACGATACCGCCCGTGGACCGCGTCGACCTCAAGTCGGAGCCGATTCGCCTCGCGCGCGAGGGAACCTCGGTGCCCGGGCTCGGGAAGGACTACGCCGCGCTGTGGGTTGGGGTGTTCAATGCGCAGCCGGAGGCGGCGAAGAACTACGAGCTGACCCTGACCTTGAGGAAGGACGCGCGCTCCAGCGCGCGCCGGTCGGCGAAGGCGTAGCGCTCAGCCCTTCGGGCGGTCTGCCGCCTTGGCCGGCTCGGGCGCCTTGGGCGGCTCGACCACCTTCGGCGGCTCGGGCGGTTTCGGGTGGTCTCCCCCGGGAGTGCGCTCGAAAGGGCTCTTCCGCGGTGCCAAGCCGAACTTCTGGATGACCAAGCTCACGGCGTGGCCGATCTCGTCCCGCTCACCGCGGAGCTGGAGGGCCTCCTTCTTCAGGTCGTCGATCTCTTTGCGAAGCCGCTCGACTTCCTTCTCGGCCGCGCTCGCCCGCTCGTTGACCTGGGCGTCGGGCACGAGCAGCCCCGGCAGCAGGGCGAACAGCTGCCGGGTCTCCTCGATCCACTTCGTGATTCGCTCACGCGCTTCGGCGGCCGCTGCGGCGTCCATATGAGCCCTCGTTTGTCCCGGAGGCGCCCGTCTTCACAACGTCGCGCCGGGGAGGTTGACGGTCACCTGCCGGCCCGCCACTCGTGCTGGACATTAGCATCGAGATTCGGCTCTTGGCAAATCGCGGTGGTACCGGGTCTCGAGGAGTAGCGCGCCCCGCGTCGCGCGCCCCACGTCAGCGCCGGCCCTGGAGCTCGCCGCGCACGAGCGCCGCGCCGGCGGCGAGCGCGGTGAGCTTCGCGTTGCACATGTAGCGCGGCGACCAGCCGAAGCCGCAGTCGGGGTTGAGCGTGAGCTTCTCCGCCGGGCAGACCTTGAGGACCTTGCGAATGCGCTTCGCGACGTCCTCCGCCGTATCCTGGGCGAAGCCCTTCACATCCACCACGCCCGCACCGAGCTCGCGCCCCTCGCCGTACGTCTTCCAGAGGTCGAGCTCGGCCATCTCGCGGCTGCAGAACTCCAGCACGAACTGGTGGGCCCGCGACTTCAAGACTCCGGGGAAGTACGGCTCGTAGGTCCGCTGGAAGCGCGCGCGCCCGAACCGGTTGCCGAAGCAGATGTGGAAGCCGAGCTTGACGCTGATGCCATCCGTGGCCAGGTTGAACAGGCGCGACATCTCCTCGCCGGAGACGTTGCCGCGCGCGGGCTCGTCGAGCTGGATGAACTCGGCGCCCGCCGACACGAGGCTGCGCAACTCCTGGTTGATGACCTCGGCGAAGCGCTCGGCGACGTCCACGACGCTCCTGTAAACCTTGCCGGGGTGGATCCGCGAGCCGAAGGTGAGCGGCCCGGCGCAGGTCGCCTTGGTATGCCGGGTTGTGTGCGCCTTGAGGTACTCGAACTCCCTGGCGATGCCGAGCCCGCCCGGCGGCGTCTCGATCCGGCCGACCGCCTCGTAACGGGTCTGCTGGTCGTAGCCCCACGGGCCTGCTTTGCGGCGGACCGGGATTGGCTCGATACCCTTGATGATCGCGTAGTACGAATCCACGTAGCCGTCGAGGCGGCGGACCTCGCCGTCGGTGATGATGTCGATCCCCGCACGCTCCATGTCGCGGATCGCGGTGTCGGCGGCGTCGTCGAACATCTCCTCGAGGTCGGCCGGGCCGAGCTCGCCGCGCTCGTGCGCCTTGACTCCGGCGAACCACCAGCCGGGTTTTCCGTGGGAGCCGACGACGGCGGTCGGGATGAGGGGCAGCGTCATGGTGTCTGGCCTCCAGCACGCGTGGTCACGCAGCGCTCCCGATGATACGTGTGAGGCTCGGGTCGCGCCAGGCGTCCTGCGCGGCGCCCGCGAACACGATCGTGCCGCGCTCGATGACGTACAGGCGGCGCGTGGACTCGGGCACGTGGTGGATGTTGGACTCGGCGATCAGGATCGAATGGCCGAGCTCAGTGATCGCCGCGATGCCCGCGCTCACGGCCGGGATGATCGCCGGCGAGAGCCCCTCGAAGGGCTCGTCCAGCAGAAGCATCTCGGGATCGAGCGCCAGCGCCCGCGCGATCGAGAGCATCTTCCGCTCGCCGCCGCTCAGCTCCGGGCCCTTGCGCGCGGCATACCGCCTGAGCATCGGGAAGACGCGGTAGGCGAGCGCGATGCGCTCCGCGGCGGGGCGCCCGCCCGAGCGCGTCCAGGTGGCGATCTCGATGTTCTCGGCCACGGTGAGGTCGGCGAAGATCCCGCTGTCCTCCGGCGCCCAGCCGACGCCGAGCTGCGCGATCTCGTGCGTGCGGCGGCCGTGGATGGGCTGGCCGCGGAACTCGACGCGGCCCGCGTGCGGGCGGAGGTACCCCATGATCGTGCGCAGGGTCGTGGTCTTCCCCGCACCGTTCCTGCCGACGAGGCAGACCACCTCGCGCGGCCCCACGTCGAGCGACACGGATCTCAAGATATGGCTCGCCTGGATGAACACGTCGAGCGCGTCCACGGTCAGCACGGCGGGGCGCTCACCCGGCCCGCGCGCGCCGGCCGACGACCGTGTCGACGACGCGCCGGTCGGCCTCGATCGCGGCCGGCGGGCCGTCGGCGAGCACGCGGCCCTCGTGGAGCGCGATGATCCGGTCGGAGTAGGCGAACACGATATCCATATCATGCTCGACCTGAATGATCGCGCGGACGCCGATCCGCTTCGAGGCCGAGACGAGGGACTCCATGATCGTCGTCTTGTCCGCCGTGCTCACGCCGGACGTCGGCTCGTCGAGCAGGATGAGTTCCGGCCTCAGGGCGAACGCAGACGCCACGTCGAGGAGTTTCTTGTCTCCCTGAGGCAGTTGCTTGGCGGGCACGTGGCGTTTCTCGCCCAGGCCGAACAGCTCGGCGACGTCGATCGCGCCCTCCTGAACCTCGCGGTCGGCGGCGAGCGACGCGAAGAGGCGCGTGCCGCGCCCGAGGCGCGAGACCACCGCCGCCTGGAGCGTCTCCAGCACCGTGAGGTCGGGAAAGATCTGGACGAGCTGGAAGGACCGCGCGATCCCGAGGCGGGCCAGGCGGGCGGGTCCGAGCCCGCTCACGTCGCGATCTTTGAAGGTGACGGCGCCCGCGGTCGGCCGGAGGACGCCGGTGAGGACGTTGATGAGCGTGGACTTGCCCGCCCCATTCGGCCCGATGATCGACACGAACTCTCCTGCATCGATGGCGAGGCTCACGCCGTCGAGGGCGCAGACCTCGCCGTAGAGCTTCCGCAGCCCCTCGGCGCGGAGGATCATGGGCGCGGGGCCGCGGCGGGCCGGGGGGTCAGGAGCCCCGCGAGCCCGCCGGGGGCGAAGATGACGATGACGGCGAGGATCGCGCCGAAGATCAGCCGCCAGAACGGGACGATCGACATCACCCAGTCCTGAAGATAAATGAAGACGAAGGCGCCCAGGACGGGCCCGAAGAAGCTCGCGAACCCGCCCAGGAGCGTCATGAACACGATGTTGCCCGACTGCGTCCAGTAGGCGAGCGTCGGGTCCACGTTGCCCGTCGGCGGGCCGAGGAGGGCGCCGCCGACCGCGGCGTAGACGGCGGAGATCACGAAAGCGTACCAGCGGTAGCGCGCAACGCCGATGCCGAGCGTCTCGGCCTTCGTCGGGTTGTCGCGGATGGTCTTGAGGCAGAGACCGAAGGGCGAGCGGACGATGCGCCACATGACGAGCGTGGCCAGGACGAGCACGGCCAGCGAGTAATAGTAGTACGGGCCGACGAGGTAGTCGATCTTCGACAGGCCCTCGAGGCTCCGCCCGAGGAGCGCGGGGCGCAGGAAGGGCATGCCCTCGTCGCCGCCCGTCAGCCTGTAGAACTTCAGCACGAACGTGTAGAAGACCATGCCGAACGCGAGCGTGAGCATCCCGAAGTAGATCTTCACGTAGCGCACGCAGAGCGCGCCCACCGGGGCTGCCACCAGCGCGCCGAGTGCCGCCGCGGCGACGAGGATCACCTCCATCGAGCGGACCTTGAAGACGCTCGTGAGGAAGGCGCCCGTGTAGGCGCCGATCCCGAGGAACAGCGCGTGCCCGAAGGAGACGAGGCCTGTGTAGCCGAAGAGGAGGTTCAGCCCCAGGAGCGCGACGGCGTACGCCATGAACGGCAGCATCAGCAGAGCCTGATAGGTCGGTGCCACGAGGGGCGCCAGGACGGCTGCGCCGAGCGCCGCCGCGAGGACGAGCCGGCCGCTCACGCCGGGGCCCCGCCGAAGAGACCGCGCGGCCGAAGCACCAGCACCGCGATCACGATCAGGTAGATCAGCAGCATCTCGAGCTCCGGATACACGGAGATCGCGATCGAGCGGAGCACGCCGACGATCAGCGCGCCGACGAAGGCTCCCCGCATGGACCCGAGGCCCCCGATCACGACGACGGCGAAGGCCTCGACGATCAGCTCGATGCCCATCTCGCTCATCGCCGCCGTCGCCGGGATGACGAGCGCGCCGCCCAGGGTGCCGAGCGCCGTGCCGAGCGTGAAGACCTTCGCGTAGAGGCGCCGCATGTCCACGCCGAGCGCCTCGGCCATCTCGCGATTGTCGGCGCTGGCGCGGATGATGCAGCCGAAGGCGGTGTGGGTCAGGAGCCAGCCGATCAGGACCGCGATGGCGAGGCTTGCTCCGATGACGATCAGGTTGTACACGGGCACCGTCGTCCCGAGCACGTGCACCCCGCCGTAGGTCAGATAGAGGCCGGCCGTGGACCGGGGCGACGTGCCCCACGTCATCCGGATCGCGTCCTCCATCATGAGGACGACGGCGAAGGTCAGGAGGAGCTGGAAGGTCTCGTCGCGGTCGTAGACGAAGCGCAGGAGCCCGCGCTCGACGACGACGCCGAGCGCGCCGGCGGCAACTCCCGCGATGGCCAGCGGAAGAATGAAGAGCGCGGGCGGGCCGCCCGCCTCGGCATACCAGGCGACCGCGGAGACGCCGACGTAGGCGCCGAGCGCGTAAAAGGAGCCGCACGCGAGGTTGAAGATCTTCTGCACGCCGAAGACGACCTGCAGCCCCGCCGACACCAGAAACAGTATGCTCGCGTGGAACACGCCGCTCACCACGAGGTTGACGACGTGAGCGGTCATACGAAGCGAGCGCTCAGATCTTCCAGGAGTTGATCCAGTCGAACAGCCTGGAGCCGGCCGGCTTCATCGCCACCTTCGTGGAGACGACCTCGATTGGATCGATGGTGACGAAGTCGTAGGGGTTCTTGTGCGTCGTGACGCCCTGGTAGAAGTTGCACATCTGGATGTGGTCCTCGCGCCAGCTCCGCCTGCCGGAGAGCGAGTCGGCCTCGATGCCTTCGAGCGCCTTGACCACTTGCGCTTTCTCCGGCCACTGCCTGCCGGAGCGCGCTGCCTTCTCGACCGCGGCCTTGTAGGACTCGGCGCAGAAGTAGGCGTGGTCGCACTCGTACGGCGGGTACTCGTTGTACTTCGCCTTGTACTCGCGGACGAACTGCTTGAGGAGCGGGCTCCCCTTGGGATCGTCGAAGTACATCGTGTTGTACCCGAGCAGGAGCCCCTCCGGCGTGAACTCCTTCTTCAAGGAGTCGTGGACGCCGCCCGCCGTCGTGAACACGCCCTTCATCGTCTTGAAGAGGCCGACCGCCGCCGCCTGCTTCATGATGATCGTCGCGTCGCCGGACCAGAAGGAGCACATGAGGAGGTCCGCCTTCGACTGTTGGATGGCGACGATGTGCGAGGTGAAATCGGTCACCCCGAGCTTGGGAAAGAGCTCGAGGACGAACTTCACGTCCGGCGTGTACTTCTTGAGCACCGCCTGGTAGGACTCCCAGCAATCGTGGCCGTAGGAGTAGTCGTTGCCGATGCCCGCGACGGTCTTGACGCCCTTGAAGTACTTCGCGGTGAGCATGCCCGCCACGATCGCCTCGACCTCGTTGTCCACGCTCTTGAAGGCCCACTTGGGGTTGGGCATCGTCTCCTCGACGCCCTTCTGGGTGGTGCCGTCCCAGGAGAGCCAGGGCGTCCCGAGGTCGTCCGCCACGGGGCCGAGTGCCAGCGTCACGCCGGTGGAGATGCCGCCGAGCACCGCCTCCACCTTGTCCTGGAGGATGAGCTTGCGGTAGCGCTCGACGGTGTCCTTCGGGTTCGACTCTTCCTCGACGATGAGCTGCACGGGGCGTCCGAGGATTCCGCCCGCCTTGTTCACCCGCTCGAGCCACCACTCGGTGGAGCGCAGCCCCGCGGCGCCCACAGGGGCCGCGATGCCGGCGCGGATCGTGAGCACGCCGATCTTCACGGGGCCGCCGGCCTGCGCGAACACCGGCGCCGCGTCGTGCCGCACCGTTGCCGCGGCGGCCCCGGCGCCCATGAGTCTGAGCAAGCTTCGCCGAGTCGTCCTCATGGCGTCCTCCTTGAGGGTGCGCGCCTCGTTCCCCGCAGCTTTTTATCACACTTCAGCGCGGGCGTGGCTTGGCGAGGTGGCGGAGGCTGAGATTGAGCCGGTCCAGGCAGGTGGCAGTATGATAGTCGTAGACTTTGCCATGCAAGTCCGATTCTGGGGCACGCGAGGATCCATCGCCACGCCGGGAGCCACGACCGCCGTCTACGGCGGCAACACGTCGTGCACCGAGGTACGCGCCGCCGACGGGACCGTCATCGTCCTCGACTGCGGCACCGGCGTCCGCGGGCTCGGGCTCCACCTCGTTCGGACGATGCCCCAGCCGATGCGACTCCACCTCTTCATCGGCCACACCCATTGGGACCACATCCAGGGCTTCCCGTTCTTCATCCCCGCGTTCCTGCCCGGGGCCGAGCTGAACATCTACGCGCCTCGCGGCTTCCAGCGGAGCCTCGAGGAGGCGATGTCCGGGCAGATGGAGTACTCGTACTTCCCCGTCAAGCTCCGCGAGCTGCGGAGCCGTATCCACTACACGGAGCTCGACGAGGGCTTCTTCCGCGTCGGAGAGGTGCGCGTGGAGACGCAGTACCTGAACCACACCGGGCCGACGATCGGGTACCGGTTGTCGAGCGGCGGGGCGACGCTCGCCTACATGACCGACCACGAGCCGTTCTGGAGCCTGCCGGGCCGGGTTTCGCAGCACCCGGGCGACGAGCGTCACATCGCGTTCATGCGCGGCGCCGACCTCGTGATCCACGACGCGCAGTACACCGAGGAGGAGTACCGGGGCAAGGTCGGTTGGGGACACAGCTCCCTGGAGTACGCGGTGGACGTCGCGCTGGCGGCGGGCGTGGTGCGCCTCGTCCTCTTCCATCATGACCCGCAGCACGACGACCCGGCCATGGAGCGCATCGAGTCGCACGCGCGGGCGCGCGCGACGGCGCACGGGTCAGGGCTCGATGTGCTCGCGGCGCGTGAGGGGCTCGAGCTGGAGGTGCGCGGCAACGGGGCCACGCGCGACGTGGCGGCCGCCTCCGCGCTCCAGCACCGGGAGATCGCGGGTGGGCGCGTGCTGGTCGTCAGCGGCAACGACACGGAGGTCGCCGCGATCGAGGAGGTCCTCGGCGAGGATGCCCTCGTCCTGCTCCGCCTTGCGGACGTGCCATCCGTGCTCAGGCGGGGGTCCGATCTCCGGCCGGACCTGGCGATCATCGACCGCGCGCTGCTCGACAGCGAGGGCGCAGGCGCTCTCGACACGCTGCGCGCGCGCCTCGGCCGGGCGAACTTCCCCGTCGTCGTGCTCGCCGACGGCTCCGTGGCGGCCGACGTGGTCGGCCGGGGCGAAGCCTCCTCCACCGATTACCTCGCCCGGCCCTTCAGCCCGCCGATGCTGCGCGCGCGGGTTCGCGCGTGGCTCTCGCGCACGCTGACGGCCTTCGACGGTCCGCGTGGGACCCGGCCGCGCCCGGCCGAGGGCGCCGATCGCGAAGCCGGCCGGGCGCGCTACGCGGGGCTGCTCACGTCAGTGCCGCTCTTCAGGTCGCTCACGAACGAACAGCGCGAGCTCTTAGTCGCGCGGGCGTCCGAGGAGGTCTTCCCGGCGGGCCACTCGATCATCCAGGAGAGCGATCCGGCGGACAGCCTCTTCGTGATCCTGTCCGGTCGCGCGCGCGTGCTCGAGGAGGCCGCCGGCAATCCCGGGGAGGTCATCCTGAGCGAGCTCGGCGAGGGCGAGATCGTGGGCGAGCTCGCGATCATCCGCAACCGGGCGCGGTCGTCAACGGTCCTGGCGGTCGAGCGGACGCACTGCCTCCTGCTCCACCAGGACGACTTTCTGCAGGTGCTCGAGACGTCGGTGGGGCTCGCGCTGGCGCTGCTGCAGATGATGGCCGGGCGGCTGTACGAGACCGACCGGCGGCTCTCGCGGTATGCGCCCGATCCGGTGACGGGGCTCGCGAGTCGCCGCGCCTTCCTCGACCAGTACCGGCGCCTCGCGGCGGTGGCCCGCCGGCGCGGGACCGGCGCGCTGATGCTCGTCCTCGACGTGATCCATCTACGAGCGATCAACGATCGCTTCGGCTACGGCGTCGGCGACGACGTCCTCCGCGCCGTGGCTGACGCGCTGATCGAGGCGACGCGCACCACAGATCTCGTCGCGCGCCACGGGAGCGATGAGTTCGCGATCTTCTTCCCCGATGCCGGGCCCGACGCCGTCGACCTCGTCGTGGCCCGGGTGCGCGACAAGATCGCGCAGCTGGCGGCGAAGCGCGGCCTGCCGGTGGACCACATCCGCTGCAATGTGGGGGTGGCGTACAGCCAGTCGCCTCCGGAGACGCCCGAGGAGCTGCTCCGCGAGGCCGACCAGGTGATGCACCAGGCGAAGTCGTAACGGCGCCCGCTTCGGCGCCGCCCGGCTCAGCGCGTCGTCTTGCGTTCTCTGAAGGCGCGGATCCGCGCACGCGCCTCCGGGCTCGCGCGGAGCGCGGCGCCGTACGCCTCGGGGCCGCGCCCCGGCGGGCCCCTCCGGATCGCCGCCACGATCTCCTTCGTCGCCGCGAGACCCGCGCGCGGCGAGCGCGCGATGTCCGCCGCGAGCGCGGCGACGGTCGCCTCGAGCGTCGGCGGCGCGACGACGCGATTCACGAGCCCCATGCGGAGCGCTTCGCTCGCGTGGATCGTCCGGCCGGTCAGCAGGAGCTCGCGCGCCCAGCCGCCGGCCAGGACGTCGAGCAGCCGCGCGATGCCGTAGGCGGGGTTGAAGCCCAGCGTGACCTCGGGGAGGCCGAAGCGCGCCCGGTCGGAGGCCACGCGGAGGTCCTGCGCCGCCGCGAGCATGAGGCCGCCGCCGAGTGCCCAGCCGTCGATCGCGGCAAGCGTCACTTGTGGCAGCTGCGCGAAGCGGTCGAGGAGCACGGCCTGGCGGGTCGCCAGCGCCTCGGCCTCGTCCCCGGTGAGCGTCGCCATCTCGGTGAGGTCGTTGCCGGCGCAGAAGGCGCGACCGCGGCCGGCGACGACGAGCACGGCGACGTCGTCCATCGCGGCGACCCGCGTGAGTGCCTCTTCGAGCGCTCCGGTCAGGGCGCGGTCGAGCGCGTTGAGCGCCTCGGGGCGGTTGAGGCGGAGCCAGGCGACGCCGTCCCTCGCTTCGAGGTCGATCATCGGTCCGATCGTTTGAAGAGGAGGGCAATCGCACCGACCGCGACGAATGCCAGGGCCGTCGTCGCGAGGGGCCAGAAGTCGGTGCGAAAGAACGGGAGCGCGAAGAACGGCGAGCGCCGGTCGGCGGGACGGATCCGGCCGTCGAGCAGCCCCTCGACCAGCGCCATCGTTTCGTTGATCAGGACCTCCGTCACCGCCTTGGCGAAGGCGGGATCGGCCATCGCGGGGTGGCCGACGTATCCCTGCCCGCCACTCTTCAGCGGGTAGTTCGGTATCGCCCGCGCCGCGAGCGAGTAGCGCGCGGGTGGGAGCGTCCGGTAGACGCCGTCCACGAGGTCGGGGCGCACGAGCAGCATCAGCGAGGTCTCCCACCAGCCGCCGTGCGCGTCCTCGGCAAACGCCTGCCGCTCGTCGTCGCCGAGCGGACGACCGAGCGCTGCCTCGATCTTGTCGAGGTAGCGGCCACGCAGAAACTGCCAGGCGAGATGGCCCGTGAAGGACGCCATCGTGATCCCGTACCGCCGGGACACGGCGGCCGACGCTTCCTCGAGCGCGGCGAGGTGGCCCGGCCCGCCGTGACCGTTCGCGACCAGGATGTAGCGGAAACCGGCGCGGGCGAGCGACGCGCCATAATCCACGAGCGCGTCGCGCACGACGCGCTGGCGCACGCTCACGGTCCCGGGGGCGTCGAACGTGAAGGAGCCGAGATGGAGCGTGGGCGCGAGCACGACGGTCCAGCCCGGGCGGGCCGCCACCAGTCGTTCGGCGGTGGACTCGGCGAAGTGGCGCGCGGCGATCGCGTCCACGCCCAGGGGCAGGTGCGGACCGTGCTCCTCCAGCGGACTCACCGTCAGGATGATCACGGTGCGCGCGCGGTCGAGCGCGTCGAGCGCCGGCGACGACATCTCCTCGAGCAGCTGAACGCTCAAAAAGGACTCCCTTTCGTGGCGGCCAGGTACTCGGTCTTGGCGCGCTCGAGCTCGCCGATGATCGCCTGCCGCTCGGCCGTGAGGCGCCGGGCAGCGTGCTCGCGCGTGAGCGCGAGGAGGTTGAGTCGGAGGCGGCTCGTGAGGCGGCCGGCGCCCACCCAGTACCGGTAGGCGACGATGCCCGAGAGCGGGAGCGCCAGCGCGAAGGCCAGCGCCCACGCCGCGCCGAGGAGCCAGGCGACCAGCCAGATCTCGATCCCCCAGAAGAGGGGATACGCGACGACTGAGGCGAGGAACCGCCACGTCGCGTAGTCCGTCTCCTTCCGCGCCATGCGGCGCGCCGTCCAGCGGGGGATCCAGTAGGGGAGGAAGTTCACGCAGGCACCGAAGGCGAAAAGGGGAAAGCCGGCGACGGCCTGCCAGCCCAGCCGAATCCGTTGCGCCCGCCGCGGCAGCTCCAGCCGCGCTCGCACCGCCTCGTCCTTGATGTGGTGCTCTGCGAGCAGGGCGCGGTAACCCTGGATCCGCTGCCAGAGCCGCTCGACGCGTTCCGGATCGTGCGCCTTGAAGTGGCTCACCGCGTCCACGATGGCCCGGGAGAGGCGGATCGGGTCGATCTGCCTGGGGGGGAGTCCGCGCTCCTCCTGGAGCTCGCGCGCGAGCTCGCCGCGATAGAGTTCCTCGACGGCGCGCACGAGCTGGGTCGCGTCGATCCGCTCGACGTGCACCACCTCGGCCTCCATCGCCCACTGGATCGCGGTCGTGAGTGCCTCGACGGCCTTCACTGGATCCCGGCGGTACGCGTCGAGGTACGGCGTCACGGGCACGGGCGGGCCGAACGAGACGAGCACGCGCCCGCGGAACGACTTCCGCGCCTCGAAGGTGAGCCCCACCGGGACCAGGCGGAGCTCGCCAGGGTGCTCGGCCTCGTAGGCCAGCGCGATGCGCGCCGCGCCCGTCTTGATGCGCTGGACGCGCGCCTCGGCGTGTGTCGTCCCCTCCGGGTAGATCGCAATGAGGCGCCCCTCGGCGAGCGCGGCGGCGCACGCCGCGAAGGTGTCCGTGTTGCGGTCCGTCGTGTTCGGGTCGTCCTGCTTGCGGTAGACGGGGATCGCCCCGCAGGCCCTGAGAAATCTCGCCCCGAGCGGCTTGCGGAAGAGCGCGGCGGTGGCGAGGTAGTGGACCTTCCGCCGGACGGCGGCGCCGACCAGCAGCGAGTCGATGAAGTTGTTCGGGTGGTTGATGCAGAGGAGCGTCGGTCCGGCGTCGGGCACGCGCTCGGGATGGCGCCGGTCCACCGACTTGAAGAAGAACCAGAGCCAGAAGCGGCCGATCGCGCGGACGAGCCGGTAGAACCGGTCCATCCGATCTTGCTGGGTCCGCGCGTCAAGCGCCGTGGTCATGGGGTATGCAGGAGTCCGTCGAAGTCCTCGACGGCGAGGGCCCGCGCCCATTCGGCGCCCTCCGACTCCCGGCCGTAGGCCTCGACCATGTAGACGATCGCCTCCGGCTTCGTCCGGAAGAGCCGCCAGAGGTGGCCCTTGCCACCGCCGACCCGACGGAGGTTGAAGACCGGGTCGGCGGGCGACTGGGGCTCGAAGGTGTTGCGCTGGCCGAAACGGTCGAGCGTGATCCACGTTGCGGCGATCCCGCGCCCCGAAACGATACGCGCCCTCAACGACTCCTCGCGCGGGAGCGACTCGACGTCGGAGAGCTGCGGGCCGTAGTAGACGGCCACGCTGTCGGCGGGCAGCGAGAGCCTGACAGCGAGGGGTGTGCCTGCGCGCTCGAGCAGCGCCTTCGACGCCTCGCCGAGCCAGAGCGCGCCAGGCTCGACGAGGTCGGCCCACGCTTCGACGACCTCTCCCTTGGGGACCAACCCCCGTCGCCGCGCGATCTCGTCCTTCTCCGTCGTGAGATACAACCGGCTCACGGGACCCTAATATATCCCTGTTAACCGGGGTCCTGACCGTTGAGCTCAGTGGTTGGATCCCCGGCGGCAGGGCATGGCGGTCGA
>QHTD01000287.1 GCA_003220675.1 Candidatus Rokuibacteriota bacterium | reverse complement strand
AACCTCGCCGAGAAGATCTCCGAGAAGCGCGGCGAGAAGATCAAGGGCTACTTCCTCAACATCAAGGGCCCCGAGCTCCTCAACAAGTACGTCGGCGAGACCGAGCGGAAGATCCGCGAGATCTTCCAGAAGGCCAAGGAGAAGGCGAACGAGGACGTCCCGGTCGTCGTCTTCTTCGACGAGATGGACGCCCTCTTCCGCACGCGCGGCACCGGGATCTCGTCCGACGTGGAGACCACGATCGTGCCCCAGCTCCTCGCCGAGATCGACGGCGTCGAGGGCCTCAAGAACGTCATCGTCATCGGTGCCTCGAACCGCCAGGATCTCATCGACCCGGCGATCCTCCGCCCCGGCCGGCTCGACGTGAAGATCAAGATCGAGCGGCCGGACCGCGTCGCCGCCACCGACATCTTCAGGAAGTACCTCACCGCGGACGTGCCGATCGCCGCGTCGGAGCTGCGGGGCGACGTCGCCGCCGCGCTCGACGCGATGATCACCGCCGCCGGGGAGGCCATGTACGCTCTGAGCGAGGAGAACCGCTTCCTCGAGGTCACGTACGCCAACGGCGACAAGGAAGTCCTCTACTTCAAGGATTTCGCCTCCGGCGCGATGATCGAGTCCATCGTCCGCCGGGCCAAGAAGCTCGCGCTCAAGCGCCTCATCGGCGGCGGCCCCAAGGGCATCACCACCGAGGATCTCAAGACGGCCGTCCGCGAGGAGTTCAAGGAGAACGAGGACCTGCCCAACACCACGAACCCCGACGACTGGGCGAAGATCGCGGGCAAGAAGGGCGAGCGGATCGTCTATGTGAAGCCGCTCATGGGCGAGTCCAAGGAAAAGCAGCGGAGCGTCGAGCGAGTCGTCAACACCGGACAGTATCTGTAGGCGCGATCGAGAGGGGGGCGTCGAGCTCCCCTCGTCCTTCCCCTGGCCCCCGGCCTGGGTTTTTGTTCTCGGCGAGCGAGGGACGAATGGCCATCCCGAAAGTCATGGGCATCGAGACCGAATACGGGATCACGGTCAAGAACCAGCCTGACTTCAACCCGATCCTCTCCTCGCTCCTGCTCATCAACTCGTACGAAACGTACCGGTCCTCGCGTGTGCGCTGGGACTACGAGGCCGAAAGTCCGCTGCGCGACGCGCGCGGCTTCGAGTACATGGAGGAGAAGGAGGGCACGTCGAAGGAGGAGTCGCGGCTCATCAACCTCATCCTGTCCAACGGCGCGCGCTTCTACGTCGACCACGCCCATCCCGAGTACTCGAGCCCCGAGACGACGAACCCGCGCGACCTGGTGATCTGGGACCGCGCCGGCGAGCGGATTCTCAATCTCTCGCGCCAGCGGGCCGAGGCCGTCTCCCCGCCCGAACAGCGGATCCTGATCTACAAGAACAACACCGACAACAAGGGCAACTCGTACGGCACCCACGAGAACTACCTCATGGACCGGAAGGTGCCGTTCGCGCGGATCGTGCAGCACATGATGCCGTTCTTCGTCACGCGCCAGATCTTCACGGGCGCGGGCAAGGTCGGGGCCGAGAACAACGCCGACCCGTGCGACTACCAGATCTCGCAGCGCGCCGATTTCCTCGAGACCGAGGTGGGCCTGGAGACGATGCACTCGCGCCCGATCATCAACACGCGCGACGAGCCCCACGCCGATCCCGAGAAGTACCGTCGGCTCCACGTCATCGTCGGCGACGCCAACATGAGCGAGGTCGCCAACTACCTGAAGGTCGGCACGATGGCAATCGTCCTCAGCATGGTCGAGGACGACTTCATCGACCGCGACTTCTCGCTCGACAGCCCGGTCCTCGCGCTCCGCAAGGTGTCGCGTGACCTCGCGTGCCGCGAGCCCATCCGGCTCAAGGACGGCCGGACCGTCACCGCCATCGACGTCCAGCGGGAGTTCCTCGAGCTCGCGCAGCGCTACTACCGCGAGCGAGAGAAAGAGAGCTGGGTCGGCGACGTCCTCGCGCGCTGGACCCACACGCTCGACCGCCTCGCCGAGGACCCGATGCAGCTCGGGCGCGAGCTCGACTGGGTGATCAAGCACCAGCTCCTCACGAACTACATGGCGAAGCACGAGCTGGGCTGGGAGGACTCGCGCGTGCAGATGATCGACCTCCAGTACCACGACATCCGCCCGGGCAAGGGCCTCTACTCCAAGCTGGAGGAAGCGGAGGCCGTCGAGCGGCTCGTCACCGACGACGAGATCGCCAAGGCGATCTACGACCCGCCCAAGGACACGCGCGCGTACTTCCGCGGCATGTGCCTGCAGCGGTACGCGGACGAGATCGTGTCGGCCAGCTGGGACTCGGTGATCTTCGACCTCAAGGAGGGGCCCCTGAAGAAGATCTTCATGCTCGAGCCGCTCCGTGGCACCGAGGCGCACGTCCGCCAGCTCCTCACCGAATCACCGACCGCGGCCGACCTGCTCCGCAACATCTCGCGGTCGAGCGGCGGAATGTGACCGCGATGATGGACGCGGGCGACCGCTGGCGCGGCTTCAGCGACTCTTCGAACCCGAGCTTCGTGGACCTGCTCCGGCGCGAGGCGCCACACCTGATGCCGGGCGCGTCGCCCGCGCCGACGGACGCGCCGCGGGAGCCTCCGCACGGGACGACGGTGTTGTCCGTGCGGTACCGCGACGGCGTCATCATGGCCGGCGACCGGCAGGCGACCGCCGGCTTCCAGGTCGCGAGCCGGCGTATCGAGAAGATCTTCAAGGCCGACGAGCTCAGCGGCATCGGCATCGCCGGTGCGGCCGGGCCCGCGACGGAGATGGCCAGGCTCTTCCAGACCGAGCTCGAGCACTACGAGAAGGTCGAGGGTGAGAACCTCTCGCTCGAGGGGAAGGCCAACCGGCTCAGCCAGATGATCCGCATGAACCTGCCTGCCGCGATGCAGGGTCTCGTGGTCGTGCCGATCTTCGCGGGCTACGACGAGAAAGCGGGCGTCGGGCGGCTCTTCAAGTACGACATCACGGGCGGCCGCTACGAGGAGACCAACTACGACGCGCAGGGGTCCGGCGCCAACTACGCCCGCGACTCGCTCAAGAAGCTCTGGAAGCGCGACATGGCGCGCGAGGAGGCGCTCCGGGCCGCGCTCGAGGCGATCTTCGACGCCGCCGACGAGGACGTGGGCACCGGCGGCGCCGACCTCGTGCGCGGGATCTTCCCCACCGTGAAGCTGATCACCCGCTCCGGCTTCGCCGAGGTGCCCGAGGACGAGGCGCGCCGAGTGTGGGAGGCGATCCTCGCCGACCGGGCCCGCAACTCGCCGGGGGCCTGACGTCATGCCGCTGCCCTACTACGTCAGCCCCGAGCAGATGATGAAGGACAAGGCGGAGTACGCCCGCAAGGGCATCGCGCGCGGGCGCTCCATCGTCACCCTCGAGTACGCCGACGGCATCCTGCTGGTCGCCGAGAACCCCTCGACCCTGCTCCACAAGATCTCGGAGATCTACGACCGGATCGCCTTCGCGGGCGTCGGCAAATACAACGAGTTCGAAAATCTGCGAATCGCCGGCATCCGTCACGCGGACGTCAAGGGATACTCGTACAGCCGCGGCGACGTGACCGCCAAGGCGCTCGCCAACGCCTACTCGCAGGCGCTCGGGAACATCTTCACGCAGGACATCAAGCCGTTCGAGATCGAGGTGCTCGTGGCCGAGGTAGCCGAGTCGAACGGCTCGAAGAACGAGATCTACCACATCCTCTACGACGGCACGATCGAGGACGAGCACAACTATGCGGCGATGGGCGGCCAGGCCGACGAGATCCGGCGGTTCCTCAAGGACCACTACCGCGAGGGGCTGCCGCTCGGCGAGGCGCTCGGGCTCGGCGTGCGGGCGCTGACGGTCACGCAGAACAAGACGCTCAGCGAGCGCGACCTCGAGGTCGCCGTCCTCGACCGCACGAAGGTCCAGCGCAAGTTCCGGCGCATTCCCGTGGAGGCGCTCGGCCAACTCCTGGGCACAGCGAGGTAAGTCGTGCTAGTCTGAGAGCAGCAATGGAGCCCGCGGTCCCGTGAAGCGCCGAATTTTCGGCCTCGAGAACGAGTACGGTCTCACCTGCACTCTGAACGGCCAGCGGCGCCTCAGCCCCGACAACGTCGCGCGATATCTGTTCGAGAAGGTGATCCCGGGCGCGCGGAACGCCAACGTGTTCCTCGAGAATGGCGCGCGGCTGTACCTCGATACAGGATTCCACCCCGAGTACGCGACCCCTGAATGCGACGACGTCACCGAGCTCGTCATCCACGACAAGGCGGGCGAGCGGATCGTCGAGGACCTCCTGCACCAGGCGGAGAAGCGCCTGCGCGAGGACGGGATCTCGGGCAACATCCTGTTGTTCAAGAACAACACCGATTCGGCGGGCAACTCGTACGGCTGCCACGAGAACTATCTCGTGAGCCGCGACGTGAGCTTCCAACGACTGGCCGAGGCGCTCATCCCCTTCTTCGTCACCCGGCAGATCGTGGCGGGCGCCGGCAAGGTGCTCCAGACCCCGCGCGGCTTTCACTACTGCCTCTCCCAGCGCGCCCAGCACATCTGCCAGGAGATCTCCGGCGCGACCACGTCCTCGCGCTCGATCATCAACACGCGCGACGAGCCTCACGCCGACGCGGAGCGCTACCGGCGTCTCCACGTCATCGTGGGCGATTCGAACATGTCTGAGGTCGCCACGTACCTCAAGATCGGCACGACTGCGCTCGTGCTCGACATGATCGAGGACGGCTTCTTCGACCGCGACTACTCGCTGCAGTCGCCGGTCCAGGCCATCCGCGACATCTCGCACGACCCGACGCTGAGGGAGGCCATCAAGCTCAAGGACGGGCGCACGATCACCGCGCTCCAGATGCAGCTCGAGTACCTCGAGTACGCGACGCGCTACGTGGACTCGATCAGCCCCGATCCCGCGACGAAGGACGTCCTGGCGCGCTGGACCGACGTGCTCGGGAAGCTCGAGACGGACCCCATGCAACTCAGCCGCGAGCTCGACTGGGTCATCAAGCGCCAGCTCATCGAGAACTACATGAACCGCCACCGGCTCACGTGGCGCGACCCCAAGGTCTCGCTCCTCGACCTTCAGTACCACGACATCCGGCCCGACAAGGGCGTCTACTACCGCCTGGTTGCCAACGACCACGTGGACCGAATCACCGATGACGAGACCATCGAGCAGGCCAAGCACGTGCCGCCCCAGACCACGCGCGCGCGGCTCCGCGGCGAGTTCATCCGGCAGGCCAACCTCAAGGGCAAGGACTACCGGGTGGACTGGGTGTACCTCAAGCTCAACGACCCCGAGCGCGAGACGATCCTCTGCAAGGACCCGTTCCAGTCCCACGACGAACGGGTCGAGCGCCTGATCCGCTCGTTCTAGCGCGCCGCCGTCGGCCTGCCGCCCCACAGCGTGAAGGTGCGCCAGTTCCGTGACCGCCCCACCCAATGTATGCCCGCCAATGTTGACATCCCCCCCGGCAACCGCCCTATTCTGGTTTCACGGCAACGTGACGACGACGAACGACCAGCAGAGCGCGCAGCGATCATCCGCGGCGCACGGGAGTGGCGACTATGTTCGGGAGAAAGAGCGGGAAGCCGGCCGTCAAGGGGAACGACCTCACCGCGTTCATCGACGAGGGCTCCGAGATCGAGGGGAAGTACACCTTCAACGGCACCGTCATGCTGAACGGACGCTTCCGAGGCGAGATCGTCTCGAACGATACCCTCATCGTCGGCGAGAAGGGCGTGATCAACGCCTCGATCCGTGCCGGGGTCGTGCTGATCAACGGCGAGGTCGTGGGCAACGTCATGGCCTCCGAGCGCGTCGAGATCCGGGGCTCGGCGCGCGTCTTCGGTGACGTCGAGGCGCCCGTGGTGGTGATCGAGGAGGGCGTGCTCTTCGAGGGTCACTGCCGCATGACCAAGGCCCGCCCCGTCGAGGCGGCGCCCTCGGCGCGCGACACCGTCGTCTCCCTGAAGCGCCAGCTCTGAACCACTAGGCCCCACGCCTCACGTCGCTCCGTACTCGAACCGCTCGAACTCCGTCACACTGTCCGCCTTCGACCAGCACCCCACCGCGCCCGGGCCCGCGAGCGCGCCGTCGCGCACCGTGAAGAGTCGTCGGCCGTCGAGCGACACCCGGAACTCGGCGCCCGCAAAGTCGACGCGCAGCGTGCGCCAGTCCCGCGCCTTGACGCCACGGATCTCGAAGTCGGTGGCCCCGCCGTCGGGAGCGAGGTCGTCGCGTCGGCCGTTCACGACCTTGAAGGCGAGGACGTTGCCGGCCAGCGCGTGGGCGCGGGCAACGTAGTAGTTGCCCGGGTCGCGCCAGCGCCAGATGACGCCGCCCGCGCGGTCCTCGCGGCCGCCGATGGAGCGGAAGCGCACCTGGGCGAACCCGTCGCGGAGCGGCGCGTCCTTGACGAGCGCCCAGCCGACGGTCGCGCCGCCCCGGTA
>QHTD01000286.1 GCA_003220675.1 Candidatus Rokuibacteriota bacterium | reverse complement strand
TGAGCAGGCCATAGAGAATGCCGACGTCCGCGGTGTATGTGCCCTTTCGCGCCTCGGAGGTGGTGGCGGCCCACCCCCGGCCAAGCCCGCCGACCGGGGGCAGGAGGAAGGCCAGGGGCAGAGCCAGGAACTGGCGACGGGTGACTTGGCGAGGGCTGACCAGGTGCCTGGACATGTAAGGCCAGTTCGCCTATTCTAACAGTCTCTCTCGGTAGAGAACTTTTGTACCTTTGTGGGGGGCTTCTCCTGTTAACGTAAGCGCTGGGTTTTTGAGGCAAATTCCCGGAATGGTCGCCAGCGGAGATCAACCCGTCCTATGAAGCACCAGCCCGTAATCACGGGCCTTGGTATCGTGTCGCCGATCGGGGTCGGCGTGGAGAAGTTCTGGGCCGCCGCGCTGGCCGGGAAATCGGGCATCAGCACCCCCACATCCTTCGACGCCACGATGCTTCCGGCTGACTGCCGCGTGGTTGGCGAGGTCAAGGATTTTGATCCGCTCGGCTGGATGCCTGCGCGTATGGCAAAAACGGCTGGCCGCTTCAGCCAGTTTGCGATTGCTGCGGCAAAGATGGCGCGCCTCGACGCGGGTCTCGACACCGCGGATCTTCCGCCGGAACAGTTGAAGGTCTCCATTGGCACGTCAATGAATGGACAAGTCGATCTGGGAGAGTCAACTTTTGCCGCGTTCCTTCAGGGTAAGGACGTATTGCCGTGGACGACAAACGAGTACCCAGCCCACGCGGCAACAAGCCACATCGCGATAGACGCGGGTGCACACGGTCAAACCACGACGTTTTCGACGGCGTGTGCGGCCGGCTTGGACGCTATCGGGTGGGCAGCTGAAGAGATCCGACGCGGACAAGCCACGGCCGCGATAGCCGGTGGGACGGAGACGCCCCTGTCGCCTTACTCGCTCACTCTCTTTCACTCTGTAGGAGTGCTCTCACGATGGCAAGGTCCTCCTGAGGAGGCAAGTCGCCCATTCGACCGGCTTCGGTCCGGCCTAGTTCTAGCTGAGGGCGCAGCTGTTGTCGTGATCGAAGACGAGGAATTCGCTCGGGCGCGAGGCGCAAAGATATACGCGCGACTCCTCAGTTTCACCAGTACGAGTGAAGCGGTTCACCTTCGTAAGGTCGATGAGAACGGCGAGGCCGTCGCAAGTGCAATCGGGACAGCCATAAGGCAGGCAGATTTAGCGCCTCCTGACATCGACTACATTTGTGCACACGGGAACTCGATGGTCGACTACGACTTGGCAGAAACGTCAGGCATTAAACGAGTCTTTCAAAAACGTGCGTGGAGCATTCCCGTCTCGTCATTGAAGTCCATGTGTGGACAGGCCCTCGCGGCAGGCAGTGCAATGCAGATAGTCGCGGCATGCCTGACATTGCGAGATCAGACGGTCTCGCCAACCATTAACTATCAGGTGCCGGATCCAGATTGCGACTTGGACTACGTCGCCAATGAGGCGCGTCGCGTAAGGGTACGGCACGCTCTCATCCACTCTCACAGTCTGGGCGGATCTCACGTAGCTATGATTATCGGCCTCCCGGGCTAGATCGTTGACAGCGTCACAAGTAGCCCTCTTCGCACTCTCCACAATCCTCTTGGTGCTCGCGACCTTTGTTTGGCGAGCTCGCCCCGACCATTCGGTAAACCGTTGGTTTGCCGCCCAAACCCTGTGCCTCGCGAGCTGGGTTTTCGGCGTCGGTGGACTTCAGGGCGGAACGCATCTTGACGCGTGGGGTCGCTTTACATTTGCCAGCGCGAGTTTGATTCCGCCTGCCTTTCTTGGCTTCACGCGTTGCTATCCCACACCCAGTCAGTGGCCATCGATAAGGCTCCTAAGGAGTACGTTTATAGCTGGTGCGATCCTGGCCTTCCTGTCGCTCGCGACATCTCTCGTCACTTACGACAACGTCCTGACGCCTGAGGGTCTGACAAGGAAATCGGGGCCTTTGCATCCAGTCTTTGCCGCTTACTTCATCATCACCTGGGTAGCGGCTCTGGGAGTCTTCATCGAGAAGTGGAGACCGGCTCGTGGGTTGGCACGTGCGCAGCTTCAGCACCTCGGCGCCGGAATCATCATTGCGGCGGCAGGCGGTATAGGAATGAATCTTGTCGTGCCGCTGGTCACCGGCCGCTCGACTCACAGCTGGCTCGGACCCTATTTCAGTGTCATTTTCGTAGCGCTCGTAGCGCACGCGATTATCCGTCATAGGCTAATGGACTTGCGGGTGTTCATCAACCGTGGGCTGGCCTATACGCTCGGGGCTACAATTCTCTCGGCGTTTCTCATCGCAGCCGCACGTCACGCAGCTCCAAATTGGTCAACCGAGCCGCTCCTGATACATCCCGACATTTTGATCGTCGTGATTGTTGTGCTCGCTACGCTGTCAGCTCCGTCGCAACGATTCTTCAGTCGAGTAATCGATCCTTATCTCTACCGAGGACGTGTCGATTACGCCTCGGCATTGCGTAGCGCGACGCGTCAGTTAAGCCGTCTTATGCCCCTCGCAGAGTTGTCCGCAGACCTGCAACAGATCCTCAGTGAGGCCTTCGTACCCGAAAAGTTCGTGATGGTTGTGCGGCGATTCGAGAGCGAGACCTTCGAGCAGCTGACTGATAATGCAGCTGTTGTCGAAATGGCCAAGCTGGCTGCCCTTATGGGTGAGCAACCCAATCCGAATGTCATCATCGTGAACCCGGCGCTGGAGGCCGGAGCAAGGCGAATCGCACACGAGGCCCTTCGTACCGCTGGGATTGAAGTCGTTATCACATTGGGTCGACGGGGGCAAGAGCTAGGAGCGATCCTTCTTGGACCTCGTCGAAGCGGAGACGCTTACTTCAAGAACGACCTCGCCTTCATTGAGTCGCTTGCGGAGTTGGCGTCCATCGCTCTCGAAAACGCACTCCTCTACAGTCAACGCATCCAGATCCTCGAATACTCCAATCGTCTCTTAGAGTCCCTCGACTCAGCCGTCGTAGCCGTTGACGTAGTCGGCAAAATCACGAGCCTGAACCCAGCGGCCAAGGACTTGCTCGGCCTGGGCGAGGACAAGCTAGGCGCCCAGCTCGATGTGCTTCCCTCAGAAATAGCTTGGGCACTAGCGATGGAGATTACGGGCTCGTGGCATGCGCGAGATGTTGAGGCAACGATCGACCACGCTACTCAGGGTATCCTTCACGTGATCCTCTCGACCGCCGTACTTCACGACGATCAAAAGAAGGTTACAGGGGCTCTTGCGGTCGTTACCGATCTATCGAACGTCAAGGCACTCGAGAGAAACCAGAGGCGAGTCGAGCACCTCGCGATCATGGCTCGCTTCTATGCCGGTATCGCCCACGAGATTAGAAATCCGCTGGCCGCGATCTCCAACTTCATCTCCATGCTCCCTGACCGGTTCGATGACCTGGAGTATCGCGACACGGCAGTGAGGCTACTCCCAATCGAAGTAGCTCGTATTGTTCGTCTCGCCGATCGACTCCGTCTCATGGCCCCTAGTGAAGGGGGAAAGCTTAGAGCCGTTGCTCTGCCGCCACTACTCAATGACATCGTTGCGATTCACTCGCCGGCAGCACAAGACCAGCAGGTCAAGATCTTCCTCCAGTGCCCAGAAGAACTCCCAGAGATCCAGGGGGATCCTAGCCAGTTAGTACAACTCTTCGTCAACTTACTACGAAATGCCATTGAGGCCATGCCGCACGGCGGGACGGTCAGTATCGAGGCAGAGAGCCTCTCGACACGAACTACCACCGATCGCGTCATCGTCCGCGTTATCGACGAGGGCCCAGGCATTGATCCAGCGGTCCGAGCAAAGATCTTTGAGCCCTTTTTCACGACAAAGCCAGCAGGAACAGGGCTCGGGTTGTCAATCTGCAGGGAGATAGCTGACTTTCATCGAGCTCGGTTGACGCTCTTCCCTCGAACGACTTTTGGTGGGACGGTCGCGGAAGTAGAGTTCCCTTCCCACCTACCGGATCCAACGCGATGATTCCACTTTCTCTTGCTGTGGTCGCGTTTGCCGAATTTGCGCTCGCACTGTTTGTGTGGCGAGCTCGCGTGGACAGCGCGACGAATCGCTCTTTTGCCCTCTTCACCCTTCTAGTGGGGGTGTGGACAATCGGATTAGCCGCCGTGTTCGGGCACGGCCCTCAGCTAGAATCATGGCGCTTCCCGTTCGCCGCGGCAAGCTTTCTTCCCGCGGCTTTCCTCGCCTTCGCGCGCCACTACCCCACGCTCTCGAGGTGGCCGACAAGAAGAGTCTCCTACGTGAATTTCACTCTTGCCTCGCTGTTCGCGACGATTTCCCTCACGACTGACCTCATGGTTAGAAGCGCGACGATGACCCCTTCGGGGCCCACTCGGGACGTTGGTTTAGCATATCCAGCGTTCGCAGCCTACTTTCTAAGTGCGTGGATCTTGGCTCTCGCCGTGTTCCTGGCGAAGGCCCGTGGGGCACGTGGTCTCGCACGCCTCCAACTGCATTATTTGGCGGCAGGAATTCTAATCGGTGGGACAGGCGGAATCACCATGAACCTTCTCGTCCCGCTTCTGACAGGGAGCTCCCGCTATAGCTGGATAGGTCCTCTGTTCCCCGTGGTCTTCATCGCCCTCGTCGCGCACGCGATCATCCGGCACCGGCTGATGGACCTGCGGCTCGTGATCCATCGCGGCCTGACGCTGGCGATCGCGGTGCTGGTGTCGCTGCTGCCGGTGGCCGTCTTCATCACCTTTGCGTGGCCGCGGCTCTCGCTATACCTCGAGACCCACGAGCTGGTCGCAGTGCTCGCCGCGATCGCCCTCGTCAGCCTGCTGATCCCGTTCATCCGCGACGTCGCGGGCCGGGTCCTGGACCGCTACGTGTACCGCACACACGCGAACTATCAGCGCACCGTGCGGGAGGCGAGCCGGGCGCTCACCCGGGTCCTCGACCTCAAGGCGCTCCTCCCCTTCCTAACCGACACCGTCGCCACGTCCACCCGGTGTGAAGGGGTGGCAATCTACCTGCGCGACCGGCACGGGTTGCGGCGCGCCGCGCGCGAGCCGCGGCCCGTTCAGGGGCACTTCGAGGCGCCGGACCAGGCGCCCACCAGGGTCGTCGCGGCACTCGACCGAACGCGAGACCTCCTCGTCAGCGAGGAGGTGATGCGCGAGCGGCCGACGGAGGAGCGGCGGGAGCTCCATGACGACCTGATGCGGCTCAACTGGTCACTCGTCCTGCCGCTGATCTCGGAGGACACGGTGATCGGACTGATCGCCGTGGGGCCGAAGCTCTCGGGTGACCCCTTCTATCCCCAGGACCTCGACCTCCTGATGACGCTCGCCAACCAGGCGGGCGTGGCGGTCAAGAACGCGCAGCTGTACGCCCAGGTCGTCCTCGCCAACGAGTACATCAACCGCATCGTCGCCACGATCGAGAGTGGCGTCGTCGCCATCGACGCCGCCGGCCGGATCGCGCTCTTCAACCGCGCCGCCGCGCAGCTCACCGGGCTCCCGGCGGAGGAGACGCTCGACCAGCCCGTCGCCGTGCTGCCCGCGTGTCTGAGCGACGCGCTCCAGGGCAGTGTCGCGGCGGCCCGCGCCCTGACTCAGCCCGAGGTCGAGCTCTCGGACGGCGCCAGGACGCGACCGATCATCTGCACGACGTCACCGCTGTTCGACGCGGCCGGCACCGTGCTCGGTGCGGTCGCGGTGTTCAGCGACCTGACGCCGCTGAAGGAGCTGGAAACGGGGCGCCGGCGCGCCGAGCGGCTCGCCTACTTCGAGATGCTCGCGTCGGGCATCGCGCACGAGATCAAGAACCCGCTGGTCGCGATCAAGACCTTCGCCCAGCTCCTGCCGCGCCGCCACAGCGACGAGCGGTTCATCGAGGAGTTCGGCCGGATCGCGACGCGGGAGATCCAGCGCATGGAGCGGCTGCTCGAGCGCCTCCGCACCCTCTCGCGCCCGAGCGACCGGCTCCGCCAGCCCCTCGATCTGACGATCCCGGTCACCGAGGCGGTGGAGACCATGCGAGCCGCCTTCGAGGAGAAGAACCTCGTCGTCACCTTGGTGACGCCCCCCACGCCGTGCATGATCCGCGGCGCCCACGCCGAGCTCGGGCAGCTCTTCCTGAATCTCTTGATGAACGCCCACGAGGCGACGCCGCCGCGCGGCATGCTGCGGGTCGAGCTGGCCGTGACCGAGACACACGCGATCGTGACCGTCCTCGACACGGGGCCTGGCGTGCCGGCCGAGCTGCTCGACCACGTCTTCGAGCCATTCTTCACGACCCGGCAGCGCGGCTCCGGTCTCGGGCTGGCGATCTGCGCCGCGATCGCGCAGACGCACGACGCCAAGCTCAAGGTGGCGAACCAGCCCGCAGGCGGTGCCGTCTTCACCGCCGAGTTTCCGCTTGCGGTCACGGCGCCCGCGCCAGTGTCCGCATGAATACCGTCCTGGTCGTCACGCACGACGACGCCCTCCGCACGCGTCTGCTCGGCGCCCTCGACGACTACTCCGCCTTCATCGCGCAGAGCGACGCCGACGCAATGAAGATCCTGCGTCTCATCGACATCGACG
>QHTD01000285.1 GCA_003220675.1 Candidatus Rokuibacteriota bacterium | reverse complement strand
AAGTACGGCAGCCGATTCGCCACCTCTTTCTGTTCATTGGTGCGGAGCCAAACACCGAGTGGTTATTGCAGTACGGCGTCGCGCTTGATGACAAGGGCTTCGTGCTCACAGATGCCAACCTCGGAGGTGGCGGCCGACCGCTCGAGACGAGTCGCCCCGGCGTCTTTGCGATCGGTGACGTTCGCTCCGGATCGGTCAAGCGGGTCGCTGCTGCGGTCGGGGAGGGCGCCCAAGTGGTCGCAGCGCTTCACGCCTTTCTGGCGGACGCCGGTGACAAGCTCGCCATCAATGCCAAGCCGTAGAGCGGGTCGTACGTCCACTGCCATATGAGCGCGGCGGCCACGAGCGACACCTCGAACGGCAGGAAGTACATCGCGGTCCACACGCTCCGCGCCTGCATGCTGCGCAGCCGGTGGAGGCCGAGTGCCACCATCAGCGCGGAGCGCGCCGGCACCGACATGATGAGTGGGCCCACCGTGGTGGCCGCCGCCTGCCCGCCTCGCCCGCAGAGAATGGGCGAATCCGCCGGGGCGGTCAAGGCGTCAACTTGCGGACACCCGGGGTGCGTGCGTATCATCCAGCCCCCAATGGGCATCGCCCCGGCGCAGACTGCAAAGGCTCCACCGATCGACCGCTCGGCGTACAAGTTCACGCTTGCCTCCACGCGCGCGATGCTGGCCGCGGCCGGGCTCCGTCTTGACGCCGGGCACACCGACGCTGGCGCGCGCTTCGCGCTGGCCCTCGCCGCGCCTACATCGCGCGCGGTCGCCGCGCGAGCGCGGCGCGCCGCGTGAGCCCGTGGGGAGACACCCCCACGCCCCGGCGCTTCTACATCCACGACGACCTGATCGAGGACGTCCGCGAGCGGCACGGCGGCGACTCGCCGGCCTTCGCGCTGGCGCAGGAGCTGATGGCGGTGGTCCGGCACGACGACCGCGTGAGCGTGCTCACGCTTCAGGAGCAGATCGCCGCGCTCATCGCGCGCGGCCCGCACTCGTCGTTCGCGCTCACGATTGGGATCGGTCTCGCCGGCGAGCGCGTCGCCCGCCAGGTCCACGCCCAGGCCGGCTGGTTCCCGGCCATCCGGCGGGTGGATCTGACGCGTGAAGAGGACGCCCGCGGAGGCTACACGGTCGTGAGCCCGACCGGCGTGTCACTGGCTGGACAGCTCGCCGCGGTGGAGATGGCCACGCCCATGGCGATCGTCGACGACACGATCTTCTCCGGCATCACGATACGTCAGGCGCTCGAGGCGCTGCCACCCGCCGTTCGCGCGCGCGCTCACGCGTTCTGCCTGCGCTGCGTCGCGGAATCGCTCCCGCCGCTGCAAGCGCTCTGTCCCGTCACGCCGGGCTTCGCCGCCCCCGGCCGCGTGCTCGATGAGGTCAGCTTCATCAACGCCAGCGGCCTCGTCCGCCGCGGCTCCATCCGCCGCACCGGCCAGGCTCCGCTCGCGTTCTTCGAGCGGCCCGAGTGGATACGCGCGTGGTTCCCCGGCCGCGCCGACGCCGTGATCGATCTCTGTCGCCGCCTCAATCTCCTGCTCGAGCCGACCGGCGCTCCCTCGCTGCCCGCTAGCGTCTAGTCTCACGGCTTGGCGGCTTCAGGCAGGCCGGTCTCAGCGTTGGACGATGAGAAAATGGGGAGCATTGCAACGGGCGCCGTTCTCCAGTAATCACTGGTCCGAAGACCCAGGTAGGTCAGAACCGAAACCCGAAATCTGCTAGAGACGCCGCATGTGGGCGTCACCCATCGAGTATCTGCGCCTGGACCTTCGTGCCCACGAGTTGCTTCGCGACGTGCCTTTGTACGACGTCTCGGTCGTGGATCTTCCGGGCGGCGGTGACGGACGGAGGGCTGGCGGGCCACGTTCTACACGAGCGGGATGGAGCATTCGCCGACGAGCGCGACGGGTACGGCGTGGGAGCGGACGCCGTGGCGAGCGGTGCAGGGTGCGGCATGGGAGGCGTTGAGGAGAGCCAAATGAGCACAGCGCCCAAGTCCGACCAACTGGCAACAGGTCAGAAGCTACGATTGGCCGTCAAGATCGCAGCCGGGATGGCCTTCGTCCAAGCCGGGATCACGGCAGCATTTGTCGTCGTTCTGATCTTTGAAGGGAACGCGCTGACTGGAGGCTACGGCTTCGGCCTGTACAGTCTGAGCGATGTGATCGCCATAATGGGCTTTGCTCTCGCCTTGCTCAAGGGTCGCCTTTGGGCAGCCTATGGCTTGTTCGCCTACGGACTCCTCGATTGGGTCGCCAAGGCAGTACAGTCGGGTCAGGTAGCCTGGATTGTGCCCGTGATGCTCTATGGGATCGGGGCGATCTCGCTTTCTCGGTCGGAGCACCTAGCCCCGGTAGCCAGCGAACTCAGGTGGAAGCGCGCAGTGGTGTTTGCAGCGGTGTGGGTTGCAGGCGACGTCCTGATCGGCTTCTTGCTTGGACTGTTCGGCCTCACACGTAGCGGAGTATCCCAAACGTCGGCAGTGGCCCTCAGTCAAACGTGCCTACCCGCTATCTGGGGCGCGGCGATTTGTTATGCCGCAGCCCGACGGGCAGTCTGGCCGTTTGAAACGGTGCTCTTGATAGCGATCCTAACCAGCCCAATTGCTATCGTTGATCTGCTTTCCACTTCTGGATCGCCTCTCCTCCTTCTCGCCAGCATCGTATCGGCGATTGCGCTCAGCATGATCGGGTGGGGGCTTGTAATTCTCTTCCCCGCCGCGAAGCTGGCAATGGAGGGCACCCGATGATGCACGCTACCCGAAGGGCCTCCCTGCTCGTCGCGTTCTACCTGCTCACCTCGGCCGCGACGACGTTTGCTGAAGTTGCGTGGATGTTGTGGGACCAGAGCGTCTATGCGGTCGCGGGTCAGGAGCCGGCGGTTCTCTGCACCCAGTGGGGATCGTTGACAACAAAAACATCCTGCGAAGAAAAGCGCCGAGAGGAACGTCGGCCTTACGAACAGATGAGCAAATTATTCCCGAACGACTGGTCCATCCAGGGTGACACTTTTGTCCGAAAAGATAACGGAAAGGTGATCCAGCGGATCAGTCATTACTGCTATCCCAGCACGATCAATCCACGCTGGGAGCATATCGCAACTCGCGGCGATTGGTATCTCATGGGACCGCCGCGGAGCGACTACGACAAGACCGCCGCGTACCTCCGCGCATACCAAGTATTGCCCGATCGCCCTCTCAACGAGTGGAATTTGCTTGAAGCGTTCGAGTCCCGGCAGGTATGCGAGATCATGCGGGACTCCCTGCGCCGCATCGAGGAGTCGGTGTATAGCAAGGCAGCGGCCCAGTATCTCGAGATGACGGAGCCGGCGCTGTTGTCGCTTCAGCGACTTCTAGTGGAGATGCACTACGCAAATGCCAGAACCTACATGACGAGCCGCTGCGTCTATCGCGGTGACCGTGAACTGCCGCGCGGGTTGAAGGGCAAGTGATGGACGACTTGCTCGACGACGAGAAGAAATACAAATGAGAAGAGCGTTGCTCGCGACGCTGTGCTTGTTCATCTCGGCTGCGGGGACTGCCTACGCCGAGTCTGCGTGGGTGCTGTGGCAAAAAGAAATCATAGATAAACGGGAGATCGGCTGGGCTCCACGCGAAAGTTTCAAGACCATCAGTGACTGCAAGAACAGAGAGTCCAACGCTGATTATAGATACAACGCCGACACGAAAAAATTGGAGCCGATACCAGGTGGTCATACCATCTGCCTCCCCGACACCGTGGACCCGGGCCGAAGGCGAAGTGAGCGAGGACACTGACCGCACGTGGCAGCAGCCCTGGCTCCGCATCAATCGCGTCCTGCGCGCGATGCTGCACGAGCGCTGGAGCGCGGAGGCCCGGCCGCAGGTCAAGGCCGAGTTCAAGAAGGCGCTCGCGCTGAGGGGCAGGATTCAGCGCGCGGGGTGGTTCAACTGAGCAGCCTACCGGTCGAGACCGTGCTTCGTGATCACATGCGGGCCGTCGGTGACCTGCTCATTCGGGAGCGGGGCTCCGGCGTCGACATGCTTGAAGGAGACCGCGACCGCTGGGTGCGGAGCAGCGACGGCATTTTCCGACCGGAGAAGCCCCGCCATCCGAACCTGGAGTGGTTTCGGTACAAAGATCGCTCAGACCATCTTCCAACATTCGCGCCGCTCGTGGAGGCCATCCGCGCTGATCCAATATTGAACCCACAGTTGGAAGCGATGATCGGTGCCGGGGGTGGTGCCACGCGCTTCGATGTCGACCGACTTGTTCTCGTGATGCTTCGGGCACTCATCGACACCGACCGCGCCGCTCTTGAGTTCCGCGAAGACCGATTTAAGTCCCGCTGGGAGGCGATCGCCCGCGATCTATACGCGAACACTCTGAACGGTGTCACGGTCGTCCTGCTTCCCGGCCTCACCGTTCCCGGCGGGCTTCCAGTCGACCTCGCTCCTAGTTTCGAGATTACGACGCTGACTGACTCAGAAGTCACTCGTTCCGTAGATAGCGGCCTACTCGTTCCGTGGCTGACACCGCTCATACGGGACAGCGAAGCCGGCGCCGTTCGTCACACACGGCGCTTGCCAAAGGAGATCAACGCAACACTTGATCTGAGCATCGACGAAGGCACCTTCGGTCAACGGCCGCTCCTGTCGACTTACCTCTTGGCCGACGACGTTCTCTTAGTATTCAGGCTTCTAAGGGCAGGAAGACTTCGGTCGCCGGGTGTAATCCAGTATATCGACTCATGGTTGCTCGAAGGGAATATCAACTTCTACCATCGGGCCACGCGTTCGTCCGATCGCGGGGAGTTTGCCCTGGCGGCCAGCGATATTCACGAACTGCGGGCCGTCTGGACGGCACTTACGAGCTCCCCTCGCCAGGCGAAGAGGTTCGTTGCGGCAAGCGCGCGCCGCTTCAACATGGCGTCTGACCGGTACTCGATCGAGGATTCGCTAGTCGATCTGATGATAGCGAGTGAATCGCTATTCCTCAGCGACGCAGCCGCGCCGGCAGATCGTGGAGAACTCGGCTTCAGACTTGCGCAGCGAGCCGCGTTGTTCGTTGATTGGTCCGAGTATTCCCGCCGCGAGATCTTCGATTTAGTTACGACCGCTTATCGGCTTCGAAACACCATCGTTCATGGCGGAAGGCTGGGGGGGAAAGAAGTCCAACTGCCGCGCCAGGGAGCAGTCTCGATCAGCGTGTTCAGGGATGCTGTGGAGGAACTGATGCGCCGAGCCATCCGAAAGGCGCTCAACGAGGTTGCGACCGTTCGCAATTTCGGAGACCGCGAGTACTGGCTCGCACGGCTCTTTCCCTCGGCCACACCATTGACATAAGACCGCTCCCGGCAATAACGTCTCTACAAAGCATTACGAGCGCGGGCTACCGAGCCCGCCCCCAAGCCGATGCCGTAGCCGGGTGGGTGTCTGGGCGATCATGCCATTCGAGACTTCTAAACGTCCAGATCGCCGATAGTCTGAACTGGCTCACCTATATGCGCCGTGAGCAGGTTCTCGACGGCCTCCAATGTAGGCGGAGGAGTCCATTCGAGAACACCGAAATGTTCCCGCCCCGACCACCACATCGTGAGACTCAAGCGATTCTCTATGCGCCTGACGGATTGCAAGACGCCCTCCTCACCAGTAGCGAAATAGTCGCCGGGTGCGTAGGCGGACGCCCATTGCGGTGGCCACACCGACATAACGGCCGTGCCGGCCGTACGTTTGAGCTGACGGTTTAGGAGGTAGTAGTCGGTGCTAATCCCGGTGTCACTCCCGGTGCAACTCGGTCGTCATCGCTGGGCGCAGTGAGTCACCGACCATGTAGGAGCGGGGGTTGGCAATTCTTCCGGAATCTCGGGCAGATATTGGAGATGTAGCGCGAATGAGTGATCCGGAGCGCGACCGGCGAAATAGCGCTCGAACGGACTTTTAATCAGGGGGTCCAGGGTTCGAATCCCTGACGGCTCACCAAGAAACCGCCACGTTACGCGACGCTCTGCCGGTGCGGGCTCGCCTTGGTGTGGCCTGAGTGCGACCTTGCCATCGAGCAGCCCACAACAATTCCGCAGTGCGCTCGCTACGGCTCGCAAAAAAAAGAAAGCGGCGGATCCGCGGGCCCGCCGCTTTCTCGAGAGTGGGTCTTTTGTCTCTACCGCTTCGCTAGCTAGGTAGTCTCGGTAGATTAGCCACGGTTAACGCAACCTCCCCCGCGATCGATCATCAAGGTCCGCTGCGTACTCCGTGAACGCCCTCTCTCCCCTAGGCCTAACTCCCAGGTTGCGCGCATAGTGCTGCTCCCCTTGCGTCTTGTCAAGGCCTAAGTGCTCACGCCTCATGTCCACATTTCCACAGTTGTCCACGTCCAAGAAAGAGCACGGTCTCGCGCGGTCTCGCGGCGGCGTCGCCCAAAACGACCGGTCTGTCCATGCTCTGCAAGAAGCCCGGCCAAATCCCCTTGTTTCTACGGGCCAGCATGAGTCCCAGGCGCCGTATACCCGCATGGGTATGCGGCCGAACGAATCCTTGACGGCGAGCTCGCTTGGTTCGCTAAGAACTGTACGCGTCGCTCAAGAGGACATTCGCGGACAGCGACAGCATTGAGGTCAACATCGTCAGAGAATCGATTGCCCTCACACTTTATGCGCTGCTAACAATGTGACGTCTGATGAAATCGCGTACCGCCGCAGCG
>QHTD01000284.1 GCA_003220675.1 Candidatus Rokuibacteriota bacterium | reverse complement strand
TGCCCGTGTCGGGCTCGATGGCGACGGTGGACGCGGTGTAAAGGTTGTCCCCCGCGCGCTGATCCCCGAACCAGGGCGAAGCGTTTCCGGTGCCCCAGTACGTGAGGCCGAGCTCCGGGTCATAGGTCCCCGTCAGCCAGACTGAGGCGCCACCACGCTTCCACGTGTCGCCAGACCAGGTGTTGTTGCCCGGCTCGCCGGGGCCAGGCACCGTGTACGTCTTCCACGCGGGCTCGCCGCTCCGAGCGTCAAAGGCCTGAACGAAGCCCCGGACGCCGAACTCGCCGCCGGACACGCCGACCATGACCTTGCCCTTCGCCACGAGCGGGGCGAGCGTCATGTAGTAGCCAGTGTGGTAATCCTCGACCTTCTTTTCCCAGGCGACCTTGCCTGTCTTGGCGTCGAGGGCGACCAGAGAGCAGTCCAGGCTCGCCACGTACACCTTGTCGCCGAACAGAGCGATCCCCCGGCTGGTGTTGTGAAGGGCCTTGAAGTCCTCGGGCAATTCCCGCTTGTATCGCCAGATGAGCTTGCCCGTCTTCGCCTCCAGCGCAATGACCTGGCTGTAGGGGGTGGCGACGAACATCACGCCGTTGTTGACGATGGGGGGCGCTTCGTGGCCCGAGCCCACCCCCGTCGAGAAGGCCCAGACCGGGGTCAACTTCTTCACGTTGTTGACATTGATCTGCCCGAGGGGACTGTAACCCCACCCCTGATAGTTGCCGCGGATCTGCAACCAGTTCTCGGGTTCCGGCTTGACGAGCCGCTGGTCGGTGACCGGGCTGTAGCCCCCCTGAGCCACCGCCGTCGCGGGCAGCATCGCCAGGCCTAGGACAACTGCGAGCGCCACAAGGGTTCTGGTTGTCTTCACGGTCATACCTCCTCGATCGGGTTTGTACGACTCCAGTGCGGTGAAGCGGCACGCTCCCTCATGATGGGCGTTCGCCGCCGACGCGACCCGTGAACCCACCGGCCACCGTCAAGACGCCGTCCACCAACTTGATGGGCAGCATCGGGAGACGCCGAGGCGCCGGCCCATCGACGACCCGGGCGTGATCCCGGGGGTCGAATTGGGTCGCGTGGCAGGCACAGAAGAGGGTCTTCGCCTGAGCTTGCCACATCGAGACCGGGCATCCCTGGTGGGTGCAGACCGCCGAGTACGCCACGACGCCCTCGGCCGAGAGCGCCCGAGTCTCCTCGGTGAGCTGGGCGGGGTCGAAGCGGACCAGCGCCACCAGGTTGAGGGTCGACCCGTTTCGCACGATCTTCGCGCCAGGATCCATCGGGTAGGCCAGCTGCTGGGGCCCGCCGAGCGGCAGATCCTCAAGCGTGACGAGCTGACCCTCCCGGTCCCCGAACGGGAACACGAAGCGATCGCCCTCCTGTGGGCGGGCCGTTCTCGCATCATCGGCTCGGGCGGGGACGCTGTCGAGGCACGAGAACCAGAGCCCTAGGCCGAGCGCTGCCTTCAATACCGCGCGACGCCCGTGGGACATAACCTCTCCTCCGGTTCTCGCCGCGCCGATTCGTGCGTCAAATTGGCCCCTCTGAGCGCCACCCCCAGCCCGGCGCTGTGGAGACGGCGCTGCGGAAACAACGGATAGAACGGAGACCCGCATCTGTCAAGTGCCAACGCGCCAAGACCTATCGGTGTCTAGAACGCCTCGTCCATGCTCCGCTCGAACTCGCCTCGCGTACGGAGTTCCGCGGTTCGGCCGATTCCCCTTGACTTCGCCGTTCACTCCCGGCAAGTTCGCCGCACTCGGAGTCGTACAAACCAGGGACCCTTTCCTCCACGAACCCGTAGAGAAGGAGAGCCAGGATGTCTGCGCAGGGGAATTCATGGACGGCAAACTGGGGACTCGTTCCCCTCCGCCTCGTCGTCGGGCTGGTCTTCATCGTTCACGGGGGGCAGAAGCTCTTCGTCTTCGGTCTCGGCGGCGCCGCGGGCTTCATGGCCAAGGTGGGCATTCCGTGGCCCTTCCTCGCGGCGGTCGTCGTGATCGCGGTGGAGATCCTCGGCGGGCTGGCGCTCATCCTTGGGCTGGGCACCCGACTGGCGGCGGCCCTCCTGGCCATTGATATGGTCGTGGCCATCCTGGCCGTCCGCCTCGCGGCGGGCTTCGTGGGCGGCTACGAGTTCGAGCTGACACTGCTCGCCGCCAGCCTGAGCCTGGCACTTCTCGGCGGCGGGCCCGTGACCGTGAGGCAGGTCTTCGCGCGCCGCGCGCAGGCGGCGGGTCACGGAGCTTCCCCATGACTTCCGGCACGCCGTTCGAGAGCTCCCTTACTCGCCGTGAGCTGCTCAAAGCCGGGGCGGGGTCCCTGGCCGGCGCCGCCGTCCTCCCGTACCTCGGGTCAGGCGCCGCGGAGGCGCAGACACCCAAGCGCGGCGGCGTCCTGCGCCTGACCTTCCAGGTGGACCCGCTCCACTTCGATCCCCATCAGACGCTCTCGTTCGCGACGATGGTGCCGCTCTCCTTCGCCTACAGCCGGCTCTTGAAGGTGAAGGCGGGCGTAACCGTCAAGCCCATGACCTATCCGATCGAGCCCGACCTCGCCGAATCCTGGACCCAACCGGACGACACGACCTACATCTTCAAGCTGAGGAAGGGCGTGCGCTGGCACCCGAAGCCGCCAGTGAACGGACGCGAGCTGACGGCCGATGATGTCAAGTACACCTACGAGCGGTTCCTCACGATCACCGGCAACGCCAACAAGCCGGTGCTCGAGTACGTCGACAAGATCGACGCCCTCGACAAGCACACGGTCAAGTTCACGCTCAAGGAACCGAACGCCTGGTTCCTGGACCTTCTCGCCTCGACCTCGACCTGGATCATCGCGAGGGAATGCGTCGAGAAGTTCGGTGACCTCAGGAAAGTCGAGTCGGTTGTCGGCACCGGGCCCTGGATGCTCGAGCGCTGGGAGCCGAACGTCAAACTCGTCTACGTCCGGAACCCGAGCTACTTCGTCCCCGGGCTACCCTACGCCGACGGCGTCGAGGTGATCATCGACAAGGACCCGTCCTCGCGCCTGGCCACGTGGCTGGGTGGCAAGACCGACTTCGGCCCCGAGTACCAGCACGCGGTGCGCTGGCTCGACCTGCCGCTGGCCAAGCAGCGGAAGCCCGGGCTCCAGACCGCCGAGTACACCTGGTTCACCAGCGGCGCCACCGGCTTCAAGCTCGCGAATCTGCCGTTCGGCGACATCCGGGTCCGGCGCGCGCTGTCGCGCGCCAGTAACCTCGCCGAGCTCTACGAGTCCCTCGCCTTCTCGCAGGGGCACTGGACGCCCAACCCCGCCGTTCCTGCCGCGTTCGCCGACTGGTCGATCCCGATCGATCAGCTGGGGCCCGAGGGCCGGAAGCTGTACGAGCACAACACCGCCGAGGCCAAGCGCCTGCTGACCGAGGCCGGCTACCCCAATGGATTCAAGACGACTGTGGAGGCGCCCGGGACCGGGTACGGGCCCGACTTCGACGATTACGTCCAGATCACGCTCAAGAACTGGAAGGCAGCCGGCATCGACGCCGAGCTCAGGCTCAAGGAGTACGGGGCGTTCATCTCCAGCGCCATCTTCGGGAAGTTCGACAACATGTTCCTCGGGCTGCGCGGCGCCTGGGCCGACCCGGAGGCATATTTCTATCGCTGGTACATGCCCGGCCAGCCGCAAAACGTCTGGGGCGTGAACGACCCCAAGCTCACGGAGATGATCAAGCTCCAGCGGCGGACCTTCGACGTCGGCAAGCGCAAGCAGATCGTGTTCGACATCCAGCGGTACCTCGCCGAGCAGGCCTTGTTCGGCGTGGACGGGTCGATCAAGATCGTCTCGGCCTGGGACGCCCACATCAGAAACTACATGCCCAACAACGGCTTCGATTTCGGTGGCCGGCTGATGGCCGCCTGGATCGACAAGTAGGGAAGCGGCTGCGCACGTACGTCCTCCGGCGCCTGCTCGTCGCGATCCCCTCGCTCCTGATCGCGTCGTTCATCGTCTTCACGCTGCCCCGCTTGATCCCCGGCGACGTGGTCCAGCTCATGCTCGAGGAGAAGGCCTATGGCAAGGACCTCGAGGACCTGCGGGCAACGCTCGGGCTCAACCGCCCGGTCTACGTGCAGTACTTCGAGTGGCTGGGCGCGATCGTCCGCACCAACCTGGGCGAGTCGCTCTGGACCCGCCAGCCGGTGCTTTCCGAGCTTGGGCGCCGCCTGCCGGTCACTGTCACCCTCGGTGTGATGGCGATCGCCGTGGCCGTCCTGATCGGCATCCCGGTCGGCGTTCTGTCCGCCGTGCGCCAGGACAGCGTGCTCGACTTCTTCGGCCGGAGCGCGGCCATCCTCGGACTATCTATTCCTGGCTTCGTCCAGGCCATCGTCGTGATCCTGCTCCCGGCAATCTGGTGGGGCTGGACCCCGCTCGCCCGGTTCGTCGAGTTCTCGAAGAACCCCACCGGGTACGTGCTCCAGTTCATCTTGCCCGCCATCATCCTCGGCATCGCCTCGGCCGCGGGGATCATGCGCCTCACACGGGCGATGCTCCTCGAGGTGCTGCGGCAGGACTACGTCCGCACGGCGTGGGCGAAGGGCCTCCGCGAGCGCGTGGTCGTGCTCAAGCACGCCCTGAAGAACGCCGTGATCCCCGTCGTCACCGTTCTCGGCCTCCAGGTCGCGGGCATCGCCGGCGGCGCCGTGATCATCGAATGGATCTTCGGTCTGCCCGGCATGGGTCAGTTCCTCGTCGACGCGATCGTCCAGCGCGACTACCCGGTGATCCAGGGCATCAACCTGCTTGTCGTCTTGATCATCGTGTTGACGAATCTCAGCGTGGACCTCCTCTACGCGGTGCTCGACCCGCGGATCCGCTACCAGTAATGGCCGACTCAGCTGACACCATCGCGGTCCCGGAACCCCGGGTGCGCCCCTGGCGCCTCCCGCGCGCCGTCGGGCTCACGCTGCGCTTCTGCGGGCGCAAGCCGCTCGGGGCGATCGGGGCGGTGATCATCCTCGTGCTGCTCGTCATGGCGGTCTTCGCCGATCGAATCGCGCCGCACGCCTATGACGAGTCGATCACCGGCGCGCGCATGCAGCCGCCGAGCTCGCGGTTCTGGATGGGCACCGACAACCTCGCGCGTGACATCTGGAGCCGGGTCGTCTACGGCGCGCGGATCTCCATCACCGTGGGCTTCGCCACGGTCGCGCTGGCGACGCTGATCGCCACCGCGATCGGCGTCTCGAGCGCCTACCTCGGCGGCGGCTACGACATCGTGGTCCAGCGCGTCGTCGACGCCTGGATGTCGTTCCCGGGGCTGGTGATCGTCCTGTCGCTGATGGCGGCGCTCGGCCCCGGGGTGCTCAACCTGATCTTCGCGCTGTCGATCCTCGGCGCCGCGGGCGCCTCGCGCGTCATCAGGGGCGCGACTCTCTCGACCATGCAGGATCCGTACGTCGAGGCCGCGCGCGCCATCGGCGCGGGTCATCTCCGCATCATCCTCCGTTACCTCCTGCCGAACGTGATGGCGACCATCATCATCCTCGCGACCATCGGGCTCGGGACGGTGATCCTCGCCGAGTCGGGCCTGTCGTTCCTCGGCTTCGGGATCCCGCCGCCGTACCCGTCCTGGGGCGGCATGCTGTCGGGCTCGGGCCGCTCGTTCATGTACTACGCGCCGTGGATGGCGCTCTTCCCGGGGACCGCCATCTCGCTCGCCGTGTTCGGCTTCAACATGCTCGGCGACGCGCTCCGCGACGTGCTCGACCCGCGCCTCCGCGGCGCCGGCGGCGGTGCCCTCCGCGGCTAGTCAGGAGCCTCTCGGAGTATCGAGGAGTGCCACGGCTTCGCCGGGGCGCTCCGAGCGTCGGGGGGTTTGGGGGGCCATGTCGGGGCCCCCCATTTTCTAAGAGACGCGCTCGTCCGCGCCGGCGCGCGGCGTCGCGCGCTCGACGAGGCGGAAGAGCGCGAGGCCGAGAACCGTCGAGGCCATGACGAACGCGGCGAAGCGGATGGGCGCGGCGGGGCTGCCGGCCGCGTCACGCACGACACCCGCCGCGAGCTGCGTCGCCGCCATCACGACGTAGAACACCGCGTAGTAGACGCCGAGGGCGGTCGCCAGCCGCTGGGGCGCGACCGCCCTGGGCACGAGCGCCATCACCGCGCCCGGCGACACTCCGGTCGCGAGGCCGAGCAGGCAGAATGCCAGCAGGGGATGAGCGAGGACGGGCAGCAGCATCGTGACGAGCCCCGCGGCGAGGCTGCCGGCGACGATGCTCAGGTTCGGCCGGCGGAGGCGGTCGGTGAGGAGCCCGCCGAGGGGCACCGAGAGGATCGTCACCCAGATCGCCAGGCTCACGACGAAGCCGGCGTCGCCGAGCGAGAGGCCGCGGGCCATCAGCATCGCGGGGCCGAACGCGACGACAGCGACGAGGCTCGCGTTGAAGCAGCCCCACGCGAGGCCCGCGCTCACCGCGAGCCCGACCTCGCGCGCCGCGAGCCCCGCGCGGTGCGCCGGCGGCGCCCCGGCCGCGCCGCCGGCCGTGCGCGACGGGTCGCGGTACGCGAACGCGATCAGCACCAGCCCGAGGGCGGCGGCAAGCGCCGTCGCCACGATCGCCATCCGCCACGACGAGCGGGTGGCGAGGCCGCCGAGCGTCGCGGCGGCGACGCCGAGGCCGACCGGCCAGCTCGTGAGCATGACGGCCATCGCCGTCGACATCTCACGCTCGGCGAACCAGTCGGCGACCATCTTGGCGAGCAGGATGTTCATGAGCACGGCGCCGATCGCGGCGGCGACGCCGAGGCCGACCGGCCAGCTCGTGAGCATGACGGCCATCGCCGTCGACATCTCACGCTCGGCGAACCAGTCGGCGACCATCTTGGCGAGCAGGATGTTCATGAGCACGGCGCCGATGCCGCTCAGCAACCGCCCGGCGGCGGCGACGGTGAAGCCGGGGCTGGCGGCGGTCACGAGGCCGCCCACGACCATGAGCGCGAGGCTGCCCACCACCGTTCGGCGTTCGCCCAGGCGCTGGCCGACGACGCCGCTCGGCAGCGCGAAGAAGGCGCCGGGCAGCATGTAGAGGCCGATGAGCAAGCCGAGCTGTGCCCAGGTGAGCCCGAGCTCGGAGACGAGGAGCGGTCCGACGGAGGCGACGGACTGGAACTGATAGCCCATCGATGTGCGGGTGACGAACACGATCGCCAGCGCCACCCAGCGGTTGGCCATGTGCCGGGGATGATAGCGGACGGGGGCACCCTCGGCTACGTTGCCGTGCTATTCTCGCCGCGCCGCGAACTCGTATGTGATGCGCGACTGGTCGCGTGAGACTCGTGCGAGAGGAGGCAGAGATGGGACGGGGCTTTGCATTGTTCGCCGGCGCGGCGCCCGAGATCATCCGCGCGTCAGCGCGGGAGGCCGAGGGGCTCGGGTACAGCTCCTTCTGGGTGAACCATCCCGGCGCGACCGATGGGCTGGCGGCGCTCGCGCTGGCCGCGACGGAGACACGGCGTATCGAGCTCGGGATCGGGGTGATTCCCCTCCACACGCGCGGACCGGACAGCATCGTCCAGGGGGTGCGCGCCAACGCGCTTCCCCTCGGTCGTCTCCTCCTGGGTGTGGGGAGCCCGAACCCGGGCGCCCTCAGACGTGTGCGCGACGGGGTCGCCGCGTTGCGGTCCGAGCTCCCGGTGCGCCTCGTCGTGGCGGCGCTCGGTCCCCAGATGTGCCGCCTGGCCGGGGAGGTCGCCGACGCAGTGCTCTTCAACTGGCTGACGCCCGAGCATGCGCGTCGCTCGGCCGAGTGGGTGCGCGTCGGGGCGACGGCGGCGGGTCGGCACATGCCGAAGCTCTTCGCGTACGTCCGCGTCGCTCTCGGGGCGGCGGCGTGCGACCGACTGCTGGAGGAGGCGGCCCGTTACGCGGCGATCCCGGCGTACGCGGCCCACTTCGCGCGCATGGGCGTGAAGCCGGTGGAGACGGCGATCGCGGCACAGAGTCCGGACGCCCTCGCGCCCGCGCTCGGAAAGTGGCAGGGAGTGGTCGACGAGATCGTTCTCCGCGCCATCACCGGAACGGACACGGTCGAAGAGAACGTGGCGCTTCTCCGAGCGGCGAAGCCGCTCAAGTGAGGGGGCGAGCCGCGCTCACGGCGCGAGCTCTTTCCTGAAGCCCCACTCGCGGCTCCGGTCGATATCGTCACAGGTGCGCTCGCCGAAGCGCGTGAAGCCGAGCCGCTCGTACATGACGTGCGAGGTCACGAGCCGCGCGTCGGACCACGCGACGACGAGCCCCGAGCCGGACATCCTCGCCCAGTCGAACACCCGCTCCATGAGCGCACGTCCGAGGCCGCGACCACGGTACGCGGGAAGCAGATAGAGCCGCTTGACCTCGCAGGCGCCGCGCCCCGCCGGCACGACCGCGACGGTGCCGACCACGCGGCCGTCGTCCACCAGGACCCAGAACCGGCCCCCGCGCTCCAGATAGGAGCCGCGGATGTCGGTGAGGTCCGCGTCGAATCCCGACGGATCGAAGGTCATCGCGTACTCGCGGAACACGGCGCCGATCACGTCGAGCACGGCCGCCGCGTGCGACGCGTCGAACGGCACGATCGCCGGGCTTTCCCTCACGGCCCGATTCTACTATAGTAGACTTCGATCGCTATAGGAGAGAGGGTTGCGGGGAGCGGCGCAGGCGTCACGGGGTCTCGATCTGGCGCGGCTCGGCGGGCGCATACGGGAGGAGCGCGCCC
>QHTD01000283.1 GCA_003220675.1 Candidatus Rokuibacteriota bacterium | reverse complement strand
TGTCGAGCCTCCCTTCGGCGCGGAGCTCGGCGAGGTATTCGAAGAGGTCGCGCGTGTTGCGGGCGACGAGCTTCGCATCGTCGGAGCCGTCGAGCCACGGGTACTCTTGCTTGAGCATGTAGCTGCACGTGGGCCCGGGCACCACGATCGTCCGCCCCTCGCGCACAGCCGCCGCGAGGCTCGTCACGTTCTCGCGGATCAGCGCCTTCGCCTCGTCCACCGCGCCGCCGTCGAGGTAGGGCATGCCGCAGCAGCGCTGCCGGGGCAGCGACACGTCGGCGCGGTTCCGCTCGAGCACGCGCACGGCCGCGCGACCCGTCGCGGGGTCGTTGTACTCCACCGTGCACGTATGAAATAGCGCGACTTTGTAAGCGGCGGGCACCCGGCCTGTCGGCACGCCCGCCGCGCTCACGTGATCGCCAGTCCCCCCGCCTGTCGGCACGCCCGCCGCGCTCACGTGGTTGCCTGCCACCCGGCCTGTCGGCACGCCCGCCGCGCTCACGTGATCGCCAGTCCCCCCGCCCGTCGGCACGCCCGCCGCGCTTGCGTTACCCGCGATCGCTCCGCGCCGCGCGCGCGACTTGAACCAGGCACTGAACGTCTGGCGGTGGAACTTCGGCAGGTTGCGGTTCTTGTGGATGCCGGCGACGGCGTGCATGAAGGCGCGGTGGACCGCCAGCTCGTTCATCCAGTTCGACAGCGGCGCCGCGAGGCGTCCGAGCTTGCCGATGAGCTCCGTGTTGCCAAGCATCCGATCCTGGAACGTCACGCGGTTGGCACGCGCTTCCGCCGCGCGTGCCCGGAGCATCAGCCGTGGGAAGTCGACCTCCCATCGGTGCGGCGGCGTGTACGGGCAATGGTTGAAGCAGAGCTTGCACTGGTAGCAGAGGTCCACGACTTCCTTGACGTCGCGCGTCGGCAGCTTCTCGACATCGCCGTCGACGGCGTCCACATCCAGCCGGTCGAAGAGGACCTTGAACGACGGGCAGAGCGGCAGGCAGCGGCGGCAGCCGCTACAGATGTCGTAGACGCGCCGCAGCTCCCTGTCGACCGCCGACGGGTCCCAGAACTCCGGTGACTTCAGATCGAGAGATGCCATGATGCTGACTCACCACATGCCGGCTGTGGCAGGTGGGTCGCGGTGACCCCGCGAGACCCGTGTAGTCAGGGTCGCCCGAATCGCGAACCTTCCGCCTCGACCCCGCGCGTCGCAGCTAGCGTGGTCGAGCGGGGTCGCCGCGACCCGCCTGCCCGAGCCGGTACGTGAGCTAGATCGCCTCCGCCGGCTCTTTGCCCGCGATCTGCTTGAGGCCTTTGTTGAACCGGCCCGCGTGCGACTTCTCCGCCTTGGCGAGCGTCTCGAACCACTCGGCGAGCTCGGGGAAGCCCTCCTCACGCGCGGTCTTGGCCATGCCTGGGTACATCTGCGTGTACTCGTACGTCTCCCCGGCGACCGCGGACTTGAGGTTCTTCTCGGTCTTGCCGATCGGCTCGTCCGTGACCGGATCGCCGACCTCCTTCAGGAAGTCGAGGTGACCGAAGGCGTGACCCGTCTCGGCGTCGGCCGTGTCCTTGAAGAGCCCCGCCATGTCGGGGAACCCTTCGATGTCGGCGACGCGTGCGAAGTAAAGGTAGCGGCGGTTCGCCTGCGACTCGCCGGCGAACGCCTCTTTCAGGTTTGCGAGACTCTTGGTGCCCCTGAGGCTCTTGCCTGCCATGACTCAGCTCCTCCTTTGTCCCTTGACGGGGGATCGACGGCCATGCCGGCGGCACGCGACGCAGCGGCCGTAGAACTCGGTGCGGTGGTTGAGGACCTCGAAGCCGGTGCGCGTCGCGACGCGGGCCCGCACCGCCCGGTCGGCGCGCGGCGGCACATCGTAGATGCGGCCGCAGGCGACGCACGTGAAGTGATCGTGCGGCGCCGTGTTGCCGTCGAAGCGCGCGCCGGAGGGGTCCGCGCGCTCCGCCACGAATCCCTCGGCGGCGAGCGTCCGGAGGTTGCGGTAGACCGTCGCGAGACTCACGCGCGGCAGCCTCCGGCGCACGCGCCGGTAGACGAACGCCGCGGTCGGATGCGCGTCGGTCGCGCGGACGACCTCGAGGATGATCCGGCGCTGCCGCGTGAGCCGGAGGCCCCGGGCGCGGAGCGTAGCGTCGGCCGCGAGGGCAACGCTGTTTTTAGTAATCATTATCAACAAGCTGACGCAGTGTACCCGGCGCGCCAGGAGCTGTCAACCGCGGGGCGCTCTGGCGCGTCGTGTCCCCTTCCAGTAGACTACCCACCTCAGGAGGACCGTTCGAATGGCCCAGCCCTCTGGGCTCCGGATCCACGGAGCCCGGCAGAACAACCTCAAGAACGTCTCGCTCGAGATCCCGCACGACCGGCTCACGGTCGTGACCGGCGTGTCCGGCTCCGGCAAGTCGTCGCTCGCCTTCGACACGCTCTTCGCCGAAGGGCAGTGGCGCTACATCGAGTCGCTGTCCACCTACGCGCGCATGTTCCTCGATCGGGTGGACCGTCCCGACGTGGACCGCATCGAGCAGATCCGGCCCGCGGTGGCCCTCGAGCAGAAGAACGCGGTGCGAACGGCGCGCTCGACGGTCGGCACCGCCACCGAGGTCTACGATTATCTGCGCCTGCTCTACGCGAAGATCGGGCGCGTCCACTGCCCCGCGTGCGGCGCCGCCGCGGCCTCGAACTCCCCCGAAACCATCGTCAGCTCGCTCCTCAGCGAGCACCCCGGCGCGCGCGCGCTGATCATGTTCGGTCTCGCCGTGCCCGCGGGGCTCCCACCCGTGGAGCTGTGGACGAGCCTCAACCGACGCGGCTTCGCTCGGGTGCGGGTGAACGGCGTGATCCACGACCTCGCCACACCGCCGCCCGCGAACCTCGCGGAGCACCGGACGATCTCGGTGGTGCTCGACCGCGTCGTGCTCGAGTCCGCCCACCGCACGCGGATCGCCGAGTCCGTCGAGGCGGCGCTGCGGGAGGGCGGTGGGCAGGTGGCGGTCGAGGTGCTCGACGGGCCCACGCGCGTCTTCGCCGAGGACTTCCGCTGCAGCGGCTGCGGGGCCGCCCTCGAGCGGCCGCAGCCGCTCCTCTTTTCGTTCAACCACCCGCTGGGTGCCTGCCCCGAGTGCAAGGGCTTCGGCAACATTTTGAGATACGACGAGGCGCGCGTCGTTCCCGACCGGAGCAAGAGCCTCGCGGAAGGCGCCGTCGAGCCCTGGACCCACCCGTCGGGCAAGTGGTACCAGCGCGAGCTGATGAAGGCGGCGCGCCGGCACAAGCTCGACACGGGCACGCCCTGGGAGCGGCTTTCCGGCGCCGCCCGCGCGCTCGTCTACGAGGGTGACGCGAGCTTCGCCGGCATCAAGGGTTTCTTCGAGGAGGTCGAGTCGTACCGTTACAAGCTCCACGTGCGCGTGTTCCTCTCGCGCTACCGAAGCCAGTCGCCGTGCCCGACGTGCCACGGTGCGCGACTCAAGCCCGCCGCGCTCGCCGTGCGCGTCGGCGGCCTCACGATCGCCGAGTTCGCCGCGCTCACCGTCGACGCGGCCGCGCGCCTGCTCGCGGACCTCACGCTCACGGCCTGGGAAGCGGTCGTCGCCCGCGAGATCCTGCGGCAGCTCAACGCCAAGCTCGGGTTCCTCCTGCGCGTCGGGCTCGGCTACCTCACGCTGTCGCGCCAGACGCGCACGTTGTCGGGAGGGGAAGCGCAACGAATCAATCTGGCCAATCAGCTCGGATCACAGCTCGTCGGAACGCTCTACGTGCTCGACGAGCCGTCGATCGGACTGCACCCGCGCGACACCATGCGGCTCGTGGAGCTCTGCCGCGAGCTCGCCCGGGCGGGCAACACCGTCGTCGTCGTCGAGCACGATCGCGAGTTCATCGCCGCCGCGGACCACGTCGTCGAGCTCGGGCCGGGCTCGGGCGAGCGCGGCGGCGAGATCGTCTTCAGCGGGCCGCAGGCGGAGTTCCAGAAGGCGACGCGCTCGCTCACCGCGCGCTACGTCACCGGACGCGAGTCGATCCCGGTCCCGTCGGTCCGCCGCACGGGCCGGCGCCACCTCGTCCTCGTCGGCGCGCGCGAGCACAACCTCAAGGACGTGACCGTGCGGATCCCGCTCCAGACGCTCACGGTCGTCAGCGGCGTGTCGGGCTCCGGCAAATCCACGCTTGTCCACGACACGCTCTACCGCGCCGTCGCGCGCGCCTTCAAGACCGAATTCACGCCGCCCGGCGTCTACGACGCCGTCACCGGCCTCGAGTACCTCAAGGGCGTCCGTCTGATCGACCAGGAGCCGATCGGCCGCACGCCGCGCTCGAACCCCGTGACCTACGTCAAGGCGTTCGACGAGATCCGAAAGCTCTACGCGGCTCAGCCCCGATCCCGGGCGCTCGGCCTCGACGCCGGCGCGTTCTCGTTCAACGTACCGGGCGGGCGGTGCGAGTCGTGTCAGGGCGACGGCTTCCAGAAGCTCGAGATGTACTTCTTCGAGGACGTGTACGTGACCTGCCAGGAGTGCGAAGGGCGGCGGTACCGGCCCGACGTCCTCACCGTGAGGTACCGCGGCCGGGCCATCAGCGACGTGCTCCACACGACCGTGGACGACGCCGTCGAGTTCTTCGCCGCCCAGGCGGGGCTCGCGCGGCGGCTGCGCGTGCTCCAGGACGTCGGCCTCGGCTACCTGCGCCTGGGCCAGCCCGCGACGACGCTTTCGGGGGGCGAGGCGCAGCGGCTCAAGATCGCCGCCGAGCTCGGCGCGCGCGCGGCGAGCGACATGCTCTACATCATGGACGAACCGACGACGGGGCTCCACCTCGACGACGTCAAGAAGCTCCTCGGCGTGCTCAATCGCCTCGTGGATGCTGGCAACACGATCCTCGTCGTCGAACACCACCTCGACGTCATCAAGTCGGCGGACTACGTCATCGACCTCGGGCCGGAGGGCGGTGACGAGGGTGGCGAGACCGTCGCCGAGGGGACGCCGGAGGCGGTGGCCCAGACGCCCGGCTCGTACACCGGCAAGTTCCTCGCGGAGGTCCTCCCGAAGCTCAACGGCAAGAATCGCTAGACTTGAAAGTTTTCTACGGCTGGATCGTCGTCGCGGGCGCGTTCCTCGTCCTCTTCGTCGCCTACGGTGCCCAGTACTCGTTCGGCGTCTTCTTCAGCGCCTTCCTCCAGGAGTTCGGCTGGAGCCGCGCGAGCCTCTCCGGCGCGTTCTCCGTCTACGCCTTCGCCTACTGCGTCTTCGGCTTTCCGGCCGGGCGACTCACCGACCTCTGGGGCCCGCGCGTCGTGATCGCCGCCGGTGGGATCTTCCTCGGCGCGGCGCTCACCGGCATGTCGCTCGTCACCCAGCTCTGGCAGCCGTACCTGCTCTACGGTCTCGTGGCGGCGCTCGGCATGTCCACCGCGTACGTGCCGTGCAACACGACGGTCGTGAAATGGTTCGTCGCGCGGCGCGGCCTCGCGGTCGGCCTCGCGTCGAGCGGCGCGAGCGTCGGGACCGTCGTGCTGCCACCCGTGGCCCAGCTCCTGGTGACGACGGTCGGCTGGCGGACGGCGTACGTCATCTTCGGCGTCGGGATCTTCGTCCTCCTGAACCTGGTGGCTCAGGTGATGCGACGCGACCCCGAGAGCCTCGGCCTTCACCCCGACGGGGCGAGCCGCCCCCTCGCCGTTGCGGTCGGCGCCCAGGCGGGCGCCGGGACCTTGGCCCGCGTGATCCGGACGCGCGCCTTTTGGATGCTCGGCGCCACGTTCAGCGCGGCGTGGATTCCCGTCTTCATCCCGTTCGTTCACATCGTGCCGTTCACGCGTGATCTCGGCCACTCACCCCTGACCGGCGCCTGGGCCGTCTCGACGCTCGGCATCGGCGCCGTCGCCGGCCGCCTCGTCATGGGCGCGGTCTCGGACCGGATCGGGCGCAAGCCCGCCGTCGGGGTCGCGATGACGCTCCAGGCCGTCGGCTTCCTCGGCTTCCTCCTCGCCGATCGCGGCCTCCCCCTGCTCTTCGGCAGCGCGCTCGTCTTCGGCTACTCGTACGGCGCGGTCTCCACGCTCTTCGCCGCTCGTCGCGGGCGCGATCTACGACGCGACCGGGAGCTACGACCTCACGTGGATGCTCTCGGCGCTCCTGAACTTCGGCGCGATCGTCCTCCTCGTGCACTCTCAGCCGCCGAGCGGAGCGCGGGCCTGCTAGAATCGCGCGGGATGGCGCCCTGGCTCGACAAGGAGGCGCGATGAAGACCCTGCGGGACCAGTACTGCGTCGTCGGCGTGGGCGAGACGGAGTACTCGCGCGCCTCCGGGCGCACGACACGCGCGATGGCCGTCGAGGCGATCCGCCGGGCGATCCTCGACGCCGGCCTCACGGCTCGCGACGTGGACGGCATGCTGGACTACCAGGGGGGCGACTCGACGCTCGCGAACCACGTGGCACCCGATCTCGGCATCCGCCTGAACTTCTACATGGACGTGATGGGCGGCGGCTCGTCGACCGAGGCGCTCATCGGTCTGGCGATGGGCGCGATCGAGGCCGGCATGTGCAACACCGTCGCCATCTACCGCTCGATGAACGGCTACTCCGAGTTCCGCATCGGCGGCACCGGGGCGCGCGCCGCGCAGCCCGTCCGCGGGCTCGACCTCGCCCAGGTGCCCTTCGGGATGCGGAGCGCGGGCCAGAACTTCGCGCTGACCTTCATGCGCCACATGTACGAGTACGGCACGACCTCCGCGCAGGTCGCCCGCGTGAAGGTGGCCCACTCGAGGCACGCGTCGCAGAACCCGAAGGCGCTCCTCAAGGAGCGCGTGACGGTCGAGGACGTCGTCGGCTCGCGCTGGATCGTGAAGCCCCTCCACCTCCTCGACTGCTGCCTCGAGACCGACAACGCGACCTGCCTCATCGTGACCTCGGCCGAGCGCGCGCGCGACCTCAAGCGTCGGCCCGTCTACATCATGGGCGTCGCCGGGCGCGTGTCGAAGCCGCGCCTCGACTTCCACTGGGCGCACGGCCCCATCACCCGCGTCGCCGGCTACTACGCCAAGGACATCGTCTTCGGCCAGGCCGGCATCGGGCCCGAGGACGTGGACGTCACCGGCTCCTACGACGCGTTCACGTTCACGACGCTGCTGCAGCTCGAGGAGTACGGCTTCTGCAAAAAGGGCGAGGGCGGACAGTACGTCTCGAGCGGGATCATCGAGCTCGGCGGCGGGCGCCCCAACAACACCTCCGGCGGCCACCTGTGCGAGGGCTACACGCACGGCATGTCCATGGTGATCGAGAACGTCCGCCAGCTCCGCGGGACGGTCGACGACTACTGCCCGCGCGCCGCCGAGGGCGTCCACACCTACGACTACTCCCCCGGCCGGTGCCGTCAGGTCAAGGACGCCGAGATCACGATGAACCTCGGCTGGGCGGTGCCGCCGACGGGCAGCGCCCTCATCCTTCGGCGATAAGGAGCCCCCATGCCCCAGCCTGTCCAGTACCGCGGCATGACGCTCATCGTCCCCGACAACGACAGCGAGTGGACGGAGTTCTACGCCCACGCGCGCGCCCACCGCCTCGTCGTCCGCAAGTGCACCGCCTGCGGCCTCATGCGCTACCCGCCCACGCACGCCTGTCCCTGGTGCATGGAGCTCGAGTGGACCTGGCAGGAGCTCTCCGCGCGCGGAACGATCTACTCCTACGAGATCGTCCATCACGCCATCCAGCCCGGCTTCAGAGAGCTCACGCCCTATCCCGTCGTCCTCGTCGAGCTGGACGAGCAGCGCGGCCAGCCGACGCCCGACGAGGCGCTCCGGATCATCGGCAACCTCGTGAAGCCCGACCTGACGCCCGAAGCGGAGGCGAACGTCGCGATCGGCCGGCGCGTGCGCGTCATCTTCCAGGACCTCGCCGACCACATGGCGCTGCCCCAGTTCACGCTGGCCGACGAGCCCGCACCGGCGCGCGTGTGGAGGCTCCCCGAGTGAAGTTCACCTACTTCCGGCCGATCCCGACGCTCGCCCGCGTCGCCGCGGACGCCGAGGGCATGACGCTCGGGACGGGGTGCCTGCTCCTGCCCCTCCACCACCCCGTCGAGGTCGCGGAGCAGCTCGCGACACTCGACGTGATCGCCGGGGGCCGCTTCGTCTTCGGCGTCGGCCTCGGCTATCGGGACGTCGAGAACGAGGCGATGGGGCAGGACCCGAAGGAGCGCGTCGGGCGGCTCGTCGAAGGGCTCGAGGTGATCGAGCGTCTCTGGAGCGGCGAGCCCGTCACCTACCACGGCACGCACTTCCGCCTGCGCGACGTGCGCATCTCGATGCGTCCGCTCCAGCACCCGCGCCCGCCCGTCTGGCTCGCGGCGAACAGCGACGGCGGCGTCCGGCGCGCCGCCCGGCTCGGAGACGCCTGGCTGCTGAATCCCCACGCCACGCTTCCGACGCTCGAGCGTCAGCAGGTACTCTTCCGGAGCACCCGCCGCGAGCTCGGCCGTCCCGCCGCGACCGAGACGCCGCTGATCAAGGAGTGCTACGTCGCACCGGAGTCGTCCGCGGCGTTCGCGGAAGCCGCGGCGTTCCTCGACGCGAAGTACCGCGCGTACCGGCGCTGGGAGCAGGACAAGGCGCTGCCCGCCGGGGAGAGCTTCGCGGGGAGCTTCGAGGAGCTGGCGCGCGACCGGTTCGTCCTCGGCGACCCCGTGAGGGTCGCCGAGGAGATCGCGCGCTACCGCGAGCGGCTCGGTGTGACGACCATGATCTTCCGGCTCCAGTGGCCGGGCATGGACAACGAGAAGGTCCTTCGCTCGATCCGACTCCTCGGCACGAAGGTGCTCCCGAAGTTCCTACAGCGGTGACCGGCCGACCTTTTCGATGTCCTGCTGATACTTGAGCAGGAGCGAGAGCGTCTTCCGTGTCACCTCGGAGTCGATCCGCTCCACCCCCAGGAGCAACAGCGTGCGCGCCCAATCCAGCGTCTCGGACACCGACGGCGGTTTCTTCAGGTCGAGCGCGCGGATCGTGCGGACCACGCGCGCGATCTGCTCTGCCAGGGTCGCGTCGATCTCGGGAATGCGCGCCCGCACGATCTGCTGCTCCCGCTCGAGGTCGGGGTAGTCCATGTGCAGGAACAGGCACCGCCGCTTCAGCGCCTCGGACAGCTCACGCGTGTTGTTCGACGTCAAGACCACCAGCGGAGGCCGGGTCGCGGTGATCGTGCCCAGCTCCGGAATCGACACCTGCCACTCCGACAGCAGCTCCAGGAGCAACGCCTCCGTCTCCACCTCGACCCGATCGACCTCGTCGATCAGCAGCACCACGGGCTCGGGCGATCGAATGGCGGCAAGCAGTGGGCGCGCGAGCAGGAAGTCCTCCGTGAAGATATCCTGTTCGACCTTGTGCCAGTCCCGCTGATCCGAGTCCGCCTGGATGCGGAGGAGCTGCTTCTTGTAGTTCCACTCGTAGAGCGCCTTCGCCTCGTCGAGCCCTTCGTAGCACTGAAGCCGCGTCAGCCGGTGCCCGGTGATCGCCGCGATGCCTTTTCCGAGCGCCGTCTTCCCGACGCCGGCCGGCCCCTCGCACAGGATGGGCTTCTCCAGCCGGTCGGCGAGGTACACGGTCATAGCGACGGCCTCGTCGGCCAGATAGCTCACGGCCGCGAGGCGCTGCTTGATCTCCGCCGGGGACGAGAAGCGCGGTATTCGTCTCTCCCCCTCCCCGGCCATCACGCCTTGAGCCGTCAGAAATCCACCGGGGTCGTCGGCGCCTTCCCCGACGCGATGAGCGCGGGGAGATCGGGAGACGCGTTCTCCCACACCAGCAGCATGGCGCGCTTGGGGGAGTAGCCCTGGTGACGGATATCCGCCGGCATGGCCGCGACGTCCCCGGGCTTCATGACCACCTTCGCTCGAACGGCGCCCGTGTCGCGGTCCTCGACGTCCCAGTAGATCTCGTCGCTGAGCTGCACGAACCACTCCACCCGATCGTTCCCGTGGATGATCGGCAGAATGTACTCCTCGGTGGTCGGGCAGTACAGGCTGCTCTTGCAGACGGAGACGACCGAGGGGTTCCACGTCACGTTCGAGCGCGAGAGGTAGGCGAACAGGTTGAAGGCGCTCACCTGTCCCTCGAAGCCCGGCTCGACGACGACCTTGGGCTCATCCTGCGGCACGTCGACGAAGTGGCGGTTGATCGGATGGCCGGTCGCGTCGGACCGAAGCGCCTCGTCCCCCGGCACGGCCACCATCTGCTTTGCGGCGACCCGCCGCCGCGTGACGGCCGCCCGGTTGTTGCCGGCCTTCGGCCCGAACGCCGTGCCGGTCTCGTGCGGGCTGGCGAACGGGTCGAAGGTCGAGTTCGTCCAGTCGTCGAGCATGGCGTTGAACGTCGCCTTGATCACCGGTGTCGGGAAGTTCTCGACGTGGTCCAGCTCCGCCTTGCGGTAGGCGTCGTTGTACCGGCCCGCAAAGAGGTCGACCGTGCCGTAGTGGTTGACCGTCCCGACGACGCCGTCGAAGTTGACGGTGCCGTAGAAGAACTCCCAGGCCACGTCGCGCTGGAGGGCCCGGAGGAACCCGTCGGCGGACAGGACGTGGCGGCCCGTCGGCCACTTGACGTAGACGAAGTACTCGTCGCGGCGGAAGGTGAACTCGCCGAGGGAGAAGCTTCGGTAGCCGTGCTCATTCGGCTCGGTCGCCTTGACTCCGGAGACCGTCTGGACGCTCATCGCGCGGCCCTCCTTGTCCGTGTGACGTGGTCACCGTCGGTCCCGACGTCCCTCACATCGTCTGGCAGATGTCGGCCCATCGGTATTGCGTGTTGTCGCCGGCGATCGTCTGCAGCAGGATGACCCCCGGCCGGTTGGCGTGGAACTGGTAGGCGGCCCCGGCGGGCAGCAGCGTCATGTGGCCGCGACGAGCCTGGACGCGGCCCATCTTCCGTCCCGCTGGCTCGCCGCGAAGACGAATCGACCCCTCCCGGTCCGGTGGAACCATCGAGGGATCCGCGAGCTTCAGCAGCCGGACCTCGACCTCGCCGTCCATGACGAGGGCGAACTCGTCGTGGGCGGCGGCCCACCACTCGGACGTGCCCTCCGCCCTGATGACCTCCAGGACGTACTGCATGTTCTTTCCGACGGCCACCTTCTCGTACGGCTTCGACCGCGAAGCCACCTCGAAGATGTTGGAGAAGGCGTAGCGCTTGGGATCGTCGTCGATGATCTCCACGCCGCCCTTCTCGTAGTGCGCGAGAGACCCGAAGCGGGTGACGTACTTGGTCATCCGAGAACCTCCCCGTTCTTCCGGCGCGTGCCGGGCGTTCCCAATCTGTGTTCCCTACTCTATAGATCGTTAGGGCACGGTCACGGCGAATGTCAACCGCGAATATCTACCCATGCCGGCCTCCCCACCCCGGGGGCGGATCGGGCGCCTTCGAGCGCGGCGAGTGCGGGGCCAGCACACCGATCGTTCCCACCACGATGGCCGTGAGCTGCGCGATCGCGTCGTGGACGTCGGGCGTGTTCGGCAAGATGCAGCGGAGATCGGTGACGCCCAGGTGCGCCAGCTCGATGGCGCGCGCCTGGCACTGCTCCAGCGTGCCGAAGATCCCGAACGTCGCCGGGTGTCCGATCTCGCGGAAGCGCGGCTCATCGCTCGCCCGGGCGTGCGCCTCGGCGGACGTCCGCCCGATGGAGACCGGGACCTCCACGGCGATCCCGAGCCCGGCGGGATCCCGGCCCGCGGCCTCGCAGCCTGCGCGAATCTGCTCGCACAGCGCACGCACGTCCTGGAGGGCTGTGGCGGGAATCACGACATCATCCGCCACGCGCGCGGCCACGCCGATCTCAGGGGGGGCGGTGATCTCGACCGAGAGCGGCGGTCCGTCGACGAGAATCTCACGAAGGGTCCGCGCGTACTCCTCCACGCGCTCCCCAGCGCTTCGCACGCCGATCTCGAGGCGTCCGCCGAGTGCCAGGTCGAGCGTGCGCGCCATCGCGGCAAGAGTCGCCGGCGGCCTGAGGGGAGGATTCAACATCGCCCCGAGTCGGGCTCGGGACGTGTCGAGCCCCGCGAGGACGAGCGCGGTCCACGCCTCGAGCCGGGGACGCTCACCAGCGGGAGTCGGATCGTCGGCGACCCACAACGCATCGATTCCGGCGCGGTCGCACATCTTCGCGACCTCGCGCATCCGACCCGGCGCGTTCCGCGTGTCGAGGACGACGCCGAGACGGGCGAGCCGTCCCGACGGGGCGAGGGTTGGCCTGAAACGACGCACGCGCTAGACTCTACTAAACCGGGAAGTCCGTTAGATCCTTCGACATGACCGTCGCGACGACAGGCTCCTGAGCCTTCGCCGCGCTCGTCATGAGGCAAAGCAGAAGCAGTGAGTTTGTCGTCCTCTTCATCGTTGACCCCTCATGCGCCAGTGGAAGCCCACCAGCATGGCTACGAGCGTTCAGTCCACATGGTCATAGCCGTAGACGCGCCCGCAGGTCATCGGGTCGGAGTGTAAACATAGTTTGAGCCGGCAGGTGTGCGCGACGTGTCGGCAGCAGCTCCGCGAAAAGCTTTTGCCGGGGGAAGAGGCCGCGATATGTCTCTGCGAATCTGCTATCGAGAACTCGCAGTTCATCCATCAGCTCGTCCCGAATGCAAGTTGGATGGTGCGCTTTCCTCGGCTGGCCCTCCGCCATCCAAGTTGCTTCGCGATTAGAGCCAGTTGCTACGGTCCAATCGCTCAAGCTCGCGAACGAGCTTCACCTTATGGGTTGGTGTGCGTTCCAGGGGTTGCTTCAGGATGTAGATTCGTTCTCGCGACAGGAGGGCTGTCGTTGCCGAGATTTCCTCCGCGGCGGCTACGGCGGAATCCAAAAGCGGCCGAACTGCCTGCTCGCGGCTGACTCCCATGCGCACCCGTTCCAGGTAGCCAGCGTCTTTCTCGATTCGCTTCCAGTCCGGCTGAACGAAGACTGACAGTTCATGGTCGTCGTTTAATCGAGTGACGAGGGCGTCCTTGATCCATACCGATCGGACCAACAGATTGGAAACGTGCATCGGATCCACGAAGGTCCCGTCGTGGCAAAGCAGCAGCTCATTCCGACGCCCCACGAGCCATACCCACCGATCCTCGTCGACCCAGGCAAGATCTCCTGAGCGGTAGAACCCCTCGGAATCGACGTGTCCGGGGTTTCCTTCGCCGACGTAACCGGGCGAAATCGTGCCTCCGCGGATGAAAAGCTCACCAACGGGGCGGTGAATTCCAGGAACATTGCGTGGATCGTGGATCTTGTATTCGAGTCCTTCGATCAGCCGGCCACAGGAACCTCGGCGGCTCTCGTTTAGGCGACTACGAGCGATGATCCCGGAGGCTTCCGTTGCGCCGTAAATGTCGATGAGCGTGATGCCGAGCCTCGCGAACACTTCCGCAATTCCCGGGTCAAGCCGGGACGAAGAAGATATCCCGAAGGAGAAGGCGCCGCCCATCTTGTTCCTGACGAAAACCCGCAGGGCGGAAAGTTTGGCCTTGTCCAGCATTCCCAGGTCCGTAACGCCTGCATGCCTTTCAACCGCAGCAAGGTAACGGTAAAGGCCATGCCACACGGGTTTGTTCTTCATCTCCTCCAGGATATCCTTCATGAGAAACACCCAGAACTTCGGGACTGCCATGAGGACGCGGATGCGTACGCCAAGCGCCTTGAGCCGGTTGATTTCCGCTTCGAGCACGCCATCGCTTTCAACGTCCCGCGTGCAATACGTCACCGTGAATCCGCGGATCTTGGTGACAAGAAACTCGAGCAGCGTAGCGATGTGGGTGTATGAACCGATGTTCAGGACGTCCTCGTTGGGCCGCAGCTGAATCACGTCGAGTGCTTCTACCAACTGTGCCAGGATGTTGCCGTGAGTGATCTGCACGACCTTGGGCAAGCTCACCGTGCCCGACGTCGCGTAATGCGCGAGGATCGTATCGGGGTTGTTCAGGCGTGCACTGGGGCGCAGGGTTGCTAACTCGGGCACGTGCTGAAGTGTGGAAAGACGAACGAGGTCCTCTTGTGGCGCTTCGGCGCCCTCGTCGGCCTGTACATGAAATGCGTCGGCGAACAACAGCCTCGGTCGCTGGCGAAGCTCGGACAGAATGCCGCGAAGGCGCCCTATGTTTGATCGCCCGACGAGAACGTCATCGGGAGGGCTCGTTAAGAGCAGTCGCTTGAGCTCGTCGTCGTTGAATGTCGTGTCCAGCGGGAACAGGATGCACCCGCAGTAGAACGTGGCAAGTGCGACCATGTCCCATTCCGGACGGTTCTTGACGAATGTCGCAATCACGCGCGGGCGATCGGCATCCGCGGCCAGGAAGGCAATCATCCGGCGGGTATTTCTCAGGTACTCATCGAAGCCAAGGGTGACATACGTTTGTCCGTCGTCGTAGCGGATGGCCGGTCGCGTCCCCCACGCGGGAAACAATCTGTCCACAATGTCCGCGACCGAACGCAGGGACGGTAGTAGCGCCGGTCTTTCTGATCTAGCAATGAGCATCGAAAGTCGCTGCTCGGATAGGCCGTGGCCCCGAAGCCTGCGGACCAAGCCGGAATTCCCCGAGGTCAAAGCCGTAGCGCTTTGCCAAGAGTAGCGTGCGCTGGATCTGCTCTCGTGAAAGCGTGCCCTTCGCGAAGGACTGCGTATCTCCGTCGAGCGCGATCAGTAATGTCTCCGATAGACAGCCATAGGCGAGGCCGTTCCGAGGCATACCCAGGAAACAGATCTCGTTTCCGGACGGAAGGCGAGCGTATCCCCCATCAAAAACCACGCTGTCGGTCGAGACAGTTCGTGGCGATGACAACAATGTCGCAATCCTTGATCGCCTCTAAAGACGTGGCTTGCCGTACGTCCAAAGGTCGTCCGGCCTGCTGCGCTGCCTCAACGCACGCGTTCGAGGTGGAATCCAGCCGCGAACTGGATCCACGTCGCCCGACCAGGACCAGGCGAGCGCAGCGCGTCGCAAGAATAGTGGCCAATGCGGAGCCGATGTTTCCAGCGGCGCCTATCACCGCCGCTGCCGCGCTCGCCAGGTCAAGTCGCTTCGCATAGGCCGCCGCCTCGACGCCCTGTATGAGAAGGCCGACGGTATATGCGTTTCCCGTCGTGATGGGAATTTCATAATCGTTGAGCGCGGTGCCCTGGTCCGTAACGATCGACGTGTATGCGCCCAATCCGACGATCGAGGTTGGGATCGTTTCATCGCCGAGGTCGCGTGCGACGATCAGTCCTTCCTGGATGCGATCCTGAAGTTCTTGCAGACGCCGCCGCGCTTCGCTGGCAACTCCGACCCGCCTCCCCGCCCTGTATAGGGACATCATCGTTTCGGGCAAGTAGGGGATGCAAAGCACATTTGTCTCGATCACGAACCCGTCACGCTGCACATAAGCGCGGTGCACCAAGTCCGGCTCGAGGAAACGGCAGAGGATTTCCCACCATGCCGACAGGCGATCCCACGCCTGCGGGCGATCGAGGAAGGAGGGGAAGTAAAACTCGATCAGTAACTTGAGGGACGTCGGATGCATAAGGAAACCGACTCGAGCATCGAATGCGATCCGAGCGCTCGGGGCCGGCCAATGCACTGGGCGACTTGAAGGTGATCGCCGCTGCTGCATCGAGGGGGGCTCGTCGAACATGTGCCCCACCAAATATCCCTCCTGATTCGCCTCGAGGATTCGCGCAACTTCCTCGAGCGCGTCGATGAAGCGCTCCGTCTCCTCGGCGGTGATCGTGACGGGAGGTTGTATCCGCAGTACTGCCGGCCGTCGCTTGCCGGGATTGCCTTTCAAGAGCGTCGTGAGCGGAGCGAGAACACGGACGCGGTGGTGCTCGAGGAGGTAGGAGGCCACGAGCAGCGAAAGGAACCCCTGCCTCGCGGCGTAACGCAACAGAGGTCCGCATTCTTCCAGGT
>QHTD01000282.1 GCA_003220675.1 Candidatus Rokuibacteriota bacterium | reverse complement strand
TTCTTCATACGCAGTTGCACATCCTGGCTGTGGCTATTACGAACTGGCCGAAACGACTGGTGACCCGCATGGTTAGCGCAGGCATCCATTGACGCGGATCGAATTCCGGTACCTCCCCGACGATTCGACACTCGCGAGGAAGCTTTGATGAGTCGAACGTGGTGGGAGTGCGAATGCCCGATTTGCCCGCCAGCGCGGCGGCCCAGAACTTCTCCACGCCGACCCCGATCGGCGAGACAATGCCAACGCCCGTGATCACGGGCTGGCGCTTCATAGGACGGGTTGATCTCCGCTGGCGCCCATTCCGTAAATTTGCCTCAAAAACCCAGCGCTTACGTTAACAGGAGAACCCCCCACAAAGGTACAAAAGTTCTCTACCGAGAGAGACTGTTAGAATAGGCGAACCGGCCTTACATGTCCAGGCACCTGGTCACCCCTCGCCAAGTCACATTCTCTATGGCCTGCTCACCTTCCACCTGGACGGGGTGCTCACCGAGGCGATCGACCGGGCGGGCGGCCGCTACGACGTCTCGATCGCTGGGGAGGGGGATGGCATCGCGAACCGGATCGAGTCCCGCGGGCTCCTTCAGGACGGGCGCTGGGCGCCGCTCGAGGGGAACTCGTGGTTCAGCGTCAAGGGCCGGGAATCGCGCTCGGAGCTCCGGTACGACTGGGTCCGCCGCACTGTCGAGTACCACTTCCGCGGCGAGACCTTCTTCATGCGCCGCCTGCGCGTCGCCGATGACGTCGTGCCGGTGCCCGAGGGGGTGCACGTGGACGACTCCATCAGCGCGATCCTCAACTACGCCGACGGCGTCTGGCCCCCGCAGGCGGATGGGGGGCACGAGACCCACGTCGTCCGGCGCAAGCGGCCGGACAACGAGGGCGCGGACGACGCCCAGCGGTTCTATCGCGCCGAGCTGGTGCCGTTCACGCTCAAGGTTGACGCCGATGCAGGCTCGGGCAAGCCCACGGCGCTCTTCGACCTGACGCACTTCTCGTCGTGGGCGAAGAAGGGCGAGCCCGCCCGTGTCACCTTCGGCACCGACAGGCGTCCCGAGCTGCTGTCGATGTCGCTCATCCTCGGCAGCTCCGCGAAGATCGAGCTCCGGGCGCCCTAGATGCACGACCTCGTCACGCTCGGCGAGGTCCTCTTGCGTCTGTCGATTCCGTCGCCCGGCCGCTTCGAAACCGCGCGCCAGCTCGACGTCCAGGTCGGTGGCGCCGAAGCGAACGTCGCGGCGGCCTGCGCCCGGCTCGGCCTGAAGGTGGCCTGGATCTCCGCGCTTCCTGCGAACCCGTGGGGCGAGCGGACCCGGCGCGAGCTCGTGGGTCACGGCGTCGACTGCGCGCACGTCCGCATGACCGAGGGCGCACGCATCGGTGTCTACTTCCTCGAGTACGGCGTGCCCCCGCGGCCGGTCCGCGTGCTCTACGACCGGCGAGACTCCGCCTTCGCCAGGCTCACGGAAGGCGAGGTGGACTGGGAGCCGGTGCGGCGCGCCCGGCTCGTTCACCTCACCGGCATCACCCCGGCGCTCGGCGAAGGCGCCAGGGGGCTCGTGAGGCGCGCGATGCGCGAGGCGCCCGCGTTCTCGTTCGACGTCAACTACCGCGCGAGCCTCTGGTCGCCGGCCGACGCGCGACGGTTCCTGGACGCGGTGCTGCCGGACGTCCGCTACCTCTTCCTCGGCCAGGCGGAGGCGCGGACGGTCTTCAACCTCACCGGCACGACCGAGCAGACGCTCGAGGCGCTGGCGCGGCTGGCGCCCCGGGCGACGGTGAGCCTCCAGCTGGGAGAGGCGGGCGCGGCGGTGCTCGACGGCAACCGCCTCTACCGTCCGCGACACGTGCCGGCGGTCCAGGTGGTCGATCCGATCGGCGCCGGCGACGCCTACGCCGCCGGATTCCTCTGGGCCGTGCTCCAGAAGCGCGAGCTCCAGGAGGCGGTGGACGTCGGCACGGCCGTCGGCGCGCTCAAGTGCTCGATGTGGGGCGACATCGCGCTCATCACGCCCCGTGACGTCGAGGAGGTTCTGGCGGGCGGGCCCGACGTCCGTCGTTGACCCACCGCGCGTCACCGCGCGGCGTAGTATAGTCGAAGCGCATGGCGGTGGATCGTGTCCTCGACGGCCTGAACGACACGCAGCGCGCGGCCGTCATGCACGACGCCGGCCCCCTCCTCATCATCGCCGGCGCGGGCACCGGCAAGACCACCGTCATCACCCGGCGGATCGCCTGGCTCATCGCCCAGAAGAAGGCGCGCCCCGAAGAGATCCTGGCACTCACCTTCACCGACAAGGCGGCGGCCGAGATGGAGGAGCGCGTCGACACGCTCGTGCCCTACGGCTACGCGGACGTCGAGATCGCCACCTTCCACGCGTTTGGCGACCGGCTGCTGCGCGAGCACGCGCTCGAGCTCGGGCTCCAGCCCGACTTTCGCGTCCTGAACCGTGCCGAGCAGGTCATCTTCCTCCGCGACCGGCTCTTCCAGCTCCCGCTCGAGCGCTACCGGCCCCTCGGCGATCCGACCCGGCACATCCAGGCGCTGATCACGCTGATCAGCCGCTGCAAGGACGAGGACATCGCGTGCGAGGAGTACCTGGCGTTCGCGGAACGCCTGGCAACCCTCGCCCGGGCGACGCCCGAGGACGCGGCGCTGCGCGAGCGCGTCGCGCAGCAGCTCGAGCTCGCCCGGACCTACGAGAAGTACCAGGAGCTGATGGCCGCGAGCGGCGCCATCGACTTCGGCGACCAGATCGTGCACGCCCTCAGGCTCCTGCGCTCGCGGCCGTACGTGCTCGCCGGGCTCCAGCGGAGGTTCAAGCACATCCTCGTCGACGAGTTCCAGGACACGAACTGGGCGCAGTTCGAGATCGTGAAGCTGCTCGGCGCGCGTCATGCGAACGTGGCTGCCGTCGGCGACGACAATCAAGCGATCTACCGCTGGCGCGGGGCGGCGCTGTCGAACTTCCGGGGCTTTCTCCGGCACTTCCCGCAGGCAACTGTCGTCGTCCTCACGGAGAACTACCGGTCGCACCACAGGATCCTCGACCCGGCATACCGGCTCATCCTCAACAACCCCGACCGGCTCGAGGAGAGCGACGAGGGCCGGAGGTACGGGGTCACCAAGAAACTCTCGGCGGTGCGGGAGCCCGACGGCCCGGAGCCCTGCCACCTCCACTACGAGACCGCGACGCAGGAGGCGGACGAGGTCGCGCGATTGGTCCAGGAGCGCGTTGCCGAAGGGGCGTGGAAGTACGACGACGTGGCTGTCCTGGTGCGCTCGAACGCAGACGCCGACCAGTTCCTGCGCTCGTTGAATCTCCGGGGGATCCCGTGGACCTTCTCGGGCAACGCGGGGCTCTATGGCCGGCCGGAGATCCGCCTGCTCATCGCCTTCCTCCGCGCGGTGGCGCACCCCGACGACTCGGTGAGCGTCCACTACCTCGCGTCGTCCGACCTCTACCAGGTGCCGATCGTGGACCTCACGCGCTGCTCGACCTACGCCGACCGCCGCCATCGGTGGCTGTTCGATGTGTTCCGCACCGTGGAGGCGATCCGCGAGCTGCGCGACGAGGTGGGCGCGGAGGGGGGAGAGGCGATCCGGCGCCTCGTCGTCGATCTCACGCGCTACATGGAGTTGGCGCGGGAGATGCCGACAGGCGAGCTCCTCTACCAGTTCCTCGTGGACTCGGGCTGGCTCGCGCGGATGTCGAAGGCCGCCACGGCGCGGGACGAGGCCGAGGTGCAGAACATCTCGAAGTTCTTCCGCCGCGTGCAGGACGCCTCGAAGACGCTGCGCTACGACAACGTGCGCGAGTTCGTGAATCACCTGGACGCGCTGATCGACGCGGGCGAAGACCCCGCGGTCGCCGAGGCGGAGGTCGAGACGCCTGCCGTCCGCATCCTCACCGTCCACAAAGCGAAGGGGCTCGAGTTCCCCGTCGTGGTCCTGGTCGCCCTCGTCCAGGACAAGTTCCCGCTGCGCGGACGACGGGACGCGCTCGAGCTGCCCGTCGAGCTGATCAAGGAAACGCTCCCGTCGGGCGACTTCCACAAGCAGGAGGAGCGCCGCCTCTTCTATGTCGGCATGACGCGGGCCGAGCGCGAGCTCTACCTGACGAGCGCGCGCGACTACGGCGGTACGCGCGAGCGAAAGGTGAGCCAGTTCGTCCTCGAGGCGCTCGATCTGCCGAAGGACGCCGCGCGCCCATTCAAGGCGAGGGCGATCGAGGAGATCCAGCGCTTTGCGCCGCCCGCGGAGGCGACCGACGAGATGCTCGCGCCGATCCCGCCGGAGCAGGAGCTCGTGATCAGCCACAAGCAGGTGGACGACTACCAGACGTGCCCCTTGAAATACCGTTACGTCAACGTGCTCCGCGTGCCGATCCTTCGCCACCACACCGTGGTGTACGGCGCCACGATCCACAGGGTCGTCGAGTACTACCTGCTGCGCCGCGCGGCCGGCAACTACACGTCGGTCGAGGACCTGCTCGCGGTCTACGAGCGCGAGTGGGACAACCAGGGGTTCCTCACGTGGGAGCACGAGGAGGCGCGCAAAGCGGCCGGCCGCCAGGCGCTCACGCGCTTCTGGCACGAGGAGGAGGCGGGCGGCCAGAAGCCGACGTACGTCGAGAAGGAGTTCGGCTTCTCGCTGGGACGCGACCGCGTGCGCGGCCGCTTCGACCGCGTAGACGAAGACCTGCTGGGCGCCACGATCATCGACTACAAGACTGGCGAGGTCGCGAAGCAGAAGGTCGCCGACCGGCGCGCAGCGGAAAGCCTCCAGCTCAAGCTCTACGCGCTCGCGTGGCGAGAGATGACGGGCGCCTTGCCGCAGCGGGTGGAGCTTCGCTTCCTCGAGTCCAATCTGGTCGGCCGGCACACGCCGGCGGAGGAGGACACGGAGGAGGCGATCGCCGCGGTGCACGCCGCGGCAGCCGGCATCCGCGCGCGCGCGTTCGAGGCGACGCCGTCCTACAACGCCTGCCGACACTGCGCGTACAACCAGATCTGCCCCTACACCGCGACGCGCGAGTAGCAGCCCGGTCAGCGCATGTCGCTTCGCGTCGACGAGGATCTGCGCTCCGCGCACTGGACGCGGCTCTGTTGCGCCGGGCGTCCAGCGTGGAGCTTTGAAAGCCGGCTTGCAAAGCCCGGCGAACTTTGAAAGAATTAGCTCAAAATTTTTCAAAGAGATTCCGACCTTGAAGACGGACTTTCAGAGCCCTCGTCGCGCCCTGTGAATCCCACCGACTTTCGGGCACCCGAAGCCGGCAGGGTCATCCGTGCGCGCGGCGGGTATCACGCCTTCATACCGGCCCCGCTGCCGCCGAAGCTCACGTACGACGACGATCTCGTCCTGGCGCTGTCCCAGGCCGACGCGGCGCTGAGCGAGCTGTCTGGCCTGGGGCGGCACCTGCCGAATCCCCACCTGTTGATCGCGCCGTACGTACGGCGGGAGGCGGTGCTCTCTTCGCGGATCGAAGGGACCACCACCAGCCTCGGGGAGTTGCTGCGGGAGGAGGTCGCCGCCGGGTCTGCCCGTCGTGATCCAGACGACGTCCGAGAGGTCCGGAACTACGTGAGGGCCCTGGAGCACGGGATTCCGCGTCTGCGAAGCCTCCCGCTCTCCCTGAGGCTCGTGCGGGAGCTGCACGAACGCCTCATGAGAGGTGTGCGCGGTGAGTACGCGACGCCCGGCGAATTCCGTCGCTCCCAGAACTGGATCGGCGTGCCTCGGAGCACGGTGGAGACCGCCGTCTACGTGCCGCCGCCGCCCGAGCATCTCATGGAGGTGCTCGGCGCATGGGAACGGTTCCTTCAGGATCGCGGCCGGACCCCTGATCTCGTTCAGTGCGCGCTGATGCACGAGCAGTTCGAGGCGATCCATCCGTTCCTCGACGGCAACGGCCGCGTCGGGCGCCTCCTCATCTCGCTGTTTCTCATCGAGCGTGGTCGCCTGTCGCAACCACTGCTGTATCTCTCCGCCTACTTCGAGGAGCACCGGCGAGAGTACTACGACGGGCTTCAGCGGGTACGGACCGACGGCGACTGGACCGGCTGGATTCGATTCTTTCTGGCTGGCGTAGAACAGATCTCGCGCGAGGCTGTTGCACAGGCCGGCCGCCTCATGGACCTTCGTGAGCGATGGCGTGCACGTCTTGCCGACCGGCCGAAGACCGTCCAGCTCGTTGATGCGCTCCTGGTCAACCCTTACATGAGCGTGGCGAGGGCCCAGCGGCTCCTCGAGGTATCAAATCCAACTGCGCGGCAAGCCGTCGCACGGCTGGAGAAACTGGGCCTGCTCACGGAGGTCACCGGACGGGACTGGCGTCGGCTTTACCTGGCGAAGCCGATCCTGCGAGTCCTCGAAAATGCGCGGATGAAGAGAGACACGCGTGCCAAGGCCAAGGACTGATCGTGCCAACAACGGCAAGCGCCTCGCGACTCCCCAGTCGGTGGACGCCGCTGTAAAGGCGATCTGCGACATCACGCGGCGCTCGAACTGCGCCGGCGCCCCGCGGGATTGGCCGTGGTGAACCGTCACGCCCCGCCCGCGGACGCCTCGGGCGCGTCGTCCGTCCCCGAGCCGACCTACGCCGAGCGCGCGCGGACGCTGGCCCACGTCGGGCGCGTCGGCACGCTCGCGACGCTCTCGCGCCGGCACCCGGGCCACCCGTTCGCGTCGGTCATGCCGTACGCGCTCGATAGCACGGGGCGGCCGCTCTTCCTGATCAGCTCGATGGCGATGCACACCCAGAACCTCCAGGCCGATCCACGCGCGAGCCTCCTCGTGACCCAGCCCGGCTTGGGCCCCCAGCGACAAGAATCGAGTGATCCGCTCGCCCGTGCGCGCCTCACGCTGATGGGCGAGGCGCGCGTCGTGCCCCCGGGGGAGGCGAGCGCGGCGCGCGCCGCCTACCTCACGCACCACGCGCAGGCCAAGCACTGGGTGGACTTCGAGGACTTCGCGTTCTGGCGGCTCGAGGTGATGGACCTGTACTTCGTCGGCGGCTTCGCGGCGATGGACTGGGTGTCCGCGCCGGACTACTTCGCGGCCGAGCCCGATCCACTCGTCGACGCGGCGGCCGGCGTAATGGAGCACATGAACCGGGACCACGCCGACGCGCTCGTGGCCTACGCGCGCTTCTACGCCGGTGAGGAGGCCGACGAGGCGACGATGGTCGCCGTCGACCGCCTCGGCTTCAAGCTGCGCCTGCGTCAGGGCGATCGTCTCCACAGCGTGCGGATCGCGTTCCCGCGCGAGGTCCGGACGGCGGGCGAGAGCCGCGAGGTGCTGATCGCGATGCTCCGCCGCATTCCGTA
>QHTD01000281.1 GCA_003220675.1 Candidatus Rokuibacteriota bacterium | reverse complement strand
GATCACTCCCTCGGTATTCCCGCCCAGCAGCGCCCGGATGGGCTCTTGCGGACCGATGATCACTAACGGAAGGTCCGCCGTGGCCCGGCGGGCCGCCTCGACCGTCCGGAGCAGGTTCTTCCTGGGCTCCGGGGTTCCGACCAGGAACACCAGGTACGGTCGGTCCAGCCCCAGGGCCTTAATCGCCCCGAGCCTCGGGTCGACTGCCGACACGAAGAAGTGTGGCTCCACCCCTAAGTGGATGACCCGGATCCGATCGTCCGGGACCCCCATCAGCTCGACCAAATCCCGCCTCGTGTGGTCGGAGTCGGCGATCACCGCGTCGGCGCTGGCCAGGGCGACCGGCAATTCCTTCCAATGCCCCCGTTCATTCAACGGCTGATCCAGAAAATGCCGGGGATTCCGCAGGAAGTTCAGATCGTGGACGGTCAAGACGGTTCTGGCCCGGCGGGTCCGAGGAAGAACAAAGTGGCTGCCGTGAAAGACGTCCAGCGAACCGGTGAAGGCCTCGACCGGCGGCCAGTTGAAGCGGTCCCAGAAGGCTTGCAGGAGTCGACGCGGGGTGCGGATGTCCACGTGTCGCACGTTCCTCGCGGCAAGGCGCCACCGGGTCTTCGGAGGTCGGAAAAAATTGCTGACCAGGACGAAGTGGTCAGCCGGAGACGCCTCGGCCATCGCCGTGACCAGAGCCCGAACATAGCGTGCAACGCCTCCGTAGGGGTAGCCCGTCTGGTAGACGTCGAAGCCAATCCTCACGTCCGTCCCCCGGACCTACCGAGCGGCAGGCGCCGCCGTCCGGAAGAAGTTCATCTTCCGATCGGCCGACACGAGCCGGCAGCCCAGCCGCCGGAGGACCTCGAGCACTTCCTCGCACGTCATCGGGTTGTCGTAGCGGGCAAACAAGGCATCCAGCGTGTCCAGCTTGCCCCACTCGATCAACTGGTCCTCCGTCAGGGGATGGAAGCCGCGATAGTCATAGACCGGGAGGACGAAATCCAGCACGCGTTTGGTCCGTCCCGGCAAGAAGGGCCCGAGCTTCCAGCGGAATCTCAAGATAGGTTCCGCGTACCGTTCCAGAAAACGCAAGAACGACTCGTAGGTGAAGACCCGCTGAATGATGGGACGAAGGATATATTTGCTGTCCAGCCTGCCGAGAGTTCCCGGCGCGTAGATGTCGAACGCAACCATGCCGGTCGCCGCCACCCACCGATGCAGGTGCGCGATCGACTGGGCTGGATCGGGGGTGTGTTGGAGCACGCCACGGCAATAGACCAGATCAAACGCCATCTTGAGCGGCGGCATCTCCAGCAGGTTCGCCTGGGCCGGGATCAGATTGTCCGCGCCGAGCGCGGTGTTGACGAAGATTGCCTCCGAGAGGTCGACGGCCACGACGAGCTTGGCGTGCTTGACGAAGTACTCGGTAAACCGGCCGGCCCCCGCCCCGATCTCCAGCACGGTCTTCCCGGCCAGCCGCTCGATCGGGAACCCGATCAATTCTTCGAGATACGCTTTCGAGATCGTCGTGCCGTTGACCGAATCGAGCTGGATGTCCCGGAAACGCGCCCATTGCTTGCCGAAGTTACCCGCGTACTGGTGACCATCCACGAACGACGCGACCTGGCACGGGTACCCAGACACCCGCCCCGTCACCGTCACCACCGTCTTCGGCTCCGCCGCGAAGACGTCGCGAAAGCTCGGGCCGGTCATCCTTCCGCTTCCTGCACCAGGGTCAGGACGTGACGCAGCCGCCGCGCGGCCCGCTCCCACGTGTGTTGGCGGACGTGCCTCAGCCCCTTCTCGGCGAGGTCGGCCCGCCAGGCCTCGTCCTCGGCGATCCGCACCAGTTGGTTCTTCCAGGCCTCGACATCCTGCGGCGGCACCAGCGCTCCCGCCTCCTGCACCACCTCCCTGACCGGCGGAATGTCCGACGCGACCACGGGGGTCCCGCAGGCCATCGCCTCCAGCGGCGTGGCGCACCATCCTTCGTAGAACGAGGGATGCACCAGTGCGAGGGCCGCGTTATACAATCGCGTCAGGGTATCGTCCTCCTGTCCCACAGGGCCGATGAAGTGCACCCGGTCTTCCAGACCACAGCGGGCCACGAACGCCCGGGCTCGATCGATCTCCGGCTCGAACGGACCGGCCAGGACCAGATCCAGGCCGGGGGCCTTCGCCGTTGCGGCCGCCATGGCCTCGAGTAACCCCATGATGTTCTTGTGACGGCCGATCACCCCCACGTAAAGCGCGAACGGACGCGACAGCCCGAACCGTTCCCCGACGAAGGCCCGGCAGCGGCCTCGATCCATCGGCCGGAACGCTGGATCGACGCCGTGGGTGACCACGTGAATGCGCTCCGCTCGCACATCGGTGTAACGGAGCAGGTCCTGGCGCGTGCTCTCGGAAACGGCCAGGAAATGCTGGGCGCGCTGTCGGGCGTAGGTGAATGCCCGAACCAGCGCGGACACCGTGTCGGACTCGCACAGGTGCGGAATGGCCAGGTAGGCCACGCCACGGATCGTGCACAGAATCGGCGCGCGCCGGGCCGGTGGAAAATGCAGGTCCGGCGCGTACAGGACATCGATCCTGCCCAGCCAACGCTCGACCGGAGGCCAGCCCAGCATACGCCAAGGAGTCGACAAGAGGCGCATCGGCAGCCGACTGACCCGCTCACGGGCCCCGGTCGCAGGCAGGGGCACTCGTCCTGGCGTTGTGCCTCGCCGGTCAAAGTACAGAAGGGCCCAGTCGTCCTCCGGATGGAGGCGCAGCAACGGGTCCAGCAGGTTGCGTGTGTGCCGCAGTCCGGCCCGCTCACCGTGCAGCATGATGGAGGCGTCGATTCCGATGCGCGCCAAGGCTACCCCGACGCCGATGCTTCGACCATGGCTCGCAAGCTTTGGGTATGGCTCTGCCCATCCAGCCAGACCCGACACCACGTCTCGAGAACGACCAGACTCCAGATCCGATGGCCCAGGTCGAAGCGCCCCGAACGATGCATCGCCAGAAGTTGTAAGGCCCTGTCCTGACGGACGATGCCCCGCGCGGCAAACGCCTCCGAGGCGAACAACGCTCGGGCGAGGTCTCCCAGTGCACCATGAAGCCAGCGTCCCACCGGCACCGTGAACCCTTGCTTACGCGGCTTCACGATGGAAGCCGGCAGATATCGAGCGGCCACGCGCCGGAGCAGGTGCTTCCCCCGGCCGCGCTGGAAACGCATCGCCCACGGCAAGCGCAGCACCCACTCGAGGAGATGGTGGTCAAGGAGCGGCACGCGCACCTCCAGCGAGTGCGCCATGCTCATGCGGTCCACTTTGAACAGGATGTCCTCCGGCAGAAAGCCGAGGAGGTCCGCGTGCAACAAGGCCTCCCGCGGATCGCGAACCGGTGCCTCTCTGAGCAGGCCTCGTAAACCGTCTTCCGCGTCGCGGCCGATCTGCTCCCGATATCCCGGCGTGTAGAGCCAGCGGCGGAACGCACCGGAGGCGATCATGCGCCGAACGTAACGCTCTTCGGCACGGTGGCTCAGATCGTAATACAGCCGCTGGAGCAGGCCGATGGTGCCCGTCCGGTAGGCCCATTCCCATCCGCCGCCGACGGGCGCCAATGGGAGCGACGGCAGAACCAACGCCCAGCGAGTCCAATCGTAGCCGGCAAAGGGCTCGTCGCCTCCATCGCCCGAGAGCACGACCTTGACGTGCTCGCGGGCCAGCTGTGACACCAGATGCGTCGGCAGCACGGAGTTGTCGAACAACGGTTGTTCCAAATGCCAGACGAGCCGCGCTAACTCGGCCTCCAGAGCTGGCTCGGCCAGACGCTCGTGGTGGCGAGAGCCGATATGGGCCGACACCTGACGAGCATAGGCACGCTCGTCTCCCCCGTGATCAACCCCGATGGTGAACGTGTGCAGCGGCTCAGCACTGTGCCGCTGGGCGATGGCCGCCACGAGGCTGGAATCAATCCCCCCAGACAGGAACACTCCGACCGGCACGTCCGCCAGGAGGTGACTTCTCACGGCATCGTTCAGACGGGCGTCTAGCTCGTCGACCAGATCGTCCTCGCGGCCACTCAGCACCGGCTCACGAAAGTCGGGCCTCCAGTATCGGCCCGTCTCGAGACCTCCGGCCCGCCAACGGAGCCAGTGGGCCGGGGGCAACGCATGCACGCCCCTGAAAATCGTCCGCGGGCTCGGCACATAGCCCAGGGCGAGATAGTCATCGACTGCCGCCGGGTCCAGCTGGACGGCCAGGGAGGGATGAGCGAACAGCGCTTTGATCTCGGAGGCAAACACCAGACCGTTGGGGACCTGTGCGTAGAAGAGAGGCTTGATCCCGAGGCGGTCACGGGCCAGAAACAGCTGGCGACGCGGCTCATCCCAGATCGCGAACGCAAACATGCCGCGCAGGCGCGCCAGGATCGAGTCCTCCCATTCGCGGTAACCGCGGAGCAACACTTCGGTGTCGCTCCGGCTGTGGAACGCGTGTCCATTCGACATCAGCTCGGTACGGAGCGTTTCAAAGTTGTAGATCTCGCCGTTGAACGCCACATACACGCCTGAGCTGGCATCGCCCATGGGCTGATTGCCCGCGGGGGAGAGATCGAGGATCGCCAAGCGCGTCGCCGCGAGCCCAACCCCATGACCGACCCAGGTGCCCTGCGCATCCGGGCCGCGGTGAGCCAAGAGCTTCGTCATCGCGTCCAGCACGCGCTCCGATCCGCTCCCGACGTAGCCACCCAGCCCGCACATTCAGCGCATCCCCGACGTCATGCTCTTCTCGGCCGCACTTTCCGTCCGACCGCGAAGACCTCCGAGAACCGCCCCGCCGACCCAAAACACACGAACCCCAAGCCCCACCGCACCAGGTCGAGGGGGAAATGGAGCGGATCCTTGCGCACCCTGAACGCCGTGTCCCGATCAAACCCGAGATCCGCCACCTCGAACCCACCGTCGGTCAGGAGCCTCCTGAGGCTGTCCAACGTGTACGCGCGCACGTGGGATGGGTCGTTCCAGAAGTCGGCGGCGCCCGACAGGGTGTGAACGTTAGGCGTAATGATCAAGATCACCCCGTTGCTCATCAGACTTCGGAAGCAGGCCTCGATCAACGCCTCGTTTCTCTCCACCGGGACGTGCTCGATCACGTGGCTCAGCACGATGCCACCGAACTTTGCCTCGTGTTCCAGCAGGAATTGCACCGCATCGCTCTCCACCACGCGAAGATCCCTGCGTGACGCCCGTGCCACCCACTGAGCGTTCCGGTCGACGCCGATCACCGCGTACCCCTGCTCCTGCATCCACTTCATCAGCATCCCGTCGCCGAAGCCGACCTCCACGATCGGTTCCGCCTTGTCGAAATACTTGACGTACTTCTGGCGAATGAGCTTGGTTCGCTCGTACGACGCACTCACGTCGCCCCCGGCACGCTCGGGGCGGACCAGTTGTAGTTGACCCCGTCCTTGCCGCCGCCGGGAATGGTCCCCGCGGGCATCCCGCCGCCGCACAGGAGGCTCCGGACGTGCCAGGTCCACAAATGCAGCATCGAGCCTCGGCCGCCTCGCACGAGCGCGCGGTAGGCCACGCCCATAGTGATGACCGCCCAGATGACGAAAAACGCCGCCCACGCATACGAGCGCCCGTAGTGCTTTCTGAAAAAGATGTACTGGCTATTGAGCAGGATGAGATCCGTGGTCCTCGAGCCGGTCGCCGCGCTCCCGGTCCCCGACCGGTGAGCCACAACGGTCCGTGCCGTCACGTAGAGCTCGTACCCGCTCGTTCTGAGCCGCAGCGCCAGATCGTCCTCCTCGAAGTACAGAAACAGACGTGGATCAAAGAGCCCGACCTCGAACAAGGCATCGCGCCTGAACACGCCGAAGCAGCCGTTGAGCCGGCTGACCGAAATCTCGTCCCGCGCCGGGACCGTTGACCAGGGGACAAGCCAGGACCGGTGAGCGAACTTCGTCTGGAGTCCGCTGTAAAAACTCACTCGCGTCAGCACGTCTTCGTAGCCGAAGTGGACCGCCACCTGCCCCCGCGGAAAGAGTCCGTCTCGGACGAACGTCGCGGGATAGTCCCGCACATGCACCACGATGCCGGACGCCCCGGCGGCTCGCGGCCGCTCCTTCATGAAACGCACGAGCTCGCGGTAGCCCCCGGGCTGAATCGCCACGTCCGGATTCATCAGGGCCACGAAGGGCGTGCTCGCTGCGATGATCCCCCGGTTGAGAGCCGCACCGTATCCCGCATTCTCGCGGCTCCCCAAAAATGATATCTCGCCCGATTGGCGCCCGACAAAATCCTCGACGCCATCGTCGGAGCCGTTGTCGCACACCAGGATCCGACATGGCTCTCCCGCGGTGGCGTCCTTCACTCGCTGAAAGAACGAGGGGAGCGCCCCCATCGAGTTGTAGGTGACGACGACGATCGTCAACTGATCAGCGAGCATCGGTACGCACGCGGCGCAGCCACAGTTCCAGGACCAAGAGGGCATAGAGCTCCTGGCGGGCCGCCTCCCCCATGGGGGAGTGCCGCAGCGCGGAGATGGACCGCCCATCCATCCACGTCGCCACTGCGGCGCCAGGGGCAAGACAGTACTCGTCGAGTAGTGGCAGAAAGTGGGACTGGAGCCAGCGATTCAGCGGGACCACGAAGCCCTGTTTCGGGCGATCCAGAATCCGCGGCGGGACGAGCGGTGCCGCCACGCGCCGGAGCAAGCGCTTGCCCTCGACCGGCAGCGCGCTGACGAGCCAGGCGGGTGGGAGGGCGAGCGCAAACTCGACGACATGGTGGTCCAGGAACGGGACCCGCACTTCCAGCCCGTGCGCCATGCTCATGCGATCGACCTTCGTCAGCATGTCGTCTGGCAGCGAGGTCGCGATGTCAATCCAGAGCGCCCGGTGGACCGGGTGCCAGTCGGCCGCTTGCCGAATAGCCATCGACGGAATCTCCCGCAATCGCTGCTCGGCCTCACCCCGCTCGGCCGTCCCAAACAACGCCGAGCGTTCCCGGGCGGTGCTGATCTGACGCTCGGCCACGAAGCGTTCGACGTCCGGCAGTGAGGCAAGCTCCAGCATCGTCGGCAAGGCACTGCGCCGACCCGAACGCCAGGGGGGCACACGCCGCAGCACGCGTGCGAGACGTCCCGGCCAAGGGAGGGTCGCCTGCAGAGCGGCGACACGATAGCGCCCCGTGTAGCCGCCAAAGACCTCGTCTCCCCCGTCCCCCGAGAGCACCACCTTCGCCACCTCCCGCGCAACCCGACAGACCGCGAACGTGGGCAGGGCCGACGAGTCCGCGAACGGCTCGTCCATGAACGCGACCGCCTGGGACAAAAGCTGAACGGGATCGAGATCGAGCTGCACCTCGTGATGCTTCGTGCCGAGATGCGAGGCGACACGCCGGGCAATGGGCGCTTCGTTGAGGCCGGGGTCGGGAAAGGCCACACAGAGCGTTTCCATCTTGGCGTGGCGTTGGGCCAATGCGACGACGGTGGAGGAATCCACGCCGCCCGACAGGAAGGCTGCCACCGGGACGTCCGAGACCAGATGCGCCCGCACGCTGGCCTCCAGCCGCTGCGCCAGGGCTTCGACGGCGTCCGCACGGCGTGACGGCCCATGCACGGGACGGGGGCTCCAGTAGATCTGTCGCCGCAGCTGCCCGTTGGCCCAGACGGCCCGTTCCGCGGGCAGAAGTTTCTGCACCCCGCGAAAAACGCTGAACGGCGCCGGAACATACGACAGCGCCATGTAGGCATAGACGGCCTGAGGATCGATTTCGGCCGCGACGCTCCCACCGCGCCGGATCGCCACGAGCTCCGAGGCGAAATACAGAGCCTCCCCCTGTTGAGCGACGTACAAGGGCTTGATGCCGAATCGATCGCGTGCCAGCAGCAATCTCCGGCGGGGGGCGTCCCATAACGCCAAGGCAAACATGCCCTCGAGCTGTTGCACGCAATCCTCCCCGTACTCTTCGTAGAGATGCAGGATCACCTCGGAGTCCGAGTGACTCTTGAAGGCGTGGCCTCGCGCTTGAAGCTCGGCACGAAGGTCGACGTAGTTGTAAAT
>QHTD01000280.1 GCA_003220675.1 Candidatus Rokuibacteriota bacterium | reverse complement strand
GGGCGGCCGCCCGGTGCGCCTCGAGAACATCACGTGCCCGGTCTACGTCGTCGGCGCCAAGGAAGACTACATCGCTCCGCCCGCCTGCGTGCGCGCGCTCGTCGACGTCGTCGGCAGCCGCGAGAAGGAGTACGTCGAGCTGCCCGGCGGCCACATCTCGCTTATCGCCGGGCGGGGGGCCGCGCGCCACTGCTGGCCGAAGGTCTCCCGCTGGCTCGCGCTACACTGAGGGGAGCGATGGAGACTACGCCCAATCAGCTCTTCGAGATGTGGCGGAAACAGGTCGAGGAGTCCGCCCAGGTGTGGACGCGCCTCCTCTCGCCCGAACCCCCTGCAGCGACACCCCCGGACCCGACCGTGTTCTGGCGGCCGGTCCTGGACCAGGGGCTCCAGACGTGGGCCAAGCTCTTCGCCCAGACGCCCGCCACGCCCGACCTCCTGGCGCAGTGGAAGCAGTTCCTCGATCAGTGGATCGAGGCGTGGTCGAAGATCCTGGGCCAGACGATGGGGACCGAGCAGTTCGCCAAGCTGATGGGCCAGTCGTTCGATCAGTTCCTCGCGGCGCTCGGGCCCCTCCGGAAAGCCGCCGAGCAGCAGACCGAGCAGGCGCTGCAGGCGCTGGGCCTGCCCTCGCGCAGTCAGGTGACGGCGGTCGCGAAGCAGATTGTGGAGCTCGAGGAGCGGCTCGAGCGGCTCGAGGACCGCATCGATGCGGTGCTGCGGCGTTTCGACGGCAAGGAGCCCAAATGATCGGGAAGACGATTACTGAAGTGGCGAGGGGCGACCACGCGGAGATCGTCAGAACGGTGCAGGACCAGGACATCGCGGACTTCATCGAAGCGGTGGGCGACGTCAATCCCCTGCACAGCGACGTCGCCTACACGGCGACGACGCCCTTCAAGGAACCGATCGCGCCGGGCCTCTTCACGGCCGGGCTCATCTCGGCGGTCATCGGCGCCATGCTCCCGGGCCCCGGTGCGGTCTACCTCTCGCAGAGCCTCAAGTTCGTGAAGCCCGTCAAGGCCGGCGACACCATCACCGCGCGCGTCGAGGTGCTGGAGGTCATCCACGAGCGCAACCGCATCCGGCTCCGGACGACCTGCACGAACCAGCGGGGGGAGGACGTCCTGTCAGGCGAGGCGTGGGTGATGCCGTCAGGGACCCACATCGTCTACGAGGAGGAGCGAGGGGTGGCAGCGTCGCTGGTCCGGCTCACCCTGAAGCCCTGGTCCTGGGCCGCCCAGGCGCTGGCCGCCTGGGCGACGATGGTCACATCAGCAGCCCGCCGTTGATCGAGACCTCGGCCCCGGTGATGTAGTCCCCGTCGGTCGAGACCATGTAGACGACGGCGCGCGCGACCTCCGCCGGCGTGCCGAACCGCTTCAGCGGGATCTGAGCGAGCAGCTTCTCCTTCACCTTGTCCGGGATCCCTTGGACCATCTCGGTCTCGATGAACCCCGGTGCGATCGCGTTCACCGTGATGCCCTTGCCGGCGAGCTCCTTGGCGAGCGACTTCGTGAACGCCGCCACCCCCGCCTTCGACGCGGCGTAGTTGGCCTGGCCGAAGTTGCCGATCTGGCCGATGACCGACGTCATGTTGACGACGCGCCCGTAGCCCTGCCTCAGCATCTGGTCGATGAAGACCTTGGTGCAGTTGAACACGCCGTCGAGGTTGATCGCGAGCACCGTCCGCCACGAGGCGTGATCCATCTTCACGAAGGTCTTGTCGGAGTTGATGCCGGCGTTATTGACGAGGATGTCGAGGTGCCCGAACTCCTTCAGGATCTCCTGCGCCATCCTGAACGTGTCGGGGAAGTCGGCGACGTCGGCCTGCGCGAGCGTCGCGCGCCGGCCCATCTTGCGGATCTGCTCGACGACGTCGTTGGCCGCCGCCTCGCTCGAGACGTAGTTGACGGCGACGTCGGCGCCCTCCTCGGCGAGCGCCCACGCGACGGCACGGCCGATCCCGCGGGAGCCACCGGTGACGAGCGCGGTGCGACCCTTGAGCTTCATCGTGTCCTCCCTCGTTGTGGGCGGTCAGTCTAGCACGGTGCCACGCCTGGCCCTTGACGCGGAGTGTTATGCGATTCATCATGGCGCCAGGGGATCCCATCCCCCTGCAGAGGAGTGCCATGGCGTACGTCATCAAACGGTATTCGAACCGGAAACTCTACGACACGCAGGAGAGTCGTTACGTCACCCTCGAGGAGATCGAGGAGATGATCCGCACGGGCAAGGAGATCTCCGTCGTCGACGCGGCGTCGGGCGAGGACCTCACTGGCGTGACGCTGACGCAGATCATTCTCGAGAACCAGCGGAGCCATCGTGGCGGCCTGCCGACCGGCTTCCTCCACCAGCTCATCAAGCACGGCGAGGCCTGGCAGGACTTCCTGCAGCGCTCGATGAAGTCGAGCCTCGAGGGAGTCATCTCCAACCAGCGCGAGATGGAGCGCGTCTTCCAGGAGTGGATGAGTCGCGCGGGGTGGGGGAGCATGATGGCCGGCGCGGGCCTCGGAACCCGCTCCGAGCCCAAGCGTGACGGGACGGCCGAGGTGGACGCGGATCGGCTGCGCGAAGAAGTGGCCGCGCTGCGGGAGCGCCTCAAGTCGCTCGAAGAGCGGCTGGAGAAGCGCAAGGCGCAGCCGAAGTAGAACGGCCCGGCGTGTGACGCCGGGCCGCCTGGATCGCGCGAGGGGCGCGAGCGCGCGCTCAGTTCTGTGCGCACACGTCCTTCAGCTTCGACACGACGGCGGCGTACGTCTCCTGGAGACCCTTGCCCGCCTGCTCTGCGGAGGTCTGCAGCCGCTCAGCCGACCGGGTCACCGCCTGGGCCTGCGTCTCGAGGATCTTGAACGCCTTCTGAGCGTTCTCCACGCCCTCGGCGAGGGCCTTCTGGTAGAGCTGGACCGGGTCCTTACCGCCGTCCTGCCACGCCGTCTGCCAGCGCAGCGCCGCGGCCTGCGAGTCGCGCAGGGCCTCGATGGCGCTCTGCTGCAGCTCGGCGTAGAGCCGCACGCCTTCCTTCGCGCTCGTCGCCCCGAACTCGACCAGCTCGCGCAGCACGCGCTGATTCGCATCGGCCCAGACCGTCATCGTCTCGACGGCCTTGCCGGTGATCTGGCCGAGCAACTCCTGAGCCTTCTTGGGATCGTCCATCATGGGTCGCTCCTCCTGCACCTTCTGTTTCGTTTTTCGTCCCACCGGGTTTCGCCATACGCGTCTCCGTCCGCCGTGAGTATTAACGCGTCGCGTTATCATTGTCAAGTTAATTTTCGCATCGCGTTATACCGCTCATGCTACGGTCTAGAAGTCATTTGAAATTACTGAGTTAGGGGGGCCCATGGCTGCCGACACGCTGGCGCGGATGTTCTGGGACCGCGTGGAGAAGAGCGCCGGTCGCCCGGCGCAATCGTTCAAGCAGGGCGCCGGGTGGAAGACCGTCACATGGCGCGAGGTCGGCGAAAACGTCCGCGAGCTGGCCTTGGGGCTGATCGCTCTGGGGCGGCAGAAGGGCGAGCAGATCGCGCTGCTCTCGGCGAGCCGCGCGGAGTGGGTGCAGGCCGACTTCGCGATCTTCAGCGCTGGGTGCGTCACGGTGCCGGTCTACCCGTCCTATCCGCCGGACCTCATCGCCTACGTGATCAACGATTCGGAGGCGAAAACCCTGATCGTGGAGGACCCGGCCCAGCTCGCCAAGGCGCTCCAGGCCCGGGACAAGATGCCGCGCCTCGAGCAGATCGTCGTCATCGCGGGCTACGACGCCCCGCAGCCGCCGAAGATGGTGATGACGTGGACGTCGCTCCGAAGGCTGGGGCGCGAGAGCGAGGCGGCTCACAAGTCGACGCTCGCCGAGCGGGTGACGACGACTGGCCCCGCGGACCTCGCGACAATCGTCTACACCTCGGGGACGACCGGACCTCCGAAGGGCGTCCTCCAGACCCACGCCAACCACATCGCCGCGGTGAGCGCGTCCAAGCAGCGGACGCCCGTGGAGGAGGGGTGGGTGCACCTGCTCTTCCTGCCGCTCGCCCACTCCTTCGCGCGGCTCGAGTCGTTCCTGGGCGTGGCCCACGGGTTGACGACGGCCTTCGCCGAGAACCTCGACAAGGTGGGCGAGAACCTGAGGGAGGTGCGCCCGCACTTCATCTGCAGTGTCCCGCGCGTCTTCGAGAAGGTCTACGCGAAGATCCTGACTGGCGTCGAGGCGGGCTCGCCCGCGAAGCAAAAGATCTTCCGCTGGGCCGTGGGCGTGGGCCGCGACGTGAGCCGCCACCAGCAGCAAGGCCAGCCCGTGCCGGCGGCGCTCGAGTGGAAGCGCAAGCTCGCCCACAAGCTCGTCTTCTCGAAGCTCCACGCCGCGCTCGGCGGACGGCTCCAGTGGGCGGTCTCCGGGGGGGCGCCCCTGTCGCGTGACATCGCCGAGTTCTTCCACGCCGCGGGGATCCTGCTCCTCGAGGGGTACGGGCTCACCGAGACGTGCCCGGCCCTGACCTTCAATCAACCGACTCGCTTCAAGTTCGGCTCCGTCGGCCAGGCGCTGTCGGGGGTGGAGCTCAAGATCGCGCCCGACGGCGAGATCCTCGCGCGCGGGCCCAACATCGCCACGCGTGGCTACTTCAAGCAGCCCGACGCGACCAAGGAGGTCTTCGAGCCCAGCGGCTGGTTCCACACGGGCGACATCGGCACGCTCGACGCGGACGGCTTCCTCTTCATCACCGATCGGAAGAAAGACCTCATCGTCACCGCCGGCGGCATGAACATCGCGCCCCAGAACGTCGAGAACATGCTCAAGGCCGACCCGTTCATCAGCCAGGTGATGGTCTACGGCGACCGGCGGCCGTACCCGGTGGCGCTCATCACCGTCAACCCCGAGGAGCTGACGAAGTTCGCCCGCGACCAGGGGATCCTCGTCAACGACCCCACGGTGCTCGTCAAGCACCCCAAGATCGTCGAGCGCGTCGGGCGCACCGTGGAGGAGAAGAACACGCAGCTCCAGTCGTACGCGAAGATCAAGAAGTTCACGGTGCTCCCCGGCGACTTCAGCCTCGACGGCGGTGAGCTCACGCCGACCCTGAAGGTGAAGCGCAAGGTCGTCGCCCAGAAGTACCAGGACGCGATCGAGGCGCTCTACCGCTGACGCTCGCGGGCAAAGTCGCCGTCGTCACGGGCGCGAGCCGTGGGCTCGGCCGCGCGCTCGCCGTGGCGCTCGCCGAGGCCGGCGCTGACGTGGCCCTGGCGGCGCGCTCGAAGGCGGACCTCGAGGAGACCGCGCGCCGCGTCCACGCGGCGGGCCGGCGCGCCCTCGTCGCCCCCACGGACGTCGCGAGCTACGCCGAGGTCGAGGCGCTCATCGAGCGCACGAGGCGTGAGCTCGGACGCCTCGACATCGTGGTCAACAACTCGGGCGTCGCCAAGGTGGCTCCGCTCGTCGAGATGACCACGGAGGACTGGCGGCTCATGGTGGACGTGAACCTCACCGGCGTCTTCAACGGCTGCCGCGCCGCCGCGCCCCACCTCATCGCGCAGAGGTCGGGCAAGGTCATCAACGTCGCCTCGGTGCTAGGGCAGGTGGGGCTCCCGGGCTACACGATCTACGCCGCGACGAAGGGCGGCGTGATCGCGCTGACGCGCGCGCTCGGCGTCGAGTGGGCCCGCCACAATGTCCAGGTGAACGCGATCGCTCCGGGCTGGTTCGCCACGCCCATGACGGACGACGCGTTCGCGGACCCGAAGATCAACGAGCGGCTCACCCGCGACGTCCCGATGCGCCGGATCGGCCGGCCGGAGGAGATCGGCCCGCTCGCGGTCTTGTTGGCCTCGTCCGCCTCCGACTTCATGACGGGCCAGACCATCTTCCTGGACGGCGGCCACTCGGCTGCGTAGTTTCCTCGGAGGGGGGCTTCGCCCCCCTTACGATCCGAAGCGACGATCCCGCTCCTGGAACGCGCGCACGGCGCGCAGGAAGTCGATCTTCCTGAACGCCGGCCAGTGAACGTCGCAGAAGTAGAACTCGCTGTACGCGCTCTGCCAGAGCAGGAACCCCGAGAGCCGCACCTCGCCGCTCGTTCGAATGATGAGGTCGGGATCGGGAAGGTCGGGCGCGTAGAGGTACCGGGCGAGAGTCTCCTCGGAGATGCCCTCGATGATCGTC
>QHTD01000279.1 GCA_003220675.1 Candidatus Rokuibacteriota bacterium | reverse complement strand
TCCGACCGCTAGAGGGCGGCACGTCGGGTCGCCGCCTGGCTTCTTTGGCAATCTTCGATGGAGCGGATCAGAACCCAGCGACATACGGTAGCTTCCCCGCCGTCGCCTCGATCGCGGCGCCCGCCTCGAGCAGCACCGCCGTCGAATCCCACGTCCCGCCCACGAGCTGGTTGCGCGCGCCATCGGGGATGGTCGCCTTGATGGCGTGGTCGCCGAAGCGCACCTCCTGCTTCTCGACGTCCACCGTCACCGGCACCTGAGGCGACTTGGCGATCGCCTTCTGGAGCCACTCGAGGTCCTCCTGCGACGCGACCAGGCAGGGGATGCCGAGCATCACGCAGTTGCCGAAGAAGATCTCGGCGAAGGAGCCGCCGACGATAGCGCGGATGCCCCAGCGCATGAGGGCCTGCGGGGCGTGCTCGCGCGAGGAGCCGCAGCCGAAGTTCTGGCCGACGACGAGCACCGACGCGCCCCGGTAGGCGGGCGAGTTGAAGGGGTGCTCGGGGTTCTGCTTCCGCGCGTCCTCGAAGACGTGCTCGCCCATGGTCTCGAAGGTCACTTCCTTGAGAAAGCGCGCAGGGATGACGCGGTCGGTGTCGATGTCGTTGCCGGGGAGGGGAATGCCGCGGCCCGTCATATGGCGGCGCTTGAAGTCGGTGCTCATCGGAGGATCTCCCTCACGTCGGTGACGACGCCGGTGATGGCGGCGGCAGCGACCATCGCCGGGCTCATCAGCAGAGTCCGCCCCGTGGGGCTGCCCTGGCGCCCGATGAAGTTGCGGTTGCTGGACGAGGCGCTCATCTCGCGGCCCTGGAGCTTGTCGTCGTTCATGCCGAGGCACATCGAGCAGCCGGCCTTGCGCCACTGGAAGCCCGCGGCCAGGAAGATCTCGTGCAGGCCCTCGGCCTCGGCGGCCTGGGCGACCTGCTGGGAGCCGGGCACGATGAGCGCGCGCACGCCCTCGGCGACCTTGCCCTTCTTCGCCACCTCGGCAGCGGCGCGTAGGTCCGACAGGCGCCCGTTGGTGCACGAGCCCACGAACGCCACGTCGATCTTCGCGCCCTTGATCGGCTGGCCCGCCTCGAAGCCCATGTGGGCGAGCGCCTCGCGGAAGGTCGGCCGTTCGGGCTCGGGCTGGGCGTCGGGCGAGGGGATCCGCTGGCTCACGCCGATGGACATGCCGGGGTTGATGCCCCACGTCACTACCGGCTCGATGGCCGCGCCGTCGAGGCGGGCGATGTCGTCGAACTCGGCGCCCCGCTCGGTGGCCATCGATTTCCACCAGGCGGCCGCGCGGTCGAAGGCCTCGCCCTGCGGCGCGTAGGGCCGGCCGCGGAGATACTCGATGGTCGTCGCGTCGGGATTGACGTAGCCGCAGCGCGCGCCGCCTTCGATCGACATGTTGCAAATAGTAAGTCGCTCCTCCATGGTCATGCGCTCGATCACCGGACCCGCATATTCATAGGCGTATCCGACACCGCCTTTAACGCCCAGCTCGTTGATGATCGCGAGAATCACGTCTTTCGCGTAGACGCCGTTGGCGAGCGTGCCCTCCACCCGCACCCGCCGCAGCTTGGGCTTGGCCATGGCGAGGCACTGCGTGGCCAGCACGTCGCGGACCTGTGTGGTGCCGATCCCGAAGGCGATGGCGCCGACGGCGCCGTGGGTGGAGGTGTGGCTGTCGCCGCAGGCGATGGTCATGCCCGGCTGGCTGAGGCCGAGCTCGGGCCCGATCACGTGGACGATGCCCTGCTTGCCGCTCGCCATGTCGAAGAGCGGCAGGCCGAACTCTTTCATGTTCCGGTACATGTGCTGGGCCATCTCCTCCGCCTGCGGGTCGGCGAAGGGACGGGCCTGGTCAGCCGTCGGGATGATGTGGTCGAGCGTGCCGAACGTGCGCGCGGGCATGCGGACCTTCAGCTTCAGCTCCTTGAGCATCTGGAAGGCCTGCGGCGTCGTCACCTCGTGGATGAGGTGGAGGCCGATCAGGAGCTGGGTCTGGCCGGAAGGCAGCGTCCGGACCGTGTGCGCGTCCCACACCTTGTCGAGCAGCGTGCGTGCCATGGAATCCTCCGAGAAGGGTATCGTGCCCCATCGAGCGCAGCTAGTCCACCCCTTGACGTCCCGCGGCGGCTGACGGAGGATCGCGGCGATGAACTTCGGCGTCTGGCTTCCCAACTGCCGGCACCTGGCCACACCGGACATCATCCGGGGCGCGGCCGTCCGGGCCGAGCAGCTCGGCTACGACTCCGTCTGGGTCAGCGATCACGTCGTGGTGCCGCACGCCAACATCGTCAATTTCGGCGAGACGGTCTTCGACCCCCTCGTGACGCTTGCCGTCGTCGCCGGGGCCACCCGCCGGGTCCGGCTCGGCACCACTGTGCTCATCGTCCCGTATCGCAACGCGGTCGTCACCGCCAAGATGATCGCCTCGCTCGACGCGCTCTCCGGCGGGCGCGTCGTGCTCGGCATCGGCGCCGGCTGGGTCGCCGCCGAGAGCGCCGCCCTGGGCGTGCCCTTCGCGGAGCGCGGCGCCATGACCGACGAGTATCTGGCGGCGATGCAAGAGCTCTGGACCAGCCGCGCGCCGTCGTTCGCGGGCAAGTACACGCGGTTCGGCGGGCTCGTGTTCGAGCCCAAGCCCCTGCAGAAGCCGCACCCGCCGATCTGGGTCGGCGGCCACAGCCGGGCCGCGCTCCGCCGCGCCGCTCGGCTCGGAGCCGCCTGGCATCCGATCAATCGCCCGCCGGCGGAGCTGCAGGCCGGCCAGGCCGAGATCGCACGGCTCTGCCAGGCCAGCGGCCGCGCGACGCCCCCGGCGCTCACGCTGCGCAACGACCTGCGCGTGCTGCGGCCCGGCCAGAGCGCGCCAGCGTCCACGCATGGCGGGCGCGTGCTCGCGGGCGAGCCGGCCGCCCTGGTCGAGCAGATCGGCGAGCTGGCCGCGTGCGGCGTCGAGCACCTGGTCCTCGAGTTCCTCGCCGCCGACGGCCGCGAGCTCGACGCGCAGATGGCCGTCTTCGCCGAGCGCGTGCGGCCCGCGCTCGGGTGAGCCCGTCACCCACCCTCTTGCGGTGTCCGAGCCCGGGGCCGTACGCTGCGCCGAGGGGGGTGGAGCCGATGGGCACGTTCTTCGTGGAGGCGCTGCTCGCTGCCGCCCTCCTCCGCGCGCTGTCGGTGGTGCCCACCGAGCGACGCCGCGTCGTGACGATCGAGGGCCAAGTCGCCGAACGCGACGCCGCGGAGGTGCTCATCACCCTCGAGGGACGCACCCTTGTCGATCCCGTCCAGCGCAAGCTCAGCCCCGCCCTCCAGTACGGCGCGGCGAATGGCCACTGAGCTCCACAACACCGGCACAATGGTCGAGACAGCGCTCGGTCCGGTCGCCACGGCGGAGCTCGGCCCGACGCTGATGCACGAGCACATCGTGACGCGCTCCCCCGGCGTGCACGAGAACTGGCCCCACCTCTTCGACCGGGACGCCGTCCTCGCGCTCGCCGAGCGGAAGATGGCCGACCTCGGGAGCCGCGGCATCCGCACGATTGTCGACCTGACCACCGTCGATCTGGGCCGGGACATCGACTTGATCGTCGCCGTGGCCCGCCGCTCGCGCGTCCGTGTGATCGTCGCCACCGGGGTCTGGTGGATGCCGCAGCGGTACTTCAGCAGCCACGGCGTCGACGCGGTCGCCGAGCTGTTCGTCCGCGACATCACCCGCGGCATCGGCACGAGCGGCGTCAAGGCGGGCATCATCAAGTGCGCCACGGACACCGCCGGCGTGACCCCGGTGATCGAGACCGTGCTGCGAGCCTCCGCGCGGGCCCAGAAGGCGACCGGGGTGCCGATCTCGACGCACACCTGGGCCGCGGGCCGATCCGGCGAGGCGCAGCAGGCGATCTTCGCGCAGGAGGGGGTCGATCTCCGCCGCGTCATCATCGGCCACAGCGGCGACAGCGACGACCTGGGCTACCTGCGCGGGCTGATGGAGCGGGGGAGCACGATCGGGATGGACCGCTTCGGCCTCGAGCACTACCTGCCCACCGCGAAACGGGTCGAGGTGCTGGCACGGCTCTGCGCCGAAGGCTACGCCGGCAAAATGGTCCTCTCCCACGACGCCAACTGCTGGACCGACATGCTCTCCGAGGACGACAAGCGCCGGACCCGGCCGCTCTGGCATTACACCCACATCTCCGACGATGTCCTTCCCGCGCTCCGCAAGTCGGGTGTCACCGAGGACCAGATCGAGCAGATGCTCGTCAGGAACCCGCGGGCGATCTTCGAGGCGCGCCTGCAGAAGCTCGTCAAGGTCAGCTGAAGACAGGAGGCATCATGACTCAGCCGGTGACGATGAGGATCTTCTCCGACTACGTCTGACCCTGGTGCTATCTCAGTACCGTGCGTATTGAGCGGCTCAAGGCCGAGCACCACGTGAAGGTCGAGTGGGTCCACTTTCCCCTGCACCCGGAGACCCCGGCGGAAGGCCGCTCGCTGGCCGAGCTGTTCGCCGGGCGCAACGTGGACCGGAAGGCCATGCATGCGCAGATGAAGGCGCGCATGGACGCGGAGGGTCTCCCCTATGGCGAGCGCACCATGACGTATAACAGCCGCCTGGCCCAGGAGCTGGGCAAGTGGGCGGACACGCAGCCGGGTGGGGAGGCCCTCCACGACGCGCTGTTCCGCGCCTACTTCGTGGGGGTGCGCGACATCTCCAAGCCCGCGGTGCTCCTGGACATCGTGGAGCACGCGGGCCTGTCGGTCGACGGCGCGCGCGAGGTGCTGGAGAGGCGGACCTTCAAGGACGCCGTCGACGCGGACTGGGAGCTCTCACGCCGGTACGGCGTCACGGGCGTGCCGACGTTCGTCGCCGGCCGCCACGGCGTCGTGGGCGCGCAGCCCTACGAGGTGCTGGAGCAGCTCGTGCGGAAGGCCGCGTCCGAGGACTGACCAGCCCTTTCGGTCCCGACCTCAGCAGCGGGTGACGTGGGCGGACACGGCGAGCCAGCGGCCCTGCCGGCGCGCCCAGACGTCGGTGTACCGGCCCGCTCCCGCGCGGCCGTCCGGCATCGTGTACGTCGTCCGCGCATGGATGATCGCGACATCGCCGATGATCCGAACGCGCACGTCATGGGCCTCGAGCTTGGAGATCGTCACGGGGCGCGCCGTCTGAGCCAGGAAGCCCGCGCGATCGACGAGCGAGCCGTCGGGATTGCTGCAGAAAAAGTCCTCCGCGAGGATCTCGTCGAACCGGCGGACGTCCGACGTCTGGACGGACCTGATGTAGTCCCGGTTGAGCTGCCGCAGGCTGTCGACGTCCGCGTTGGCAACGGTCTCGGCTGGCATGGGTTCGCCTCCGTTATTCCGTGTTGAACTCAGGTGCGGAACGCGTTCATGGCGGTCACCAGCGCTGGCGTGCCGCCGAAGAGATACGTCACCTCGACGGCTTCCTGGATCTCGGCTTCCGACGCACCGGCGCCACGGGCGCGGTTGGCGATCGTCGCCACGCCGTCCGGATGAGTCTGGAGCGCGTCCACGATCATGGTCATCAGATGCTTGTACTTGGCGGGAATGGCACCGTCGCGCATGATCCGTTCGCGCTGGGCCATGTAGGAGTCGACGAACTCCGGGTCACGCTTCTGCAGCGGTTGGATCCACGGCGGCAATGTCGCCTGAGCCATAGAGACCTCCTTTGCCAGGGTGACGGTCAGACGAGCAGCGCCAGCGGCTCTTCGATCAGCTCCGCGAGCGCACCGAGGAACTGGGCGCCGCGGGCGCCGTCGAGGGCGCGATGGTCGCAGGACAGGGTCAGCACCATAGTCGGCTGGACGGCGGGCTGACCGTTGAGGGCGACGACGCGGTCGGCGATGCGGCCGACGGCGAGGATGGCGGCCTGCGGCGGATTGACGATGGCGTTGAAGGTATCCACACCGTACATGCCGAGATTGCTGATGGTGAAGCCGCCGCCCTGGATGTCGGGCGGGCGCAGCTTGCCGGCCTGGGCGCGGCTCACCAGGTCCTCGCGGCGGGTCGCGAGCTCGGCGAGGCCCAGGGTGTCGGCGCGGTGGAGGACGGGGACGACGAGGCCGTCGTCGATGGCGACGGCCAGGCCGATGTTGATATCGGCGTTCCGCACGATCGCGCCGTCCTTCCACGAGGCGTTCACGGCTGGATGCTGGGAGATGGCCGCGGCGACGAGCTTCACCAGCAGATCGGTGTAGGTGACG
>QHTD01000278.1 GCA_003220675.1 Candidatus Rokuibacteriota bacterium | reverse complement strand
CGTGACCGCCCCGGCGCTCGCACTACTCGGCGGCCGTGAGACTCCCCTACTCCCAGTACTCCGGCGCGTGCTTCATCGTCTTCCACGCGTCGGGGTCGTGCGCGGTGAAGTAGTTGGCGTTCTCCCGGGCCTGCATCTCGCGGATGAAGTCGTACGAGCCCAGGATCCCCTTGGGACTGTAGGCGAGCGACACGTCCGGCAGGAGGTTTTTCTCCACGTTTTCCTTGTAATAGACGTTGTCGCTCGTGAGAACGATGGTCCCCGACTTCGGGAGCCGAACGATCAGCATCTGGCTTCCCGGGGTGTGCCCCACCCAGCGCTTCACGACGACGCTATTATCGGCGAAGAGATCAATATCGCCCTCGAGCTGGAACACCTTCCACTTCGGATCGTTCGGCATCATCGCGCCCGGGGGCGTCCTGAGGAACATGAAGTCGCCGGGGACGTAGCAGCAGGCGGTGCCGGGCTCGGGCCAGAAGGCGTTCCTGATCTCGTCCTTCTGCACGACCAGCGTCGAGTTCGGGAACTTCGCGATGTTGCCGCCGTGGTCCAGGTGCATGTGACCGATGACGACGTACTTGATGTCGTCAGGCTTGAGCCCGATCTTGCCGAGCTGGACGTCGATGGCGATGTCCGGCGTGCGTACCGGGTTCAGCGCCTTGACGAAGTCGCCCCAGTAGCCCGGGTCAGTGAGGATCCGGTCGTTGTTACCCGTGTCGAAGATCACGTTGCCCCTCGGGTGCCTGACGACGAAGAATCCCACGGGGATCTGAATCTGCGTCGGTGGACCGCCGGCCTGGAGGAAGTTCTTGGCGACGGTGAGGGCGCCTGAGCTGAACGCGTAGAGCCGCATGCCGGCCGGCGACTCTGCGAGCGCCGACCCGGCGATTCCGACCAGCACGAGCGCGACCGCGGCGAGTACCACTATCGACCGCTTCATTCCTCTCCTCCTGCGTTGAACCGCTAAAGCCTCTTCGGAGCTATCCGACACCGCCACGGTGCGGGGTGGCTGCGCCCTCCTTTCTACTGCCGAGCGTCAAGTCAGGGCCCAGGAACTGGCGGACCGAAGTATCGTCACGTCCGGGAATCCTGTCAAGTATGCTTGTACTCCTTCGGTACATGCGACCTCGAGCGCAAAGAGATGAGACGCACCCATGTCACCGGCGCCGTCGGCTCACCGTGAACCCGCTGGCGATCAAATAGGAGGAAACATCCATGGGACTGCTCGACGGAAAGGTAGCGGTCGTGACCGGCGCGGGCAACGGCATCGGGCGTGGGGTCGCGCTCGGACTCGCCCGCGCGGGCGCCCGGGTCGTCGTCAACGATTACGGCGTGACGGTGGACGGCCGCGAGCCGTCGAGCGCCGCGGCGCAGGCCGTGGTCAAGGAGATCGAGGCCTTCGGCGGCCAGGCGGTGGCCAACGCCGAGAGCGTCGCGACGATGGCCGGCGGTCAGTCGATCGTCGACGCGGCGCTAAGCCGCTTCGGCGACCTCCAGATCGTCGTCTGCTGCGCCGGCATCCTGCGCGAGCGCATGATCTTCAACATGACCGAGGAGGAGTGGGACGCGGTCGTCGCCGTGCACCTGAAGGGCCACTTCACCGTCATGCGCCCCGCGACGCGCCACATGCGCGAGAAGCGCCGCGGGCGCATCATCGCGTTCACCTCCACGGCCGGGCTGGAGGGGAGCCCGGGCCAGCCGAATTATTCGGCGGCGAAGGAGGGTATCGTCGGCCTCACGCGCTCGACGGCGCTGGCGATGGCGAGGTACGGCGTCACCGTGAATTGCATCTCGCCGTCCGCCGAGACGCGGATGACCGAGCGGCTCCCCGACGACCGCCGGGCGCAAGCGGCGGCGCCTCCGGAGGCGGTGGCTCCCGTCGTGACGTTTCTCGCGAGTGATCGCGCCGCCCACGTCACCGGCCAGGTCATCCACGTGCGCGGCAACCAGGTGACCCTCTGGTCGCACCCCGCGCCGCTGCGCGCGATTACGAGCCGCGAGGGCTGGACGCCCGAGGCGCTGGCCGAGGTCTACGACCAGGCGCTCGGGCAGGATCGGCTGCGCCGGTTGGATGCGCTCGGAATCCTTTGGCCGCCGAAGAAGGAGTGATAGAACCTGATCTGAGTGGGGCAACTGCGCAAGGGTGCCGTGACTCTGGCCCTAGGCATATGGCTGGCCTGGTCGGGTCCGGCCGCCTCCGAAGTCATGACGGGCCTGACCACCGGTATTGTGGTTCCCGGTCAACAGGATCTCGTGTTCAAAGAGTATCCGTCCGACGGCGGGCGGCCCTTGGCTGACCCGACCACCACGAACGATGTGACCGAGTCCCTCGGCCCGCTCGTCGGGGCGACCCTCACGGCTTGGGGTGACTGGCCAGCCCTCCGCTACTTTGGCGTCCAGCTCGACCCGATTTACTGGGTCATGAGCGCCAAGGGCGCTGACACCCCACCCGCCCCGCACTTCACCGTTCACCAGCAGCGCACGGCTCTCTACCTGAGCGCGCTTGGGCGACTTCCGCTCCGGCCTCTGCTCGGTCGCTTCTCCGAAGAACCCGGGAAGGATACCTTCGCCTATCTCGGGGCTGGAGCCGGAGCGGTGCACAGCAGCGTCACGCACGGGGCCAGTAAATGGGGCGTCGGCGACCAGCTGCTCGGAGGCGTTTCGATCCCTTTGACTGGGCACGTTCGACTCCGCCTTGAGACCCGATATCTGCTGGCGCGAGACGTGGACACCAGGCCACGGGACGGACCCGGGTGGCGCGTGGATACCTCAGGCACTCACGTGCGATTCGCCGTCGACCGACACCTCGACACGAGATTCCACCCGGTGCTCCTGGGCGTCGACTGGCGCTTCTGAGCAGACTTGGACCTCGCCGGGGGTCAGAGCCCGTACAACTCCCGCGCGTTGTCGCACAGGATGCGGCGGCGCGCCTGGGGCGCGACACCTTTGAAATTGTCCTCGATCGCCCGCTGCGACTCGGGCCACGTGCTGTCGGCGTGGGGGTAGTCGGACGCCCACATCACCCGGTCGTCCCCCAGGAGGTCCACGACCCGCAGCCCGAGGTGATCCGTCTGGAAGGTCGCCCACACCTGCCGTCGGAAATAGGCGCTCGGCGCCATCGTCAGCTGGAGCCCGCCGTGCCTCCGCCAGAACTCCTCGGCGTCGAGGAACTTCTGGTAGGTGTCGTCCATCCGCTCGAGCATGTAGGGCAGCCAGCCGATCCCGGTTTCGGCGAGCACGATCTTCAGTCCCCGATGACGCTCGAGCGCGCCCGCGAAGATCACGGCGGCGAGCGGCTCATCCATCTGGAGCGTCGAGCAGGCGACGCGGACGCCCATGTTCCCGGCCTGGGTCGCCTTCGGACCGCTGTACAGGACCGTGCGGAGGCCCCCGCCGAGATGGAAGCCGATGGGCAACGCCGCCTCGGCGGCGGCCTCCCACAGCGGCTCCCAGGCCTCGTCCCACAGCGGGAGCTCGACCCTGGCGGCCAGGAACATCCCCGTCCGAAGACCGATCTGGTTGAGGTGACGCACCTCGTCCGCCGCGGTCTTGGGGTCGTCGATCGGGATCAGCCCGGCGCCGACGAGCCGATCCGGCGCGGTCGCGCAGAACTCGGCCAGCCAGTCGTTGTACGCCCGGTAGCAAACCTCTCGTAGATCGGGATCCTGGATCAGCAACGGCACGATCGGTCCGTACATGACCGTCGCGTCGATGCCGTCACGATCCATGTCCGTCAGCCGCAGCTCGGTCGTTGTCGGGCGCAGGACGCCGGGCTCGAGCACACCACCCTTTTCGAGCGCCGTGCGCCGGCCGCCCTGCGCGCCGGCGGCGCCCTTCCGACCGCCCCACGGGTCCCAGCGGTCATTGCCGCAGACCCAGTACGGCCCCTCGGGTGTCTCGACGACCTTCGGGGCGCGATCGCGCCACGCTGGAGGGACCCTCTTCTGCCAGAGGTCTTTCGGCAGCCACTGGAGATCGATGTGATCGTCGGCGGATATGATCCGAGGGTTCATCGCTGCCTCCTGGTCGCGGCCCAGAGTCGCGCGGGCGTGAGCGGCATGTCAAGATGCGAGACGCCGAAGGGCGCCAGCGCGTCCACGGCGGCGTTGACGATCGCGGGTGGGATGGCGATGCAGCCGGCTTCGCCCAGCCCTTTGGCGCCGAGCGGGTTGCGCGGCGAGGGCGTGTGCATCTTCTCGAGCGTCACGGGGGGCACGTCGTCGGCGCGCGGGATCGCGTAGTCCATCAGCGTGCCGGTGAGGAGCTGTCCGTCGCGGTCGTAGACGATCGCCTCGAGGAGCGCCTGGCCGAGACCCTGAGCGAGCGCGCCGTGGAGCTGGCCCTCGGCGAGGAGCGGATTGATCACCGTCCCGGCGTCGTCCACCCACACCAGCCGCTCGATGCTGAGCCGCCCGGTCTCGCCCTCGACCCTCACCGCGCAGACGACGGCGCCGAAGCTCCACACCTCGCCCTCCGGCTGAAAGTAGGTGCTCGCCTCGAGGCCAGGCGTCTCTCCCGCGGGCAACGCTTGGCCTCCGGCGTAGGCGGCGGAGGCGACCTCCTTCCACGTCACGCGCCGCTGCGGCACGCCGACCACCTGGAAGCCCCCGGGCACGTTGACCACGTCGGGGGCGGCGGCCTCGAGGAGCTTGGCGGCGATCCTCCTCCCTTTCTCGCGCACGTCCCCGGCCACGCGTGCCAGGGCGCCGCCGCCCAGCGCGACGCTCCGGCTGCCGAAGGTGCCGAAGCCCTCGGGCCCCGAGCGCGTGTCGCCGTGGACGACGACCACGTCATCCGGCGTGACGCCCAGATGGTCGGCCACGATCTGGGCGAAGGTCGTCTCGTGCCCCTGGCCGTGGGCGCTCGACCCGGTGATCGCCGTCACCCGCCCGGAGCGCTCGACCTTGAGGCTGCCGCTCTCCCAGCCGAGCGCGGCGGGCTCGATGTACGACGCGACGCCGACGCCGACGATCTCGCCGCGCGCGCGACGCTCCGCCTGCAGGTGTCGCAGGCTGGTGTAGTCCGCCGCCGCGAGCGCCAGCTCGAGCGCCTTCCCATACTCGCCCGAGTCGTAGACTTGGCCCGTCACCGTCCGGAACGGGAAGCGGTCGGGCGGGACGAAGTTACGCCGGCGGATTTCCGCGGGATCGAGCTTGAGCGCCCGGGCCGCCGTGTCCATCAGCCGCTCGATGAAGAAGCACGCCTCGGGCCTGCCGGCGCCGCGATAGGCCGCGACCGGCGTGGTCGTCGTCAGGGCTCCCGTGACGGTGATCTCGCACGCCGGCACGACGTAGGCCCCCGGCAGGAGGCGCGCGTGGTTCCACGGCGGTCCCGCGGCTGCGTTCATCAGCGCGGCGCCGAGCGGAGCGACAACCCGCGCGCGGAGCGCCGTGATGCGCCCCTCGGCGTCCAGGGCCAGCTCGCCCTCGCAGACCGAGCCGCGCGACTGATTCGTGGTGATCTGGTCCTCGCTGCGCGTGGCCACCCACGTGACCGGCCGTGCGAGCCGCCGCGCGAGCCAGGCCAGCAGGACCTCCTCGCGGTAAGGACCGCTCTTGACGCCGAAGCCTCCGCCGACGTCGGGCGCGATCACGCGCACGCGCGACTCGGGGAGCCCGAGGAGGCGCGCGACCTCGGCCCGGATGCGGAAGGGCGCCTGGCACGAGACCCAGAGCGTCAGCTCCTCCGTGGTGGGATCGAACACCGCCAGCACGGAGCGGGGCTCGAGCGGCACCCCGGCCAAGCGTTGCTGGACCACCCGGAGCTGGACGACGTGCGGGGCGCCAGTGATGGCGCGCGCCGCATCGCCCTGGCGCAGCGTGCGCGTGAACGACCGATTGCCCTCGATGTCGGCGAACAGGGCGGGAGCACCGTCGGCCACCGCCGCCTCGGGCTCCGGCAGCGCCGCGAGCGGCTCGTACTCCGCGTGGATCAGCTCCACGGCGTCGCGCGCGGCGTAGGGGCTCTCGGCCACGACGGCGGCCACGGGAGTGCCTGCGGCGCGGACGTGGGTGTCGGCGATGATCGGATGGGGCGGCACCCGCATATCCGGCACGAGCCGGTTCACCGGCATCGGCCCGAGGTGGCTCACCTCCGCGCCGGTGACGACCGCGACCACGCCCGGAGCGCGCCGTGCGCGCTCGAGGTCGATCCGCGTGATGCGTGCGTGGGCATGGGGCGACCGCAGCAGGACCACGTGGACGCACCCCGGTGGTCGCAGGTCGTCCACGAAGCGCCCCGCGCCCGTGAGGAGCCGGTGGTCTTCGCGTCGCTTGAGCGGCTGCCCGATCCAGCCGTCCATCAGAACACCGCGATCGGGTTGGCCGGCGATCCCGTGCCCCCCGGGACGTTGAGCGGCGCGATCACCAGCATGAAGTCGTCGCGCCCCACTTCGACGCACGCGCGCGCGAGGGGCTCGAGGAGCGCGTTGTCGAGGAGGGCCACGCCGTAGGCGAAGAGGGCCGCATGCACGGCCCACGGGATGTCGTAGCCGATCGGCAGGTGGTCGAGCATGTCCCAGACCAGCACGCTCACATCGTGGTCGCGAAGGAACGGCAGACACGACACGTGCAGGCCCGGGCGCTCGAGCGGTCCGGCACCGAACGGGCGGCTGTACGGCTTGTCGGGATTCGAGGTCTGCCACGCCTCGCGGCCGGAGTAGACGCAGACGGCGTCACCGGGCTCGAGCCTGATTCGCCGGGCCCGCAGGATGTCGTCGAGCTCCCATCCGTGGACCGGAGTCTCTTGCGTCACGCACGCCGCGCGGCGATGGCGCGGGACGTCGAGCATCACACCACGCGTGATGATGCCGTCGGCCCAGTGCTCGATCGACCCGAACGTCGCCCCGTCGAAGGTGATCTCTTTCTTCGGGTCGCGCCCGTTCCACATCGCCTCCTCGTCCCAGGTGTGGCAGAGCGCGTCGATGTGCGTGGAGGCGACGCCGTGGTAGAAGATGCCGTAATAGTCCGCGGCGAAGCCGCCCTTCCCGCGCGCGAGCGTCCGCATGTAGTGCTGCGCGGGAAACGCGTTGTTGGGGCCGGGCTCTTTTGGAAAAGGCCGGCTCAGCGAGACCGCGCGGCCGCTCGTGACGAGCCGCGCCGCCGCCGCGCGCTTGGCTGGCGTGACGAGATTGAGCGCGCCGACCTGGTCGTCCCTGCCCCAGCGCCCCCAGTTCCGCCGGTCGCGGATGTATGCGCGCACTTCCTGCTCCGTGGGCAACGGCCGTTCGAGCATGTCTCCTCCGAGCCCGGGGGGCCTTAGGCGATGATCACGTGTTCCCTGGTGATGATGAACGGCGGATCGGGCGTGATGAAGTTGGCCTCGTCCGCCCGGACGTGGGCGTACTCCTGCGTGGTCGCCGACACACGCATCGCCTGCGTGTCGTCGAACCACGTCAGTGCGGCGCCGTCATAGAGCGGCGCCCGCCCGGCCTCGTAGGCCGCGCGCCGGGTGTGGCTCTGCACGTAGCGCCGGACGACCGGGATCAACGCCGCCAGGGGCCCGTGGACCTGGGACCAGTACTGCTGGAAGACGTCCACAGCCATGCCCGGCTTGCGGGTCACGAACTCGACGTTCTTCACGCCGTTCTCGGGCACGGGCCCGTCCTTGATGACACGCTCCTCGGTGACGAGCAAGCCCATGGTGGAGCGTTCGATGAACTTCGCCTCGTCGGCCTGGACCGCCGCGTATGCCGCGGTCCCGACCAGGGCGCGCATCGCGCGGGTATCGTCGAACCAGACCTCCGCGATCCCGTCGTAGATCGGCTCACCCTTGCGATACCCGGAGGGCAGGGTATGCGACTGGACGTAGCGGCGAATACCCGGCAGCTTGACGACGACGTCGGGGTGGGCCGTCCGCCAGTACGCCTGGAAGGCTTCGACGGACATCCCGGGCTTGCGCTTGAAGAACGAGACGGCCTTGACCATGCCGCAGATAATAGCGCTTGCCCCGCATTTGACCAGTCCGTAGGACCAGCGTATGGTTCGGTGGCCCGGCGCACCGGGCGCACTCAACCTAACCTCTCAGGGGGGTCGACCATGTCGACGGACTTCGAACACGGGCCCGAAACGGCTGGCTCCGGCAACCGCGATGCCGACATCGACGCGAGCGAAGGACGCCGGGACTTCCTCAAGGGCGCGCTGGCGGTCGGCGGGATGGCGGCGTCGCTGGGGCCGGTCGGGGTGGTTCCGGCCCAGGCACAGCCGGGGATGGTGCCCGGCACCAAGAATCACTATTACGTGCCGGCGACCGACAAGACGGTGCACTGGGGATACTTCAGTAAATCACTCAAGCCCCTCATCGAGGTCAACTCGGGCGACTTCGTCACCATCGAGGTCCTCACGCACCACGCCAACGACGACGCCGAGCGGATGATCAAGGGGGACCCAGGCGCCGAGAGCGTTTTCTACTGGGACAAGCAGAAGAAGGGCGTCGATCGCCGCGGGGCGGGGCCTATGAAGCCGACGCTGTTCGGCCGGGGAGCGGGCGAGGGCCTCGGCGTGCACATCTGCACCGGACCCGTCTTCGTTCGCGGCGCCGAGCCCGGCGACATCCTCGAGGTCCGCATCGTCGACGTCCGCCCGCGGCCCTGCGCCAACCCGAAGTACAAGGGGAAGAGCTTCGGCAGCAATGCCGCCGCGTGGTGGGGCTTCCACTACAAGGACCTGCTGACGGATCCCAAACCCCGCGAGGTGATCACGATCTACGAGATCGACGCATCGGGCGAGCGGAACTGGGCGCAAGCGGTCTACAACTTCCAGTGGACGCCGCAGACGGACCCCTCCGGCGTCGTGCACAAGATCATCGACTATCCCGGCGTGCCGGTCGACCACCGCACCGTGAAGGAGAACCACGGGATACTGAAGAATGTCCGCGTCCCCATCCGCCCCCACTTCGGCGTGCTCGGCTTAGCACCCGCCGAGGCGGACATCGTCGACTCCATCCCGCCCAACTACGTCGGCGGCAACATCGACGACTGGCGAATCGGCAAGGGCGCCACGATGTATTACCCCGTTGCAGTCAAGGGCGCGCTCCTCTCCGCCGGAGACTCCCACGCCGCGCAGGGTGACTCCGAGCTCGCCGGCACGGCGATCGAGTGCTCGCTCATCGGGACCTTCCAGCTCAGCGTCCGCAAGAAGGACACGCTGGCCGGCACGGCGCTGGC
>QHTD01000277.1 GCA_003220675.1 Candidatus Rokuibacteriota bacterium | reverse complement strand
CCCAACTACCTCGTGGATCTCGGCGCCGACGCCCAGAGCAAGATCTACGAGAAATCCTCGGTCGACCTCGCGATGAGGGACGCCTTCCGGAAGATGCGCCGCTTCCTCATGACGACGAAGGGGTTGAGCGAGAACGAGGCGATCTCACTGATGTCGGTCGCCGTCGACTTCGGCATCACCCAGGTCGTCGACGGCAACTGGGGCGTTCACGCCACCATCAAGAAGAACGTCTTCGCTGGAGGCTGAGCCGAGCCGATTCCGGAAAATCGCGTCGCCGACGTGCGATTCCTCTTGCGTTCGATGCGGGAGCGGCTATGATCCGCGCGCGGCTCGGACGGTCCACGACGCTCGCCGTTCGGTCGACACTCGCACGCAGCGGAGGAAGTCATGCTCGTGAGTCCGGCGACGACAGGCGTGGCCCGGCTGCTTCTCATCGTCTCGCGCATGGACCTGGCGCGATACACATATCTCAA
>QHTD01000276.1 GCA_003220675.1 Candidatus Rokuibacteriota bacterium | reverse complement strand
GAGAGGCGACGCGACGACCGACGCCAACGGGACCTCACCGAGGATCTCCAAACATCCGGCTGGGCCATGGTGAGTCGCTAGGCGGCCGGCCTCCGAAAGCGGCGCGTCAGAAGGGCGTCCAGGACCAGGAGCGCGCGGCTCAGTCGTCGCGCTTGGCCTTAACCCTGATCGTGTTGCCGCCATCGTTGCCGATGGTGAGCGTGACCACCACCGGGCTCGTTGTGCCGGTGAGATCCGCGCCCTTGCCCTCGGCCTTGAACTCGAAGCGGTTGCCTCCCCGGGCCTGGATCTTCACTTCCAGCCTGGCGCCTCCCGCGACCCCTTCGAACTTGAACGTGTCGTGCCCGTGGCGCCGGAACGAGCCCTTGGGGATCGTCGCCGTGAAGGCCCCGACCTGGAGAGTCACATCCTCGGTGAGCGGATGAATTCCGTCGCTGCCCGCGCCCAGGGTGAACGTTCCCTTCACCTTGAACTCGCGCTCGTCTCGCTCGTCCTCGATCTCGACCCCAGCGTGGAAGGCGGCGAACGGCTGAATCTGAATCTCGGGCTCGAAGATCGCGAAAGGCGAAAACGAGTTGACGAGCCCGCAGATCACGGCGGCGGTCGTGTCAAGTGAGGTCGTCACGTCCACGAACCCCGTGCCCGCGAAGTGCATGAGCCGCAGCAGACCCGCCGTGGTGTTGAAGGCGCTGAAGGTGATGCCGGTGTAGTTGATGCACACACTGGCGGAGGCTGAAAAGGCCGCAGTCGTGGTGATGTCGAAGTAGGTTGGAGGGCTGCCGGGCTTGAAGCCTGCCGGCGGCGGGGGCCCAGTGCGGCTCGTGACCAGGCCGGTCACTCCCGCCCGCGTTACAGTCGGGAATGTGAGGGTCACTGGAGTCTTCCCTGTGGCCAAGTCCACCGGCTTGACAAGGACAGGGCTACCTACGGGAGTGTTAATCTCAGCAAGCTTCGCCACGAAGGCGTCACGCTCAAACCCCTCAGTAAGGGAGGGGCTAAGGGTGGTCTGGAAAGCGCCAAGGGTCGTGGGGAAATCGGGCGAATTGGTATCGCCGGTCACGTAGGCGTTCCCGGCCGCGTCCACGGCGATGGCGAAGCCGTCGTCGAGGCCGGTCCCGCCGAGGAAGGTGGAGTAGACCAGAGAGTCGGAGCCGGTCTTGGTGGTATCGAGCTTCGTCACAAAGGCGTCGAAGTTGCCGCCGAACCCGGGCTGGAACGCGCCAACGGGGCGGTGGCGTTGAGCCTCGTGACGAAGGCGTCGAAGGTGCCGCCGAAGCTCGTCTGGAAAGCGCCCGGGGTTGTAGGGAAGTTGCCCGAAGCGGTGGCGCCCGTCACGTAGGCGCTGCCGTTGGAATCCACGGCGATGCCGAAGCCCAGATCCTCGTCGCTGCCGCCGAGGAAGGTGGAGTAGACCAGGGCAGTCCCTGTCGCGTTAAGCTTCGTCACGAAGGCATCCGCGCTAGGAAAGTCGCATGTCCCACAGCCGCCAAAGATGGTCTGGAAGGCGCCCGGAGTCGTGGGGAAATTGCGCGAGTTGGTCGAGCCCGTCACGTAGGCGCTGCCGGCGGCATCCACCGCGATGGCGAACCCCTCCTCAAAGTCGCCGCCGGAACCGCCGAGGGAACCGCCGAGGTAGGTGGAATAGACCAAGGTCGAGCCTGTCGGGTCGAGCTTCGTCACGAAGGCGTCCTCGGAGCCACGCAAGTCGGTCTGGAAGGCGCCCGCGGTCGTGGGGAAGTTGGGCGAGAAAGTCTCGCCCGTCACGTAGGCGCTGCAGTTGATGCTGCAGTTAGGGTCCACAGCGATGGCGAACCCATCATCGGAGCCGTCGCCACCGAGAAAGGTGGAGTAGATAAGGGCGGAGCCTGTTGCGTTGAGCTTCGTCACGAAGGCGTCTCCGCTGCCGCCAGGGATTTTCTGGAAGGCATTCGGGGTCGTGGGGAAGGGGGCGTCGAGGCGGAAAGCGTTCCCCGAGTCTGTGAAGCCCGTCACGTAGGCGTTCCCGGCGGCGTCCACGGCAATGCCACTGACGAAGTCTGAACCGGCTGCCGCCAGGTAGCTCGAGTAGAGCAGGGCCGAGCCGTCGGCGTTGAGCTTCGTCACGAAGATGCCGGCAGGGGTGGTCCGGAAAGCGCCCGAGGTCGTGGGGAAGGGATCCCCCTGGAGGAAGTCGGCCGAGCCAGTGTCGCCGGTCACGTAGGCGTTGCCCTGGGCATCCACGGCGATGGCGAGGCCCTGATCATCGGCGCTGCCCCCGAGGTAGGTGGAGTAGGCGAGCACCGGATCAATGATGAGTGGCTTCGTGGCGTCATAGGCGGCGACTTCGAAGGCCACTTGACGCTCGGCCTTGAGGACGTACCGGGTCGGGATCACCGCTCTCTGGCCATCATGATCCTGATACACGACGGGTTTGCGCAGGCGGACCTCGCTCCTGTCTGCCCGGAGGACCAGATCGCCCAGGCCATCGATGGCGGCGCCGTCCACGCCATCGAACGCCAGCGTGATGGCCTTGGGATCGGCGCCGGGGGAGACCACGAAGTCGTATTCGAGCTGCCGCTGGTTGCCGTAATAGACCAGGTTCACGCCGGGGTAGACGTCCCGATACTCGACCTTCGCGTACGTGGGAACGTTGGCGCGCCACTTCTTGGGATCATTGCCGACGAAGTAGTTGCTTTTGCCCGGCAACTCA
>QHTD01000275.1 GCA_003220675.1 Candidatus Rokuibacteriota bacterium | reverse complement strand
TGCCAGCGTCTCATCTGCGCCTTCGAGACCGAGCGGCCGATTGCGATCGAGCACTATCTCTCCGTGTTCGCGCGCGGCCTCGGCATCGAGTTCGAAGACAAGTTCAAGAAGTACCGCCTCTGGCAGGATCCCGAGCGCATCCTGGCGGAGACGACGCCGTGCCAGCAGGCCAACAACGTGGACCCCGCGCGCGCCCGAGCCCTGGTCGAGGACACGTTCGGCCACCGGTCGGCGGTCCCGGCCCCCGGCGACTCTCCGCCCTCGTAGCCGCGGCCAGCGGCACCGTCAGGCGACGCCGATGCCGAGCGCGCGCTCGGCGGCGGCCTCGCCGGAGCGGACACAGTCGGCGATGCCCACGCCGCGGTAGGCGCTACCGGCGAGGTCGAGACCGTGGAGCGCGGCGACCCGGCGCTCGATCGTCTCCACGCGCGCCAGGTGACCCACGTGGTACTGCGGCATCGCCTTCGGCCACCGGAAGACGCGCGTGAGCACGGGCTCGGCCGTGATCCCCATCGCCTGGCGCAACTCGTCGTGCGCTCGCATGACGAGGGCCGCGTCGTCCAGCTCGAGCACGGCCTCGTTCAGAGCGCCGCCGACGAAGCTGCGCAGCAACACGCCGCCCTCCGGCGCGCGGCCGGGGTACTTCACGCTCGAGAACGTACACGCGAGCAGCGCGCGCCCCTCGGTGCGCGGCACGACGAAGCCGAAGCCGTCCAGCGGGTGCGTCACGTCAGCGCGCCGGTAGCCGAGCGTCACCGTCGCCGAGGAAGCGTAGGGGATTTCCGCGAGAAGCGTCGCGAGCGTTGGATCGACGTACCTCAGCATCCGCGCCGCGGCGTAAGCCTCGGTCGCGACGACCACGCGGTCGGCGTCGAGGTCGCCGCCCTCTGCGGTCGCCACACGCCACCGGTCGCCACGGTGCTCGAGTCCCGCCACGCGGTGCTTGAGGAGGACGGCGCCCGGCGGCAGCCGCTCGCCGAGCGTTGTCACGAGGGCCTCCATGCCGTCCTCGAGGGTGACGAAGAGGCTCCAGCGCGCGCCGGAGGTCCCCGCCTGCGGCGCCCGGCGGTTCGCGCGCCAGAGCCCGAGGATGAGCGAGCGCTCCCGCTTCTCGAGCTCGGCGAAGCGCGGCATCGTGGCGGAGAGGCTCAGGTCGTCAGGGTCGGCGGTGTAGATGCCGGCGACGAGCGGCTGGGCGACGCGCTCGAGCGCCTCCCGGCCGAGCCGTCGTCGCACGAACGAGCCCAGGCTCTCGTCGTCGGCAATCCCGCGTGGCAGCACGAGGTCGAGCGCCATGCGGAGCTTGCCCGGCCAGGAAAAGAGCCTGGAGGAGAGGAGCGGAGCGAGCCGCGTCGGTGCCAGGAGCTGGAATCCGTCGGGCAGCGGCTCGAGGCGCCCGGCGCGCCAGACGAACACCTTTCGGTAGCGGTCGTCGGTGCGCGCGAGCCTGTCCTCCACGCCGAGACGCCGACAGAGGTCGAGAGCCCACGGCTTCTCGGACAGGAACGAGTCGGGGCCGGCCTCGACGAGGAAGCCGCCAGTGCGTTCGGTCCCGATCGTGCCGCCGAGCCTGTCGCGGGCCTCGACCAGCGTCAGCTCGAGCGCGATCCCACGCTCGCGCGCCAGCTCGAGAGCGCGGTACGCCGCGGCCAACCCCGTGATCCCGCCACCGACGACGACCAGCTTCACCGGGTGCCCCGCACCAAGTCGGCGAGCATCGCGACGAACTCCGGGTGATCGTTCACCGCCGCCGCGCGGTGCAGGGCAAGGCCGTGCGCGCTCGCGATCGCGTGCGCCTCGACGTCGAGGTCGTACAGGAGCTCGACGTGATCGCAAACGAAGCCGATCGGCACCACGACCACCTGGCGCTCGCCGTTCGCCGCGAGTCGCTTCAGCACGTCGCCGATGTCGGGCTCGAGCCACGGGTCGCGCGGGCTGCCGCTCCGGCTCTGGTAGGCGAGTGACCAGCGCTGATGGCCGAGACGGTCGGCGACGGCCCGCGCGGCCGCCGTCAGGTCGGCGACGTACGGAGAGGCGTCGGCCATGGCGACCGGGACGCTGTGGGCCGTGAACACGAGCGGCGACCGCACCCGCACGGCCGGGGGGATCTCGGCGAGCGACGCGCGGGCACGGTCGGCGACGGCCTCGATGAAGCGGGGGTGGTCGTACCACGCACGGGCGAACGTGACCTCAGGCGCGCCGCCCACTTTCGCGCGCGCGTCGGTGACGTCCTGCTGATACCGCTCCCACGACGCCTCCGTGCGGAGCGGCGAGAGGATGATGCCGAGCGCGCGCTTGACTCCCCGCGCGGTCATGTCGGCAAGCGTCTCGTGGAGGAACGGGTGCCAGTTGCGCATGCCGACGAACACGGGGAGCGGCGCGCCGCTCCGGGCAAGCTCCCGCTCCAGCGCGCGTGCCTGGGCGAGCGTGAGCGCGCCGAGCGGCGAGCGGCTCCCGGGCATCCGCTCATAGTGGCGCGCCACCTCCTCGAGACGCTCGGGCGGGACACCTCGGCCGCGCGTGACGATCTCGAGGAAGGGCCGGATCTCGCGGGGCGCCGTGGGGCCGCCGAACGCGATCAGGAGGACCGCGTCGATGGCCGCCGGACTCACCGTACCCGACGGTCAGACAGCTCGTGGACGATCTCCACGAGCGCCCGGACGTGCTCGACGGGCGTCGCGGGCAGGACCCCGTGACCGAGATTGAAGATATGGCCCGGCCGGCCGCCCGCGCGGTCGAGAATGTCTTTCACGCGCTGACGGATATACGGAGGCTTGGCGAGGAGCACCGCCGGATCGAGATTCCCCTGCACCGCAACGTCGTGGCCGACGCTCGCCCACGCCGTGTCGAGGTCCACTCGCCAGTCCAATCCCATGACATCGCCGCCCGCCGCGCGCAGGAGCGGCAGGAGCGCCGCCGTCCCGGTTCCGAAGTGGATGACGGGCACGCCGGGGGTCAGCGCGTGGATCAGCGTCCGCATGTGCGGCTGGACGAACGTGCGGTAGTCGTCGGCGGCCAGCACGCCCACCCAGGAGTCGAAGATCTGCACGGCGTCGGCGCCGGCCGCGATCTGGCCGTTCAGGTACCGCGAGGTCGCCGTCGCGAGGATCTCCATGAGGCGGTGCCACGCCTCGGGCTCCTCGTACATGAGGCGCTTGACGTGGAGGTACTCGCGCGAGGCGCCGCCCTCGACGACGTACGACGCGACGGTGAACGGCGCGCCCGCGAAGCCGATGAGCGGCACCCGGCCGGCGAGTGCCTGCTTCACGCGCCGGGCCGCCTCGAAGACAAACGGCACCGCCGACGCGACGTCGATCGGGCGGAGTCGCGCGATCTGAGCCTCGTCGCGCAGGGGGCGCTGGATCAGGGGACCCTCACCCCGGGGGAACTCGAGCCCGACGTCGAGCGGCTCGACGATCAGGAGAATGTCGGCGAACAGGATCGCCGCGTCCACGCCCAGACGGTCGACGGGCTGGAGCGTGACCTCCGCCGCCGCCTCCGGGTTCCGACAAAGCTCCAGGAAGCCGAACCGCTCCCGCATCGCGCGGTACTCGGGGAGGTAGCGGCCGGCCTGGCGCATGAGCCAGACGGGCGTGTACGGCACCGACTCGCGGCGCGCGGCGCGCAGGAGCGGAGCATCTGGAAGTGACACGCAAGAGAGCTTATCATCTGGCCCCATGGCATACATCTCCGGCAAGCAGGCGTTTCTGCAGATCCTGAGGCAGGAAGGCGTCTCGGTCATGTTCGGCAACCCGGGCACGACGGAGCTCCCGTTGATGGACGGGCTCGCACGCGAGCCCGGGATCCACTACGTGCTCGCGCTCCAGGAGGCCGTCGCCATCGCGATGGCCGACGGTTACGCGCAGGCGTCGGGCGGCCTCGCGGCGGTGAACGTCCATGTCTCGCCCGGCCTCGGCAACGCGATGGGCATGCTCTACGACGCGCAGAAATCGGGCGCGCCGATGCTCCTCACCGCGGGTCAGCACGACCAGTCCTTCAACGTCACCGAGCCGATCTTATGGTCCGATCTTCCGCCGATCGCCCGGCCCTTCGTGAAGTGGTCCACGGAGGCGCATCGCCTCGAGGACCTCCCGCGGATCGTGCACCGCGCGGCGAAGACCGCGCTCGCCCACCCGACGGGGCCCGTCTTCCTCTCGCTCCCGGTGGACGTCCTGAACGCCGAGCGCGACCTCGACCTCGGCGCGCCGACGCGTGTGGCGCCGCGGATCGTCGGCGACCGCGCGGCGGTCGCCCAGGCGGCGGTGCTCCTCGCGAGGGCCGAGCGGCCCCTCCTGGTCGCGGGCGACGCGGTCGCCCACGGCGACGCGCTTGCCGAGCTCGTCGAGCTGGCCGAGCTCGTCGGCGCTCCGGTGATGGCCGAGGGCGTCGCGTCCACCTGCAGCTTCCCGTTCACCCACCCGCTCTGGACCCGATGCCGCCAGGCCTCACGGTCGTCCATCTCGACGTCGATCCGTGGGAGCTCGGCAAGAACTATCCCGCCGCGGTGGCGATCCAGGGCGATCCGAAGGCGACGCTCCCCGAGCTCAGCGAGGCCGTGCGTCGGATCACCGGCAAGCAGGGCCACCCGGACGCGGTCCACCGGACCGCCGCCGTGCGGGCCGCCTGGGAGCGCGAGCGCGCGGCGCTCGTGCAGCGCGCCGAGGCGGAGGCCGCCCGGGTGCCGATCGCGCCGCTCACGCTCGTCCACGAGCTCGCGCGGTGCGCGCCGGCGAACGCCGCGATCATTGACGAGTCCATCTCCTCCTCCCAGGGCGTGCGCCACTTCTTCCGCTGCGCCGACCGGAAGAGCTTCTTCGGCCTCCGCGGCGGTGGCATCGGCTGGGGGCTCCCGGCCGCGCTCGGCGTGAAGCTCGCGCTCCGCGACCGGCCCGTCCTCGCGCTCGTCGGGGACGGCAGCGCCATGTACACGAACCAGGCGCTCTGGACCGCGGCCCGCGAGTCGCTCGCCGTCGTGTACGTGATCTTCAACAACGCGTCGTACCGGATCCTCAAGCAGCGCACGCGCGCGCTCAAGGGCTTCTCCGCCGAGGACGATCGATACGTCGGGATGGACCTCGAGCCGCTCATCGACTTCGTCGGCATGGCGCGGGCGCTCGGCGTTCCGGGCGAGCGCGTGGAGAAGACGCCGGAGATCGCTCCTGCTGTCGAGCGCGGATTCGCGAGCGGCGGCCCGTACCTGATCGACGTCCGCATCGACCCGTCATTCACGTGAGGCGACGAGGAGGGGTTCCCATGAAGCCGTTCACGCTCCCCCGATGGCGGTTCATCAATTGCTGTGGCCACAGCTGGCGGCACCCGGCGAAGCCACGCCCGTCCGAAATCGCGCCGGACGGCGGGAGCCGTCGAGACTTCCTCAAGACCGCGGCCGCCGGCGTCGCCGGCCTCGCCGCGCTCGGGAGCCTGCCGGCGAAGGCGGGCGCGCAGGTACGCGTCTTCCCGCCCCCGCCGCCGGCGGTCAGCCCGATCGAGGGTCTGATCGACTTCCACAACCACTGCGCCCCCGACGTCTTCGGGCGGGCGGTGGACGACGACGAGATGGCCCAGCTCTACCTGGCCCGCAAGATGGAGGCCGTCGTCCTCAAGAACCACGTGGCGCTCACCGCCGATCGCGCGTGGCTCGTCCGCAAGCACAACCCCGGCATCAAGGCCTTCGGCGGAATCACGCTGAACGGCGCCGCGGGCGGTCTCAATCCCGAGGCCGTCCAGTGGATGTGGCGGATGCAGGGTGGCTACGGCCGCGTCGTGTGGCTGCCGACCTTCGACGCCGACAACCACGTGAAGCACTTCAAGGACGCGCCGGAAGGAATCAAGGTCGTCGGCGCCGACGGCAAGGCGCTGCCGGCGCTTCGCGAGGTCGCCAAGATCTGCGCCCAGCAGAAGCTCGTGCTCTGCACGGGCCACGCGTCGCCGACCGAGGTGCTCGCGATCGTCGAGGCGGCGCGCGACGCCGGCTGCGACCGTATCGTCGCGACGCACGCCGAGTTCGATGTCGTCAACATGACGACCGAGCAGATGAGGAGGGCCGCGGCGATGGGCGCGAAGTTGGAGATCGACGCGATGGGGCCCCTCATGGGGCCGCAGGCCCACCTCGCGTGGATGCGCCACTGGCGCCAGGTCACCTACAAAGAGTCGGCCGCGCATATCAGGGAGGTCGGCGCCGAGAACTTCGTTCTGGGCACGGACCTCGGGCAGACGGGCAACCCGTCGCAGCCCGACGGCTACGCGATGCTCGTCGGCGGCCTCGTCGCCGAGGGCATCACGAAGGAGCAGATCAAGATCATGGGGCGCGAGGTGCCGGGCAAGCTGCTGATGGGCTGAGCACCGGAAGCAGCCTGCCATGGCGATGACGTTCGGGATCCACATCGGCCACATGGGCGGCCCGCTCGAGGAGATGCGCCGCCTCTGGAAGTTCGCCGACGCGCGGGGCTTCGACTGGTTCTCCGTCTCCGACCACTTCCAGGAGTCGCCGCCCCGAGGCGGCGACCTCGACTGCTTCGAAGCGATCGCGACGCTGACGGCCGCCGCCGTGGAGACGAAGCGCGTCAGGCTCGGCGCGCTCGTCTACTGCGTCGCCTACAGGAATCCCGGGCTTCACGCGAAGTCGCTCACGACCATCGACCATCTCTCCAATGGCCGCGTCGACTGTGGTCTCGGCGCCGGCTGGCACGAGATCGAGGCGAAGGCGTTCGGCTACGAGTTCCCGCGGATCGGGGTCCGGGAGGACATGCTCGAGGAGTACGCGCAGATCATGCGCATGCTCCTCGACCCCGAATCGCCCCGCGCGAGCTTCCACGGCAAGCACTTCCGGCTCGAGAACGCGCCCAACAACCCCAAGCCCCTTCAGCCACGCGTCCCCATCTGGATCGGGGGCCGCGGCGAGAAGCGGACGCTCCGGGCGGCCGCGCGCTACGCCGACGGCTGGAACGCCCCCTACATCGGCCCCGAGGAGTGGATCGCGAAGGGCAAGGTGCTGGACCAGTGGTGCGAGAAGGAAGGGCGCGACCCCAAGACGATCCTCAAGACCGTCAACCTCGGCTTCTACCTGGGCGCCGACGCCAAAGGGGCGGCGCGCGGGGAGGAGATCTTCCAGCAGCACTGGGGCGCCCTGGGCGCAGAGCGCTCGGGCTGGCTGCGGGGCACCCCCAAGCAGGCCACGGACATGGTCGCGGCCTTCCGCGACGCCGGCTGCGCCCGCCTCAACATCGCCTTCCGTGAGGGCCCCTACGACTGGGACGCGCTCCACGCGTTCGCCGAGGAGGTCGTCCCTACGCCTTCACGTTGAAGAACAGCTCTCGCGAGGTGTGGCGCTGATCGATGCTCGCCCGGCCCGTGGCGACCAAGACGTAGAGCATGTTCAACGCCCCCAGGATGCGAGCGCACAAGGCGTCGGTTTCTCGAACGAGTGTAGACAAGCCTAGCGGTCAGCCCGCGTCGACCACGAAGCCGACGATAGAGTCGGTCGACGGCAGCCTTGCCGACGAGGTTGAAGTTCCCTGCATCACGCTTGCTGCTGGAGATAGACATGACGAAGTACTCTCGCGCGGTAGAGAGGACGTAGTAATGCTGGCGCTTGCCGTGCACTTCTCCGTGGAAGGTCAAGCCGGTCGTCAGGCTCTTTACGCTCAGCTTCATTAGTCCTCCTGGCTCGAGTCCTCCTGGCTCGTCACGAAAGTAACCGACCGTCGACGACTCGGCAACCCGTGCGCGCTCTACACGGAATCACACGGCGTCGGTGGTAGTCTCCATCGGGATGCCACGCCCGGCGCTTCCGTTGCCCGCGGTCACCGCGCTCTTCCTCCAGCGGCAGCACCTCGCCCGCCCGCGCGCGTCCAGGCTGACCGCCGGGCGGCTCGGCCGCTTCGTCGAAGACGTGTGTGGACTCCAGATCGACTCCATCAATGTCCTGGAGCGCGCGCACTACCTGACGGTGTGGAGCCGCTTCGGCCCGTACGATCGCGCGCGGCTCGACCGGCTCGTGTATCGCCGCCGGCTCCTGTTCGAGTACTGGGCGCACGCCGCCTGCCTCGTGCCGACCTCGATGCTGCCGTGGTGGCGGCGCGCCATGCTCGACTATCGCGTTCGGCACACCGGCTGGTCCAACTGGCTCCGGCGGAACGCCAAGGTGCTGAGCCTCGTGAAGGCGTCCGTTCAGGCCAACGGGCCGATGGGGAACGCGGACTTCGAAGGGCGGCGCCCGGCGGGCGGCCGCCGCGGGTGGTGGGACTGGAAGCCCGTCCAGCACGCGCTGCATTATCTGTGGATGACCGGCGCGCTCACCGTTCACTCTCGACGCCACTTCCAGAAACGCTTCGACCTCCTGGAGCGGGCGATGCCAGACGTGCTCGGCATCGAGGCGGTCTCGTCCGAGGAGTTCCAGCGCTGGCACCTCGAGCGCTCCCTGCACGCCATGGGCGCGGCGACCGAGGCCGATCTGAGCCGCTATCTCAGCTTCCCCCGCTTCACGCCGGGCGCGCGCCGCGCCGCGCTCCGCTCCATGGTCGAGCGGGGCGAGATCGCGGAGATCGAGGTGGAGGGATCGCCCGGTCGGTGGCTCGCGCTCGCGCGCGACCTGCCCGTGCTGGCGCGCGCGGGGCGGGCGCCCGCGCCGTCGCGCGGGACGACGCTCCTCTCGCCCTTCGACTCCCTGCTATGGCATCGAGACCGGGTTGCGCGCCTCTTCGGGTTCGACTACCGCATCGAGGTCTACACTCCGGGCCCCCGGCGCGTGCATGGCTACTACACGCTGCCGATCCTCCATCACGGGCACCTCATCGGCCGCCTCGATGCCAAGGCCCATCGCGCCGAGCGGCGGCTGGAGGTCCGTCACGCGCACTTCGAGCCGTGGTTCGCTTCGGTCCAGGCGCCGCCGGCCGGAGGAGCCCGAGTCGATCAGGACGAGGCGCTCGCCGGCCTCGGTGAGGCGCTGGGCTCCCTGGCCGCCTTCGTGGGCGCCGACGAGGTGACGCTCCAACGCGTGACGCCGCGGCGACTGCGGGCGTCGCTGGCGCGAACGCTGCGCGGGGTGGTGCCGGCTGGGGACGTTACAACCGTGGAGCGATGACTTGGGCTGCCTCCGCTGACGTACGCACCGGCACGATCTCGAACTCGACCAGATCCTTCCAGGCGTCCGTCCACACAGCGAAGAGTGACGCGTCCACAGTACGCATCAGCTGATAGCAGGTCTTGAACTCGAGGTCCACCCAGCTGGAGACGTACTCGAGACCATCAGGCATCATCCGACCGCGATCTCGGGCACGACGATATACCTCCGGCGCTGCCCCTGCCTTGAATCGCTCGATGACCATGTAGAGCACGCTCGGTCTCCTCTGCTGGACCGCACACGGCGTCTGCAAATCGACTCTTCTCGCGGATTTTTCTACAGGCTCAACGCGCCGGTTGAGCGGCGGCGGCTGCGCGGCTAGGCTTCGACGCCGTCGTCATAACGCCGGCCGCTTCAATCGGATGTTGGACGCCCCTGTCCAGTGCACGTCGCACCGTCAGCCCCATCATCGCTTCGGCATCAGCTCGAAGACCGGATAGCGCGCAGCAAACGGCCGGAACAACGCGGCGGCCGAACCGGCCGGCACGGGGAAATAGCGTTGGACGGTGAGCTTGAAGCGGTCGAGATACGCCTTCAGGATCTCCGGCTTCTCCTCGTCAGGAACCGCGCGTAACGCGAACTCCTTGCACTGCCGTCCCTTCTTGAGCGACACAGTGCCGCTGGCGACGGCGTTACGGACCCATTGCGTATATCCTCGACCGGCAACCAGGAATTGCTGGCCGTTCCGTTTGAGAACGTCTACCGGCGTCGAGTACAGTCGCCCGCTCCGTCGTCCCCGGACCTGGAGCAAGTAGTTATGTGGCAACCCGAGGCCAAGCCCGATGAGAAGCCCGAAGAGCTTGTTGAACATACGCTCAAACCTACTAGGCCTGTCACAGGGCTCCATCTCGCGATTCATGTCCTGCTTCCGAGGTCCGCCCAACGGACCGCGCGTAAGCTGCGGCGCGCTGGTGAAAGATTCATCCCCCAATCTACACGCGCCAGCAGCTTCAATCGCTTGCTAGGCGGCGCGCCGCTAGCGCTCGAGTGCCGACGCAGATCGCGGGCCGTCGGCTGCTGCAGCGACCGGTTCGGCGGCTACTCGCGTTGGCATAGTTAATCGGGAATCTCGGCCTCGACGAGTTGCGCCAGAAGGGTGAGCGATTCTTGCCAACCGAGACAGCAAGCCTCGGGTGGAATGACGTCCGGCAGCCCTTCTTGCACGATGTTCAATTCAGTTCCGCAGGACACCTTCTTCAAAGTGATCGTCGTCTGCATCTCGCCGGGTAGGTTCGGGTCGTCGAATTTATCGGTGTGGCGAATGCGTTCGTGTGGCACCAGTTCTAGGTATTTTCCACCGAAGGAGTGACTGCGACCGGTCGTGAAATTCGTGAACGACATCTTGTAGGTGCCGCCGACTTTGGCGTCCATATGGTGCACCTTGCCCGTGAACCCGTTCGGCGGAAGCCATTTGGCCATCGCATCCGCGTCGACGAACGCCCGATAGATCTTCTCGGGCGTCGCACGCAACACGCGGTGAAACCGGACGGTGTTTGTCGGCATTATCTGCTCCTTTCGTT
>QHTD01000274.1 GCA_003220675.1 Candidatus Rokuibacteriota bacterium | reverse complement strand
CTGAACGGACGCTTCCGAGGCGAGATCGTCTCGAACGATACCCTCATCGTCGGCGAGAAGGGCGTGATCAACGCCTCGATCCGTGCCGGGGTCGTGCTGATCAACGGCGAGGTCGTGGGCAACGTCATGGCCTCCGAGCGGGTCGAGATCCGCGGCTCGGCGCGCGTCTTCGGTGACGTCGAGGCGCCCGTGGTGGTGATCGAGGAGGGCGTGCTCTTCGAGGGTCACTGCCGCATGACCAAGGCCCGCCCCGTCGAGGCGGCGCCCTCGGCGCGCGACACCGTCGTCTCCCTGAAGCGCCAGCTCTGAACCACTAGGCCCCACGCCTCACGTCGCTCCGTACTCGAACCGCTCGAACTCCGTCACACTGTCCGCCTTCGACCAGCACCCCACCGCGCCCGGGCCCGCGAGCGCGCCGTCGCGCACCGTGAAGAGTCGTCGGCCGTCGAGCGATACCCGGAACTCGGCGCCCGCAAAGTCGACGCGCAGCGTGCGCCAGTCCCGCGACTTGACGCCACGGATCTCGAAGTCGGTGGCCCTGCCGTCGGGAGCGAGGTCGTCGCGTCGGCCATTCACGACCTTGAAGGCGAGGACGTTGCCGGCCAGCGCGTGGGCGCGGGCAACGTAGTAGTTGCCCGGGTCGCGCCAGCGCCAGATGACGCCGCCCGCGCGGTCCTCGCGGCCGCCGATGGAGCGGAAGCGCACCTGGACGAACCCGTCGCGGAGCGGCGCGTCCTTGACGAGCGCCCACCCGACGGTCGCGCCGCCCCGGTAGATCAGCCTGCCCTGACGCTCCGACCACTGGGCGGCGCCGCCTCTGCCCGTCGGGCCGAGCGACCATTCGCGCGGGGTCTGCGCCGGGACGGCAGAGGCCACGAGCAGCGCCGCGAGGGCGAGCCGGGTGACGATCGCCCTCACTCGAGCGGCCCGATCGCGGCCTCCACCGCCGCGAGCACGCTCCCTTCCTCGGCGAGGGCGCGCGCCGCGTCGAGATCGGCCTTGAGGTAGCGGTCGCCGGCGAGCGGCGGGATGCGCCGGCGGACGGCCATGCGGGCCGCCGCGCTGCCGCGTCCGGGCTCGAGGGGCGCGCGCAGGTCGAGCGCCTGCGCGGCGAGCACCAGCTCGATCGCGAGCACCTGGCGCACGAGGGCGAGCGCCCGGCGGAGCTTGAGCGCCGCGCCGGCGCCCATCGAGTTGTAGTCCTCCTGGAGCCCGGAAGTCGGAATGGAATCGACGCTCGCGGGGTGGGCGAGCGTCCGGAGCTCGGCGACGAGCGCCGCGGCCACGTACTGGGCGAGCATGTAGCCCGAGTGCACGCCGCCGTGAGGCGAGAGGAACGGCGGCAACCCTTCCGAGGTCAACGGGTTCACGAGGCGGTCGACACGGCGCTCGGCGATGCCGCCGAGCTGGGCGAGCCCGATCGCGAGCGTGTCGAGCACCAGGCCCAGCACCTGGCCGTGGAAGTTCCCGCCGCTCAGCACGGCGCCGTCCGCCGGGAAGACGAGCGGATTGTCCGAGACGCTCCCCAGCTCGCGCGCGACGACAGCGCCCGCAAAGGCGAGCGCCTCACGCGCCGCCCCGTGGACCTGCGGCATGCAGCGCAAGCTGTACGCGTCCTGGACGCGCGTGCAGTCACGGTGCGAGGCGATGATCCCGCTTTCGGCCGTCAGGCGGCGCAGGTTCGCCGCGGACGCGAGCTGGCCCGGATGCGGCCGGAGACGGTGGATCCGCTCGTCGAACGCCGCGTTGGTCCCCATCAGCGCCTCGAGCGACATCGCCCCCGCGACGTCGGCGAGGCGCACCAGACGGGCCGTGTCGGTGACGGCGAGCGCCGCGAGCGCGGTCATCAGGTGAGTCCCGTTCAGGAGCGCCAGGCCCTCCTTCGCCTCGAGTACGAGCGGGGCGAGCCCGGCGCGTGCGAGCGCCTCCCGCGCGAGGGCGCGCCGCCCGTCGAGCCAGGCGTCGCCCTCGCCGATGAGACACGCGGCGACGTGTGCGAGCGGCACCAGGTCCCCCGACGAGCCCACCGATCCCTGCTCGGGGACGACCGGGTAGACCCGCCGGTTCAGGCAGGCGATCAGCGTCTCGACGACCGCCGGCCTCACGCCCGAGGCGCCCCGCGCGAGCGACGCCGCGAGCAGGAGCACGACGGCGCGAACTTCCTCCTCGGAGAGGGGCGCGCCGACGCCTCCGGCGTGGCTCAGCACGAGGTTCCGCTGGAGCTCGGCGCGCTCGGCGGGCGGGATGACGACGTCCTTGAGCTTGCCGACGCCGGTCGTGATGCCGTAGATCGGCGCCGCGCTCTCGGCGAGCTGGTCCACGAACCGCCGCGCCGCCGCAAGCGCACGCGCGGCTCCGGGCGCCAGCCGGGCTTCCTCGCCGCGGCGGGCGACGGCCTCGACCGCCTCGAGACTCAGCGGGCCGCCGTCGAGATCGACCATCCCTTGGTCAACTCCCCGACGCGCGCCAGAAGCTCGCGCTGGTCCACGGTCGTCAGGCGTCCCGACGCGACGACCTGTCGTCCGTGCACCCAGACGTCGCTCACGGCCCGGGGCGACATGGCGTAGACGACGGACTTGAGGAGGTCGGCGCGCGGGTGGAGCGAGGCGTCGGCGAGGTCCACGGCGACCAGGTCGGCGAGCTTGCCGTGCTCGATGACGCCGGCGTCGAGACCGAGGATCGAGGCGCCCACACGCGTCCCCATCGCGAACGTGCGCGCGGCGTCGAGGGCCGAGCCGTCGAGGCGGCGGACACGCTGGAGCAGCGAGGCCATACGCATCTCCTCGAACACGGAGAGCCGGCTGTTGGTGCAGCCGCCGTCGGTCCCGAGGCCGATCCGCACGCCGCCCTGCAGCAGCTCCAGGATGGGCGAGATGCCGTCACCGAGGAACATGTTGGAGCTCGGGCAGTGGGCGAGCGCCGCGCCGCGCGCGCCCATCAGCGCGATCTCGTCGTCGTCGAGCCACACGCCGTGCACGCCGATCATCCGCGGCCCGAGCACGCCGAGCCGGTCGAGGTAGTGGATGGGCGTGGCGCCCTGCTCGCGCGTCGTCCGCTCGCCCTCGTAGGGCGCCTCGGCGACGTGGATGTGGAACGGGACCTGCTCCGCCTCCGCCACCTCCCATCCCGCCCGGATCATCGCGGGCGAGGCGCCGTGAGGGCTGTGCGGCGCGGGATGGACGAGCGTCGTCGCGTCTTTCCGGTGGGCCGTGATCAGCTCCCGCGTCCGCCGTGTGGCGTCGGCGACCGTCTCGCGGTAGCGCCGGGGTGCGCCCTCCCAGTCGTACATCGAGCGCGCGAGGACGAGGCGGATCCCGACCCGGCGGGCAGCCTCGACCACCGCCTCGGCGTTCTCGTTGCCCTCGTCCTGGAGGTAGAAGAAGTCGACGCACGTCGTGACGCCGTGCAGGAGCATCTCCGCGAACGCGAAGGCGGCGCCGAGCGCGATTGCGGCGCGGTCGAGCCTCTCCGAGAACGGATAGAGCACGCGGTCGCGCCAGCCCATGAAGTCGAGGTCGTCACCGAGGCCACGCAAGAGCGACTGGAAGGTATGGCAGTGGGCGTTGACCGTACCGGGCAGGAGCGCCTTGCCCGCGAGCATCACGTCGCTCGGCCAGTGGCGGTGCACGTGCTCGACCGCGGCGACGCGGCCACCCTCGACCACCACCACGCGACCCGACTGCCAGCCCGCTTCCGTGAGGACGAGGTCCGGGACGAGCCTCATGGTAGCGGGGGCCGCGGGGCCGGGACACTCCGTGCCTGGCCTGAGACGAGGCGCGACTCGGCTGCGTTCGGCATGTCGCTTCTCCTCTCACCGGACGGGTGCACGACCTTCCCGCGCTTGAGGACGCGGGTCACGTGGTTCACGCCGTAGACGTACGAGAGGTCGCGCCAGTTCGGGACGTCCGCGAGGAGCAGGTCGCACTGCTTGCCGGGTCGGAGCGACCCGACCTCCTGCTCGAGTCCCATCGCGCAGGCCCCGTGGAGCGTCACGCCGAGCAGGGCCTCCTCGGGGCTCATCTTCATCTGGCTCACCGCCATCGTCATGACGAGCTGGAGGTTCGGCCCCATCGAGGAGCCGGGGTTGAAGTCGGAGGCGAGCGCCACGCGCACGCCGGTCTCGAGGAACTTCCGGGCGGGCGCGTACGGGAGCCCGAGGAAGAAGGCGGTTCCGGGGAGGAGCGCGGCGGTCACCCCCGCCTCCTTCATCTTCGCCACATCCTCGACGCGCGCCTTCAGCAGGTGATCGGCCGAGAGCGCGTGCAGCTCCGCGGCGAGCTCGGCGCCGCCGAGCGTGACGAACTCGTCGGCGTGGAACTTCGCCCTGAGCCCATACGACGCTCCCGCGTCGAGGACGCGCCGGGCCTGGGTGGTGGAGAACACGCCCTCCTCGCAGAACACGTCCACGTACTCGGCGAGCGTCCGCTCGGCGACCGCGGGCAGCATCTCGTCCACGACGAGATCGACGTACGCGTCGGTCCGCCCCTTGAACTCGGGCGGGACCTCGTGCGCGCCACAGAAGGTCGAATGGACCTCGACGGGCTGGAGCTCGGCGAGCCGCCGCGCGGCCGCGAGCATCTTGAGCTCGTCCGCCGTCGTGAGCCCGTAGCCCGACTTGATCTCGATCGTCGTCGTGCCGTGCGCGAGCACGGTCATGAGCCGTGGCAGCGCCAGCTCGACCAGGTCGTCGCGGCTCGCCGCCCGCGTGGCGCGCACGGTCGAGAGGATCCCGCCGCCCGCCGCGGCGATCTCCTGGTACGAGGCGCCGCGCGCGCGGAGCGCGTACTCCTCCTCGCGCGAGCCCGCGAAGATCGCGTGGGTGTGGGAGTCGACGAAGCCGGGAAGCCCGACGGCTCCGCGGCCGTCGATGCGCTGTGCGCCAGGCACGGCGCCGACCTCGGCGGCAAGCCGAGACTCGGGCCCGACCCACACGATCCGCCCGCCGGCCGCCGCGATCGCGCCTCGCGTGATCACGCCGAGCGGTCCCTCGCCGAGCGCCGGCTCGCACGTGACCAGCTCGGCGAGGTTCGTGACGATGAGGTCGGCGCTGATCATCGGCCCGTAGCGGCGCTCACGTCGTGACGCCCGGCAGGTCGAGGCGGTGGCGCCGGGCCGCGGCGATCGCGTCGTCATAGCCTGCGTCGGCATGGCGCATGATGCCGGTGCCCGGATCGGTCGTCAGCACGCGCTCGAGCCGGCGCGCCGCGTCGGGGGTGCCGTCGGCGACCACGACCATGCCCGCGTGGATCGAATAGCCGATGCCGACGCCTCCGCCGTGGTGGACCGAGACCCACGTGGCGCCCGCCGCCGTGTTCACGAGCGCGTTGAGGATCGGCCAATCGGCGATCGCGTCCGAGCCGTCGCGCATCGATTCCGTCTCGCGGTGGGGCGAGGCGACCGAGCCCGAGTCCAGGTGGTCGCGGCCGATCACGAGCGGCGCCTTCACGCGCCCGGATGCCACCAGGTCGTTGAAGATCCGCCCCGCCTTCGCCCGATCGCCGTGGCCGAGCCAGCAGATCCGCGCCGGCAGCCCCTGGAAGTGAACCCGCTCGCGCGCGAGACGGAGCCAGCGGACCAGGTGCGCGTTGTCGCCGAAGGCCCGGATCAGCGCGGCGTCGGTCTCATAGATGTCCTGGGGATCGCCCGAGAGCGCGACCCAGCGGAACGGCCCCTGCCCCTCGCAGAAGAGCGGGCGGATGAAGGCGGGCACGAAGCCGGGATAGGCGAAGTCGGTGACGCCGGCGTTCTCGGCCGCCTTCCTGATGTTGTTGCCGTAGTCGAAGAGAATCGCGCCGCTCTTCTGGAGCTCGAGCATCGCGCGCATGTGCTCGGCGAGCGAGGCATGGGAGCGCGCGAGGTACTCCTTGGGATCGCGCGCGCGGAGCCGCGTCGCCGCCTGCACCGAAAGGCCCGCGGGGATGTAGCCGTTCAGCATGTCGTGGGCCGAGGTCTGGTCCGTCACGACGTCGAACCGGACCCCACGGCTCGCCAGTTCGGGGTGCACCTCCGCGGCGTTGCCGTGGAGCGCGATCGAGAGCGGCGCGCGCTTCTCCCTCGCCTCCTCCGCCCAGCCGAGGGCCTCGTCGAGCGACGACGTCATCCGGTCGACGTAGCGGAGGCGCAGCCGCCGCTCGATCCGTTCGCGATCGATCTCGACGAAGAGCCCGACGCCCGCGTTCAGCGTGACCGCGAGCGGCTGGGCTCCACCCATCCCGCCGAGCCCCGCGGAGAGAACCAGGCGTCCGGCGAGCGTTCCCCCGAAGTACTTCTGCGCGCAGGCCCCGAACGTCTCGTAGGTGCCCTGGAGGATCCCCTGTGTCCCGATGTAGATCCACGAGCCCGCCGTCATCTGGCCGTACATCGTGAGCCCCATCGCTTCGTATTTTCTGAAGTGCTCCCAGTCGCCCCACGCCGGGACGAGCATGGCGTTGACGATCAGGACGCGCGGCGCGTCGGAGGACGTCCTGAAGACGCCGACGGGCTTCCCCGACTGGACCAGCAGCGTCGCGTCGCCCTCGAGCCGCCGGAGCGTCGCCACGATCGTGTGGTAGGCCTCCCAGCTCCGCGCGGCTTTGCCCGAGCCGCCGTAGACGACGAGGTCCTCCCAGCGCTCGGCGACGTCGGGATCGAGGTTGTTCATGAGCATCCGGAGCGCCGCCTCCTGCGGCCAGCCCTTGCACGAGAGCGCGGCGCCGCGCGGCGCCCTGATCGGCTCGGCGGGACGCCCCTTCGGGAGGGTCACCTACACCGCCATGATGTTGTAGCCGCAGTCCACGTAGATCACCTCGCCTGTGATCCCCGAGGCCATGCGGGAGGCCAGGAAGAGCGCCGCGTCCCCCACCTCGCGCAGCTCGACGTTACGGCGGAGCGGCGCCTTCTCGGCGTGATGCTTGAGCATGTCGGTGAAACCGCGAATCCCGCGCGCGGCCAGCGTGTTGACGGGGCCGGCCGTGTTGACGGGGCCGGCCG
>QHTD01000273.1 GCA_003220675.1 Candidatus Rokuibacteriota bacterium | reverse complement strand
TCGCCTCGAGGACGCTCGCGCGGAAGCCTTGCTTGTCGAGCTCGATGAACCACTGCTCCGTGGCACGGAAGAGCGTCGGGTTCTTGCAGCGCCAGCAGTGTGGATACGTGTGGTCGAGCCGCCGCTCGGCAACCAGCATCCCGACCGACCGGAGGTGTTCGACGATCCTCGGGTTGGCGTCCCAGACGGTGAGCCCCGCAAAGTGCTCCACTCCAGGGACGAAGCGGCCGTCATCGTCCACCGGGGTAAAGATCGGCAGTCCCAGTGATCGGCCGAGCTCGTAGTCCTCCTCGCCGTGGCCGGGCGCGATGTGGACAAGGCCCGTTCCCTGGTCCATCGCCACGAAGTCCGCCGCCGCGATCGTGCCCTCGCGGTCGATCCACGGGTGGCGGAACGTATGCCCGACGAGTTGCGCCCCCTCGAAGCGACCGAGGACGCCGTGCTGGGGATTTCCAAGCACCGTGAGGAAATCGTTCACGCGTGCGCGCGCGACGATGTAGACCTCTCCGAATGCTTCGACGGCGACGTAACTCTGCGTCGGGTGGACGGCGATCGCGAGGTTGGCCGGCAGCGTCCACGGCGTCGTCGTCCAGATCACGGCGAAGGCGCGCCGGCCGGCGAGTTTCGTCTGGAGCTCCGCCGGCACCGAGGTCAGCGGGAACTTCACCCACACCGAGGGCGTCCGCTGGTCCTCGTATTCGACCTCCGCCTGCGCCAGCGCCGTCTTGCAGTGCATGCACCAGTGGACCGGCTTGAGCCCCTTGTGGACGAGGCCCCGGCCGACGAAGCGGCCGAACTCGCGCGCGATGATCGCCTGGTAGGCCGGCGCCATCGTGACGTAGGGGTTGTCCCAGTCGCCGAATACGCCCAGGCGCTTGAACTCGTTGCGCTGGATGTCGATGTACCGGAGCGCGTACTCGCGGCACTTCTTGCGCTTCTCGACGGGATCCATTGCGCGCCGTATGTCTACGGCGGGGTCGTCGAGGCCGAGCTCCTTGTCCACCTGATGCTCGATCGGCAAGCCGTGACAGTCCCAGCCCGGGACGTAGACCGCGTTGAAGCCGAGCATCGCGCGCGACTTCACGATGACGTCTTTGAGGACTTTGTTGAGGACGTGACCCAGGTGGATGTTGCCATTCGCGTACGGCGGGCCGTCGTGCAGGATCCAGAGGGGGCGGTCCGCGGCGACCTGGCGGAGGCGCTTGTACATCCCGAACTGTTCCCACCAGGCGAGCATCTTCGGCTCGCTCTCCGGGAGGTTGGCCTTCATGGGGAAGGCGGTTTTCGGCAGGTTCAACGTGGCTTTGTAGTCCATGGGTCAGATCACGAATCGTACCACGGCGTGCCGGAGGCGGCGCAGGCTGGGCGCGCGTCGCCCTCCGGGCCGACTACGGTTTCTTCGGCGCCAGGGTGGCGACGCCGCTGTCGGAGTCGATCGAGACCCTGAACTGGTCGAGGAAGTCCCGACCGAGGAGACCGTCCAAGGTTCCATGCTCGATGTCGTGTGCGATGACGAGAAGCCTGCTGACTTTCGCGCCGCCAATCTCGAGGGAGTCGAGCACCGCCGACTGTACGTTCGCGGTCCCCGTCGCGCCGCGAATCTGGCCGGCCTGCCCTTGCGTCAGCGACACCCCGGCCGCCGCCAGCGCGCGCGGGTTGATGACGGTCCTGTCGGCGCCCGTGTCGAGCATCAGCCTCACCAAGGTGCCCCCGTTGATCGTCGCATTCACGACGATCGCCTGTCCCTTCACGAACCTGATCTCGGTGGAGCCGGCGCCACTCGCCGGGGCGCCCGTCCCGGCGGGCGCGCTCGGCGACGGCGGCGCGTTCCTGAGCCCGAGGGGCACCGCCGTCGCGCGGTAGTTCTCGGGGACGCTGTCGATGCCGTCGGAGAAGTGGGCCACGCCGCGCTCGTCGATCCAACGATACATCTGGGCGTCGGTGGGCGCGGGACGAGTCAGGAGCAGGAACGCCACGACGAGCACCGCCACCCGACTCATCAAGCAAATCATACCGTACGACGGGTCGGGAGCGGAAGGGCCGCCGCGAGAGGCTACGACGCCTTCTTTTCCTCTTCCTTCTTCGCGGCGGCCGTCGAGTCGTCCTTCGTGGCCTCGGTGACGCCTTTCTTGAATTCCTTGACGCTCGACCCCAGCGACCGTGCCAGCTCCGGCAGCCGGTTGGCGCCGAAGAGGATCAACACGATCACGAGGATGATCAGTAGCTCCTGGTAGCCCAACCCAAACATGAGAGACTCCTTTCCGGCGGCTCCACCATACTCCGCCCCTACCCACCCCGCAAGACCCGCTTCTCGCCCACCCGGACGGTCACCCGGCGAGCGTCCAGGTGCTCGAGGAGCGGGATGGCGTATTTCCGGGAAATCCCGAGGAGGTCCTTGATGTCCCCCGGCCCGATCTCCTTCCGCTCGCGGAGGAGCGCGATGACCTTGTCCTGGATCGCGTCGAGCGCCGCAGCGTGAAAGTAGAGCGACTCCTTGACGCGCACGAGCCTCTTGCCCTCGAGGAGGAACTGGAAGAGCTCGTGCTGGTCGCCGCCGCTCACGCCGGCGCGGCCGAGGGCCTCCTCGGGACTCGGCGGCGACGCCTCGGCCTTGAGGAACTCCTGCTCGACGCGGTCCACGATGCGCTGCTGCTCGGGCGTCAGGCGCACCCGGTGGGACGCGAGCCGGACCTTGTCCCGCTCGGTCGCGACGATGCCCTCGGTTTCCAGGGCGACGACGAGCGTCGCGAACACCCGCTCGTCGGCGCCACCCGCGCGCACCCGCAGCTCCTCGCGCGACATTCCAGGCTTGAGCGGGTTGGCGCGGTGGAAGGCCTCGAGCGCCGCGACGGCGAGCGCCCTGAAGCGCGCCGAGCTCTCGGGATGGAGGTACCACTCCCGATCGACGACGAGCACCCGGCCCTGCGCCACAAGGCGGTCCAGCAGGCCGCGGAGCTTCTCGGGCCCGAAGGGCACGCGGCCGAGCAGGGTCGCCAGGCGCGCGCCCGCGGGGCCGACGTGGCGCACGTGCTCCTCGACGATCTCCTGGGGACTCCCCGTCTGCAGGAGACGCAGGTGCGCCACCAGAGCGGGCGCCTTGCGCTTGAAGCGCGGCGGATCCACGTCGAGAATCGTCCCGCCGCCGATCGTTACGATCGGCGAGTACGAGCGCACGACGAACCGGTCGCCGGGGAGCGCGACCAGCGGCGCCTCCAGGCGGAAGCGCGCCGAGGCCGTCTGGCCAGGCCCGAGCTCGGGCGTGTCCAGGAGGAGGACGCGCGCCATAATCTCGCTCGTCCCGACGTGGAAGCGGACGCGGGTGCGCGATTTGACCGCGCGCGGGGCGTCTTCGAGGAGCTCGAGCGTCCCGTCCACGAGGAGTGAGGAGACGAGCGTGCCCGCGAGGCCGACGACGTCGCCGCGCTCCACCGCCGTCCGCTCGACGCCCTGGAGATTGATCGCGGTGCGCTGCCCGGCGAACGCCTCCGCCACCGGGTGGCCGTGCGTCTGCAGGCCCCGGATCTTCGCCTCCACGCCCTTCGGATAGACCTGGATGCGGTCGTCCACCGCGAGCCTGCCCGCCGTGAGCGTTCCGGTGACGACCGTGCCGAAGCCGCGCACGGTGAACACGCGGTCGATCGGCAGGCGTGGGAGCTGGTCCAGGCCGCGCGGCTCCACCACTTCCGCGAGCCGCCGGAGCGCGGCGCGGAGCTCGGCGAGGCCGTCGCCGGTCTTCGCCGAAACGGCGAGGATCGGCGCGCCTTCGAGGAACGTGGAGCGGACGAGCGTCGCGACGTCGTCTCGCACGAGCGCGAGCCAGTCGGGCTCGACGAGATCGGTCTTCGTCAGCACGACGAGGCCGCCTTTGATGCGAAGGAGCGAGCAGATCGCGAGGTGCTCGCGCGTCTGCGGCATCACGCCCTCGTCGGCGGCGACGACCAGCATCGCCAGGTCGATGCCGCCGACACCGGCGAGCATGTTCTTGACGAAGCGCTCGTGCCCGGGCACGTCGACGATCTCGATGACCGGGCCCCCGGGCTCCTCGAGGAACGCGAACCCGAGGTCGATGGTGATCCCGCGCGCCTTCTCCTCGGGCAGGCGGTCGGTGTCAATGCCGGTGAGCGCCTTCACCAGGGACGTCTTGCCGTGGTCGATGTGGCCCGCCGTCCCGACGACGACGTGCTTCACGGCTCCGCCGCGGCTGAGAGCGCTCGAGCGAGGGTTGCGACCTGGTGCGAGAGGACCGTCCGGCAGTCGAGGAGCAGACGGTCGTCGACGACCCGTCCGACCACGGGCGGGTCGCCCGCCCTCAAACGCTCGTCGAGACGCATCGCCTCCGCCGCGCCGTCGCCGAGCGCGACCGCGGCCGTCGGCAGCTCCACCGTCGGCAGCGCGCCGCCGCCGACCTGCGCCCGATCGTCCACGACGCGCGCCTTGAGGCGCGCGCGTGTCGCTGGCGCGAGTCGCCGGAGCAGGGTCCGCGCGCGGCTTCGGACCCGGGTGAGCGGCTCGGTGAGGAGCCTGAGCGTCGGGATCGTCTCGAGCGCCGTGCCGGCTTCGTACGCGTACAGGGTCGCCTCGAGCGCGGCGATCGTGAACTTGTCGATCCGAAGCGCCCGGTTCCATGGGTTCTTCTTGAGCCGCGCGACGATGGCCTGCTTGCCGACGACGATCCCGGCCTGGGGCCCGCCCAGGAGCTTGTCGCCCGAGAAGGAGACGAGGTCCACGCCCGCGGCAACCGTCTCCGGCACCGTCGGCTCGTAGGGAAAGGCGTGCGCGCGCAGGTCCACCAGGGAGCCGGAGCCGAGGTCCTCCATCACCGGGATCCCGCGCGCGCGGCCGAGCTCAACGAGTTCGCGCGAGGACACATCGGCGGTGAAGCCCACCACCCGATAGTTCGACGTGTGGACCTTCAGGAGGAGCGCCGTGTTCGGCCCGATCGCCTCCGCGTAGTCCTGAAGGTGCGTCCGGTTCGTCGTCCCGACCTCGCGCAGGACGGCCCCACTGCGCCGCATGATGTCGGGGATCCGGAACTCGCCACCGATCTCGATCAGCTCGCCGCGCGAGACGACGACCTCGCGACCGTGGGCGAGCGTTTCGAGCGCCAGGAGGACGGCGGCGGCGTTGTTGTTGACGACGAGCGCGTCTTCGGCGCCCGTGAGGCGCGTGAGGAGCCCCTCCACGTGGCTGTAGCGCGAGCCCCGCTCCTTGGTTGCGAGATCCAGCTCGAGATTCGAGTAGGCAGCGCCGACGGCCGCGAGCCGCTCCAGGGCGAGCGAACTCACGAGCGCACGCCCCAGGTTCGTGTGGAGCACGACGCCGGTCGCATTGATCACGGGGCGGAGGGAGAAGACGCCGGCGCGCCGTGCCCGCTCGACCACGCGCGCCGCGAGCGTGTCGGGATCGGCGGGTGCGCCGCGCCCGTCGAGCACGCGCTTCCGCTCGGCGTCGAGGAGCTGGCGCACGAGCGCCGTCAGGCGGGCCCGCGGCACCGCGCTGAGCTCCGGGCGCTCCGCGAGACGGCGGAGGAGCTGGTCCACGGACGGCAGGCCGCGAAGGGCCGTCGCGCGGTCAGCGCTCATCGAGCGCGGCCTCGACCTTCTTTCGCAGCCGGGTGACGACCTCCTGGGTCTCGTGGCGCCACGCTTGCGGCGTCCATTTGCCGTCGCGGGCCTGCCGGCCACTGCGCACGGCGTCCTCGACAAGCCCCGCCCATAGCTCGTCGAGGTCGGCGCGCGACAAGCCCTGGCCCCGCAGCGCCCGCGCCCACTCCTCGGCGAGGCTGTCGATGAGCCGGTCGCGCTCGGCGGCGAGACGCCGCGCCTTCCGGATGAGGTCGGCCAGGCGCGAGGGCATCCGCCTACTCCCGGACGAGCTCTCGCACGGTGTCGAGCAGGTTCGCCTCGAACCGGCCGGTCGACGCGCACTGGTAGACGGGCATGGGGTGGAGCTTGCCGCTCCCGCCCTTCCTGTGCATGTGGGTGCGCATCTTCGCGTTGATCTGGACCTTCGTGTGGGTGCCGTTGGGCTCGACGAAGAGTGTGAAGGACGCGAGCGCCTCGCCCTCGAGGCGGTCGTCGCCGATGCGGCCGCAGTCGGCGTAGACGCCGATCGGCGCGATGAAATCGTCGGACGCGATGACGCCGGAGTCGCGCGCGATCGCCCGGAGGGCGACGTTCTCCTTCGCCAGCGCGCGCACGATCGCCGCCCACGTGACGTCATAGCCGGCCGCGATCTCGTCGCGGTGCGGAGGCGGCGCGAGCGGCGAGACGTAGAGGCGCGCGCAGGCCGCCACCAGCAGCGCCGCGGTCACGACGGCGGCGCGGCCGAAGCTACTTGTGGTGGTCGATCCCACGGTACGCCTCGATGAACCGCACGATCCGCGTCTCGTCGAACGCGTCGAACGCGTCGATACGCGTCCACGCGGTCAGGGCGATCCGGCTCTTCATCGTCGGGTACGGGGCCAGGATCACCTGGCGGTCGTACCGCCGCACGATCGCGCGGAGCTGCTCGGCGAGCTCCGGGCACTCGCAGTTGTACTGAACGAGCACGCCGCCGTCCTCGAGGTTGTGCACCTGGAGCGGCAGCGGGATCGGGCGCGTGTGCACGCCCCACGGCGCGATGTACGGCAGGTGCGGGCCCGAGGTCGGCGGGTCGGAGTTGTAGGGCTCATGCGGGCTGTCCTCCTTGGCGATGTGGAGGTTTCCCTGGCTGGGCATCTGCACGCCAGGGAGGTCGGCAACGGCCCGGTAGGCCAAGTATCCGACGCCCGCGGCGACCACGACCACCGCAGTCGTGGTCAGCACGAGCCGCTGCCTGCGCGACATCCTCGGACGGGAGCGTGTTTGTCGGTCGTGCCTGGCCATAGTCTCCTGTGTGGCGGAAGCGTATGGGAGTCGAACCCATCGACCGTTTGTCTA
>QHTD01000015.1 GCA_003220675.1 Candidatus Rokuibacteriota bacterium | reverse complement strand
GCCTGGTTGTCGCCACGTCGATTGTCCTCGACCGGTTCCCTGAGATGAGCTCAGACCTGCTGGTGCGGCTCACCGGCGGAGGTACTCACGACGGCGCCTCTGGACACACGATGGATGACATGAAATGAGACAGGGTATCGCTAGCTGGCTGACCGTCGTCCTGGCAGTCGTGCTCGCTCACGCCGCGCTGGCCGGCGCCTCGACCGTGGTGCTGGCAGTCGAGGGCATGACGTGAGGCGCCTGACCCGTCGCGGTCAAGAAGGCCCTGGAAGGGCTGAAGGGTGTGAGTCGAGCGGATGTGAGCCTTCGATCGAAAGAAGCGGCCGTCGCGTTCGACCCCTCGCAGGTTTCCGTCGAGCAGATGGTTGACGCCGTGAATCGCCTCGGCTTTCGGGCATCGGTCAAGGGAACGGTGGCGCCGCCGCCTGGACGCTGAAGCTGCTCACGCAGCGTGCGGCGGCGCTGGAACACGGGCTCGAATCCGTTGGGGGCCACCAACTTGACAGACAGTCCGAGATAGAGACCGAGGCCCTTCCCCTCCCGCCTCCCATCTGCCGGAGGCCACCCATGCCTCCGCGCTAGCGCAACTTCTCTGGGGCCCGGGTGTCCGTGATCGCGATAAGGATCCGCCCGCTCGGCGAACTCGTCGAGCGTGGCCGCAAGGCCAAGCCGCTCCGAGAACGCGACGACGCGCGTTCCCGCCACGCCAGGTCGCCCTAAGCCGCGGGCGCGAGCGCTGGCATCGGCTCAGGCGCCACGATCTCGACGTGGCGGCTATCGTGATATCCCGCAACCCCGAGCCTCGTGGCGGCCACTCGATGCCTCGGTGTCAGAACCGACCATCGTCATGCCACTTGCTCTTTAAGGAGGGAACGCGCTACAAGACACTTGGCTTGGGCGCCCTGCCCACGGTGGCCGGGTTTTGACCTGTCCATCCATGGTCGGTTTTGAGGTGTCTACCGAGGCTCTGTCGACAAGGTTGGCCGATGACCTCACCCACGGTACTGAGCCGGCGCGAGACCCTGGGTGGGACCCACGGGTCTCGGACTTGAACGGCGCGTACATGCAGGCGCGCTACGAAGCGACGCCGAACGACCGCGAGAGGAGGAGGCACGTCGTTGCAGTAGCGGTCCCTGCTCGACGAGCGAACGCGACGCAAGGCCCCTGCAGCTGGCCGGTTAACCGCGTACCCGGCGGCTGCGCGAAAGGAGCAATGAGGGTATGAAACCCGCACCGTTTCAGTACGTCCGTGCGTCGAGTATTGATGATGCGCTGGCGGGGCTGGCGGGACACGGCGACGACGCTAAAGTCCTGGCCGGCGGCCAGAGCCTGATCGCCCTGATGAACCTGCGCTTGGTCAGGCCCGCAGTGCTGGTCGACATCAACCGATTGTCCGACCTCGCCTACATACGCCAGGAGAATGGCACGCTGGCGATCGGGGCGCTGACCCGCCAGTCGGCCGTCGAGTCGTCCGATGTGATCGCCCGGCTGTGCCCGCTCATGGCGGAGGCGATCCGCTTCGTCGGCCACCGGCCGATCCGCAATCGTGGGACGGTCGGTGGGAACCTGGCGCATGCCGATCCGACCTCAGAGCTTCCCGCGGTGGCGGTCGCGCTCGGCGCAACCTTCGTGACGCGGAGCCAGAAAGGCCAGCGCACGATCGCGGCCGACGACTTCTTCGTCGCCCCGTTGAGCACCACGCTCGCCTCGAACGAACTGCTGACCGAAGTTCGCATCCCGGTCTGGCCGGCTGGGCAGGGCTGGGCGTTCATGGAAGTCAGCCCGCGGGCTGGCGACTACGCGCTCGTCGGTGTCGCGGCGACGTTGCGGGCGGCGGACGGCGTGTGTCAGTCGGGCCGGCTCGTCTACAGCGGCGTCGGCCCGCGTCCGATCCGTGTGGCCAAAGCGGAGCAGGCGCTCGTCGGCTGCTCGAGTGGAGAGGCGACCTTCCGCGAGGTCGCCGAGATCGCCGCCGGGCAAGTCGAGCCGTCTTCGGACTTCCACGCGACCGCCGATTACCGCCGCGACCTGGTCCGCGCCCTGACGCGTCGCGCGCTGATGGTGGCGCTCGACCGCTGCCAGAAGGGAGCCTAGCGATGGAGCAGGTACAACTCACACTCACGGTGAATGGAACGCGCTACTCGCGGCCTGTCGAGCCGCGCTGCTTGCTCAGCGACTTCATCAGGCACGACCTCGGGCTGACCGGGACGCATGTGGGCTGCGAACACGGGGTCTGCGGGATGTGTACCGTCTTGATCGATGGCCAGACTGCGCGCACCTGCCTCACCTTCGCCGTTCAGGTTGACGGCGCCGAGATCACCACCGTCGAGGCACTGGGGACGCCGGCGAAGCTGCACCCGCTGCAGCAGGCGTTCTGGGAAAAGCATGGCCTGCAGTGCGGCTACTGCACGCCGGCGATGCTGCTGACTGCCGTGGAGCTGCTCAACAACAATCCGAACCCGACCCGTAACGAAATCTGCGAGGCGATGTCGGCCAACCTCTGCCGCTGCACCGGCTACCAGACGATCGTCGACGCGGTCGAGAGTGCGGCGGCGGCGATGAAAGGAGAGGCACGATGAGCGCGCCGGCCGTCAAAGATCATCCGATCCACCGTCGCTGGATCGGCCAGAGCATGAAGCGAGTCGAGGACCCACGCCTGCTGACCGGGCGCGGCAAGTACATCGACGACATCGTCGTGCCGAACATGGCTCACGCCGCAGTGCTGCGCAGCCCACACGCCCACGCTCGGATCAAGAAGATCGACGCCAGCAAGGCCAGGGCGCTGCCGGGCGTGCTCCTGGTGCTCACCGGGGCCGAGGCCGTCGAGCAGACCGGACCGCTCCCGTGCTTCGCCAACCCGCCGGTGGCGCAGTACTGCATCGCCGTCGATAGGGTGCGCCACGTCGGCGAGACGGTGGCCGCGGTCGTTGCCGAGAGCCGCTACATAGCCGAGGACGCGGTCGATCGGATCGAGGTCGAGTACGAGCCCCTGCCGGTCGTGGTCAATCCGGGAGACGCGTCGACGTCGAAGGGGGACGCGGTGTTACACCCGGACCGTGGCGCGAACAACATCGCTCACCAGCGCACACTGACGTTCGGCAGTTATGACGAGGACATGCGGAGCGCCGACGTGATCGTGCGACGCAAGGTGCGTTGGCCACGCTCGGGCGCCCAGCCCATGGAGACTGTCGGCGCGATTGCCAGCTACGACGAGGGCACGCGCAAGTTCACGATCTACGCCAACACCTCGATGTACAACTATGTCGGCTGGCTGATGGCGGTCTCGCTGAAGATCCCCGCCCACAAGCTGAACATCGTCCCGACGATCGCCGGTGGCAGCTTCGGCAGCAAGATCTTCACCCACAAGGTGCTGGTGCTGGCGGCGACGCTTGCGCGAGCCTGCGGACGGCCGGTCAAGTATGTCGAGGACCGGTTGGACAACATGACCAGCTGCGACAACCACGGCTCCGACCGGATCTACGAGCTGGAGCTGGGGCTCAAGCGCGACGGCACGATGCTGGCGTTCGGGATGAAGGTGATCGACGACTACGGCGCGTACTTGCAGTTTGGCGTCGGCCACCACGGCAACGCCGCGGCGCAGCTCACCGGGCCGTACCGCATCAAGAGCGCGCGGATCGAACTGACGGCGGTGTTCACCAACAAGTGCCAGCAGGGCGCCTACCGCGGCTTCGGCTCGGAGGTCAACAACTTCGCGCTGGAGCGGATCGTGGACGCCGCCGCCGACGAGCTAGGCATCAGCCCGGTGGAAATCCGGCGGAAGAACTTCATCCAGCCCGAGCAGTTCCCCTACAAGATCCCGACCGGCAACGTCTACGACAGCGGGAATTACGGGGCGGTGCTGGACAAAGCGCTGGAGATGGCCGACTACGACGGATGGCGCAGTCGGCAGGCCGACGCGCGCAAGCAGGGCCGCTACATCGGCATCGGCCTGGCGAGTTGCCAGGAGCGCAGCGTCTTCAGCTCGACGGAGTTCTGGTTCTGGAACCATGAGCCGGGCTTCGCGTTGACCAGCTCGCCCGAGAGCGTGAACATCAAGATCGACCCGACGGGCAAAGCGTTTGTGACACTCTATTCGCCGTTCTGGGGCAACAGTCCGGAGACGATGGCAACCCAGATCGTGGCCGAGCAGCTCACGATCGACCCGTCGGACATCGAGATCACCTACGCCGACACCGACCAGGGATTGATGGGGACGGGGCCCGGCGGCAGCCGCTACACGGTGATGATCGCCGGGGCAATCGCGGGGGCCGCGACCGACATCAAGCGCAAGCTGTTCAAGATCGCGGGGCACTTCCTCGAGGCGAGCGAACAGGACCTCGAGCTGCGTGACGGGCGCGTCAGCGTCCGCGGCACCGACCGGGGCATGACGATCCCGGAGATCGCGCTGCAAGCCTACTATTTCCGCTTGAGCCTGCCGGACGACTGCAACAGCGGCCTCGACGCGCGCTTCACATACGATCACCCGTACACGACTCAGCCCAACGCGGACCGCACCGACCTGGGGGTGTTCTATCCGATCATGGGCCACATGTGTCATATCCCGATCGTCGAGATCGATATCGAGACCGGCCAACTCACGTACCTGAAGTACGTTGCCGTCCACGACTGCGGTACGGTGGTCAACCCGATGACGCTCGCCGGGCACGTGCGCGGCGGGACGGTGCAGGGGATCGGATCGACGATGTACGAGCACTTCTACTACGATGAGCAGGGCCAACTCGTAACCGCCAACTTTGCCGACTACCTCATCCCCACTCTCAAGGAGGCGCCACCGAATATCGAGGTCGGCCATGTCGTGACGCCGTCGCCGTTCACCGAGTATGGCATTAAGGGCGGTGGCGAAGGTGGGCGGATGGGCGTGCCGCCTGCGCTCGCGTCGGCGGTCGAGGACGCGCTCAGGCCGTTCGGTGTCAAGATCGACACGTTGCCGATCACACCCATGAAGATCCGCGATATGATCCGCGCGGCTCAGCAACGGAAGGGCTAACGGCCTGCGCGATCCCGGGGTGGGCCAGCAGAACACGGGCGTGCGGCACCGTGGAGTCCGCGCCGCCGTGCGCCCGCGCTTCTGCGGAGGAGGGGCTTCCCTGGCTTGCCGCGACGTACGGACGGTTGGGATTATCATCGCCCTCAGCGGCGTTTCGCCGGGGTTGCCCGCCACGGAACAGCGGCGCCCTGGGAGTAACGCCTGATCCTAAAGGAGGCGCCAATGCGCAGGGACATCGCGTTCAAGACTGAAGACGGCGTGACGCTGCGCGGCTGGTTGTACCTGCCCGACCGGACGGCAGGTCAGGTGGCGACCGTCGTTATGGCCCACGGATTCTCCGCGGTGAAGGAAATGTACCTCGACAGGTTCGCCGAAGTTTTCGCCGCCAGCGGCCTCGGCGCGCTCGTGTTCGACAACCGCAACTTCGGGGCAAGCGATGGCGAACCACGTCAGCACATCGACCCCTGGCAGCAGGTGCGTGACTACCGCGACGCCATCACGTTTGCCGAGACAGTTGCCGAAGTCGACAGAACCCGGATCGGTGTGTGGGGGTCAAGCTATAGCGGCGGCCACGTGCTCGTAATGGGCGCGATCGACCGTCGGGTGAGGTGTGTCGTCTCCCAGGTGCCGCTGGTCAGCGGTCACCGTAATGCTCGACGCCTGATCCGCGCCGATTTCATCGCGGTCGTTCAGGGACAATTTGATTCTGACCGGCGGGCACGGTATGCGGGCAAGCCCGCGGCAATGATCCCGGTCGTCGCCGAGAACCCGATGGCGCCGTGCGCGCTGGCGACGCCCGATTCCTGGCAGTGGTTCACGGAGACAGGCAAGACGCGCGCCCCGGCATGGCGGAACGAGGTGACCTTGCAATCGGTCGAAATGTTCACCGAGTACGAACCGGGCGCGTATATCGAGTGGATCAGTCCGACGCCATTGATGATGGTCGTCGCGGCCGGGGACCACTTAACCGTCAGCGACGAGGCCTTGGCGGCCTATGCTCGCGCTCTGGAGCCGAAGAAATTGGTCCTGTTACCCGGCGGCCACTTCGACGCCTATGTCAGCGCCTTCGACTCGGCAAGCGCGCCAGCGCGTGACTGGTTCGTTCAGCACCTTAGCAGGAAGTAGCACGGAACTTACCGTTCCGACCTCCGGAACCAAAGAAACCAGGGGCGTAGTGTGCGAAAACTCAGCCTAGGCTGTAGATGACGCCCGCCTGAGCTTCACGGACTGCGTCAGCTTCGCCGTCATGCGGGCTCTCGAAATTCCTGTCGCGTTCGCCTTCGACCGTGACTTCGAGCGCGCCGGGTTCCGGCTCGTGCGACGGATGGCGCTCTGACGTCCAGAGGAGATCACGGGAATGAGAAACAAATCCGTGCCTCGAGTGGCACCAGGCTGTGGCACCCGGCGTCGAAGTTCGTGAAATCACGAGCCATGGGCTCGCCCTCTCAAGACCGAGACGCGGGTTCGAATCGCGCTGGGGCCACCCAATTGTTTTCGTTGACGTCCTCCGCGAAGGCTTTCCGTCCACGCCCCAGGGCACGTGAGCGGTTCGACTCCCAACTCATAGGTTGACCACGCAGAACGAAAATGTTCTACGGTTCCGTACCAGTTTTCAGAGACGACGCCAACCTTCGCACCAAAGGTGCGATTGAGCTGCCGGCTCGCAACACTTCGCGCATGCCCTAACACGATATCGAAGCCCGCGTGAGAAACTACATTCGTCATCCCTCATTTCTTCCTACGGCGGCGACCGCGAACTGGAAAACTAGGTTCGCGGCGAGAATCGTCGTCTTCGGTCCCGCATCGGTCAGCGGATTGACTTCGTTCAACGCAAAGCCGCCCACGCGCGGCGCGAGCGCAACGAGCAGATCGAGCAGTTCACCACTCGTCAGACCGCCGGGCTCGTGCCACCCGACGCCAGGCGCGTGTGCAGGATCGAGCACATCCATGTCGACGCTGAGGAAGATGTGATCCGCGCCGCTGGTGATCTCTCCGATCCTGGCGAACGTCCACTCCG
>QHTD01000014.1 GCA_003220675.1 Candidatus Rokuibacteriota bacterium | reverse complement strand
ACCCTGATCGTCGGGTCGAAGGGGCGGATGCGCTTGAGGGTCTCGAGGCCGCCCAGACGTGGCATGTTGAGGTCGAGAACCACAACCCCCGGGCGATGCTGCTTCACGCTCAGCAGCGCCTCTAGACCGTTCCGGGCCTCGAGGACAGCGAGCCCGCGGAGCCTGAGAAAGTCCTTGAGGACCTTGCGGGCCTCAGGGTCGTCGTCGACCACGAGGGCCGGTCGCGGCTCAGGGCCCGCGAGGCTCTCCCGTGACCCGTCAGAGCTGAGAATCCTGTCGTAGCTCATCGTCTTTTTTTCCGGAACTTCGCCTGGTTTCAGGGCATCCCTTAGACCAACGTATCCCATACAGATGTTCACCCCCTATAGATTTGGGGAGGAGCATGCGAGGCTGGCGAGCGGGGCTCCGGCGCCCGCCGAACGGGTCACCGTAGACTTCGGTTTGGTGGCCACTTAGGCGTGGCGATGGCTAGGCGGGCGATCTACTCCTAGGTGGCGACGCCGGGGATCTTCTTGAGCGGCCCGCCGAGCGCCTGCACGACCGCCGCGACGTTGGCATCCGGCGTGTCCTGGGGCAGGACGCAGCCGGGTCCCACGATCAGCCCGATCCCGCGCGTCTGAGCGATCGCGTCCTGCGCCTCCGCCCGAGCCTGCTCCGGCGTGCCGTCCCTCAGCGTCTTCCACTGGTCGAGCCCGCCGACGACGGCTCCGACGGTCTTGGCCCTGCCCTCGGCGAGCGAGGGCGGCGTGGCCCGATCGTCCCAGTTCCAGGCATGGCCAGGCAGCGCCGCCAACCGGTCGAACATGAGCCGGTCGCCGTGGCAGTGGATGATCGTGAGGACCGACTTGCCGTGTACGGATGCCAGGACGCGGCGGTCGTAGGGCTCGCCGAAGCGCGCATAGTCCTCCTCGGAGCTCACGCTTCGGCTGGCCGCCTGGATCGAGTAGAAGATGCCCGAGACACCCTCGGCGAGCGCCAGCGCCGCGAATCGGATCACTGTCTCGGTGATCGCCTCGAGCGCGCCCGTCACCAGCGTCGGGTGCTCGTGCAGGTCGTGCGTGAGCCGCGTGCCCGAGAGCTTGCGGGCGAGCGAGAGCGGCGAGAAGAGTGTTGGAAGGACCGGCGAGTCGCCGATGCGCCGGTCGAAGCCCATCCGCACGATCGTCTCGAGGTGCTCGACCCAGCCGGGCGCCGACCCCGGATCGAGCGGGCGGATCTTCTTCCAGTCCTCGGGCGCGCGGATCGCGCAGCTCACGCAGGGCCGGTGTCCGTCCTCCCGCAGCTCGTCGCCCTCGACGCACCCCCACGCTTCGACCGCGTAGCCGCCGCGCGGCGTGATCTTGAGGAAGTCCGAGCCGTAGCGCTCGTGGAACCGCAGCGTCGTCTGCGCGAGCCCGGCGGCGGAGCGGTCCACCGACGGGAAGTGGCGCCAGACGGCGTAGGGCACACGGTCGACCGGCTCGCGGTTGATCGCCGCCAGGATGCGCTCGCGCCGGCCCATCTGCTTCACGCCCGGAGGACCCCGTCGCTGAGCACCGACTCGCCGCGCTCGTTGACGGCGTCGAAGCCGATGACACCGCCCGCGCGACCGCGACCGCGCACGACGAAGCTCGTGGGCGGGGTGACCATCCCCGTCAGCCGCGCGGCGAGCGCGGTGACGCGCGTCGGGTCGTCACCGAGGTCGTGGCGGATCACCTGCGACACGGCGAGCGCCAGCGTCGCCGTTCCGTGGAGGATCGGGCCGGGCAGGCCGGCCGCTCGCGCCGCCGCGATGTCGGTGTGGATCGGATTCCAGATCCGCGCGCACTCGGAGTAGACGTGGGCGGCCTGCGCGGATACCGCAACGCTCGAGCTCCAGCGGAGCTCGTCTCCGCCCGGCGGCTCGAGCCGCTCGAGGGGGACGACGGCGGCCGCGTTCGCCTTGCCGTCGGTGGTGACGCCGCGGAAGACCGAGCCGTAGTCGGTCGTCGTGACGGGCCGACCGTTCCGGTCCACGGTCGAGTAGCGGATGACGACGAACGTCCCGTTTCGGCTCGGCCGGACCGTGAGCACCTGCCCGCGCGTCAGGAGCCGGTCGCCCGCCTCGGGGCGTCGATGGATCACGAGATGGTGGCTGGTGTGAACGCTGCGCGGCAGCAAGTCGGGCTTGATCGTCTTCGAGCGGAGCGTCTGCGCCACCGTCCACTCGTAGCACGCGGCGAAGAGGGGGTGGGCGATGGGGCCGCTCGGCGCGCTCGTGTCGTAGTAGCGCGGGTCCGTCTCGCCGAGCGACGCGGCGTACGCCATGAGCCAGCGCGCGTCGATCGCCTGGCTGACCGCGCCGACCTCGCGGCCGACGACTTTCGCGGGAATCACACCGGTCATCCGGGTCGCGGGAAGTTCATGGCGTCCACGAAGATCCGCTCGAAGTCCGGGTGCGCGGCGAGCGAGACGTGCTCGATGCGCGCCGCCACGCTCTCGGCGCGCTGCCGCTCGGTCTCCGAGACGAGGCAGAGCTGGGCGCCGAGCGACGCCGCGTTGCCGACGTAGCGGATCTTCTCCTTGGGGAGCGGTGGAATCAGCCCGATGCGCAACGCGCTCGCGATCGAGACGTAGTTGCCGAAGCCTCCCGCGAGCATCAGCTCGGCGACCGTCTCGTCGGACACGCTCGCCACGTGCTGGAGCATCGCGATGCCGGAGGCGATGGCGCCTTTGGCGAGCTGGACCTGACGCACGTCGTCCTGCGTGAGGACGACCTCCTGGCGCGCGCTGGCCTCGCCGGGCCGGAGGACGATCACCTGCCGCTCCTCGCCTCGCATGACCACCCGCTCCCGCAATTTCGGCGGCAACGCCTCGCGCGCCTCGACTCGGATCAGCCCCGTCCAGTCGATCACGCCCGTGTCGAGCAGCCCGGCGAGGAGATCGATGAGCCCCGAGCCGCAGATCCCGAGAGGGTCGGCCTCGCCGATCGTGTGCACGTGGATGTCGTCGTCCACGGTGACACGGTCGATGGCGCCCAGGGCGCCGCGCATCCCGTGGCGGATCTGCGCGCCCTCGAGCGCCGGGCCCGCGGGCGCCGAGCACGCCCAGAGGCGGTCGCGCGAGCCCAGGATGACCTCGCCGTTGGTCCCGATGTCCACCGCGATGCGAATCGCGGCGCCCTCGTAGATGCGGGTCGCCAGGGCGACGGCGACGGCATCGGCGCCGACGAAGCCCGCGACGAGGGGCAAGAGGCACACGCGCGCCTCGGGGGCGACCTTCAGGAACAGCTCGCGCGCGGGGAGGACGAGCGCGTGGCGCATCACGGGGGCGTACGGCGCGAGCCCGACGAAGGACGGATCGATGCCGAGGAGGAGGTGGTGCATACACGTGTTGCCGACGACGACGACCTTGTAGATCCACTTGGCCAGCACGCCCGACTGACGGCAGGCCTCCTCGATGTGCCGGTTGAGCAAACCGATGATCCGCGTGTGGAGCTTCCTGAGGTTGCCCGGGTCGAACTGCGCGAAGGCGATCCGCGACATGAGGTCGCCGCCGAAGACGGCCTGGGGGTTCAGGCTCGAGACCGACGCGAGCTGCTCGCCCGAGTCGAGCTCGATCAGCGTGCTGACGACGGTGGTCGTGCCGATGTCCACGGCGAGGCCGAACTTCATCCCCGCGGTGTCGCCGCGCTCCACGGCGACCACCCGCTCGCTGCCGCGGCCGCCCGGAGGGGCGAACGTCGTGACGGTGACGCCCGCGGGATCGTCGCGCAGGGCCGCCGGCAGCCCCTGGAGCACGGCGAGGCCGACGTCCGTCGGGGTCACGCCCAGGGCGGCGGCGAGCTGCTCGAGGTCGGAGATCTGGTGGTGCTCCTCGCGGGGCAGGCTGACCTTCACGACCTGCTTCCGGATCCCGGAGTCGAGCGTGACGCGACCCATTCCAACGACGCCCGGCCCGGCGCCCAGGATCTGGAACGCGCGCTCCTCGAGCGGCGGCGCGACCTGGACGGTCACGGCCTCACTCGGCACGCACTGGCAGGAGAGCCGGTAGCCCTCGCGGACAAGGTCGTTACCGAGCTGGATCTCGTCCATGATCGTCGGCGGCGGGATCGTGCCGGCGACGAACTTCACCCTGCAGGAGGTGCATCGGCCCCGGCCTCCGCACGTGGCGGTGATCTCGATGGATGCCGCGTGCGCCGATTTCAGGATAGAGGTGTTGGGCGGGAGGGCGAGCGTCCGTCGTGGCGTGGGGTCGCGGGGATCGGTCAGGATGGTCAGGAGGACGGCCATGCTCCCTCATTCTAGTGGTATGCTCCCGCCCATGGAAATACGCCTGGAGACCCTCAAAAGCCTGAGTCAGCTCGCCGGGTTCGACTGGAGCGACGCCGAGCTCGAGGCGGTCCGGCCGGCCGTGGCGCGCACCCTCGACCTCCTGGCGCGTCTCGAGACCCTGCCGCTCGCGAGCGTCGAGCCGACCACGCAGTACCGGGTGCTCTGAGATGCCGGACCTCGTGTGGCGCTCCGTGACCGAGCTCTCACGCATGATCCTGACCAAGGAGGTCTCGCCCGTCGAGGTCGTGCGCGCCTTCCTCGATCGCGTCACGGCGCTCGACGGCAAGCTCAAGGCGTTCATCACGGTCTGCGCCGACGCGGCGCTCGAGGCGGCGCGCGCCGCCGAGGCCGAGCTGGTGGCCGGGCGCGCGGTGGGGCCGCTCCACGGCGTGCCCTACGGGCCCAAGGATCTCTACAACACCCGTGGCGTGCGGACCACGGGCGGCTCGAAGATCCTCGCCGACTTCGTCCCCGCGGACGACGCGACGGTCGTGAGGCGGCTGCGCGCGGCCGGGGCGATCGTGCTCGGCAAGCTCAACATGCACGAGTTCGCGTACGGGCCCGAAGGGCTGAACGCCCACTACGGCGACGCGGTGAACCCGTGGGACGCAGGCACCCATCGCATCGCGGGCGGGTCGTCGTCTGGCTCGGGTGTCGCGGTCGCGGCGGCGCTCGCGCCCGCGGCGCTCGGCTCGGACACGGGCGGCTCGATCCGCATCCCCGCCTCGCTCTGCGGGATCAGCGGCATCAAGCCGACGTACGGGCGCGTGAGCCGGGCGGGCGTGCTCCCGCTCGCGTGGTCGATGGACCACGCCGGACCGATGGCGCGGACGGTGGCGGACTGCGCGCTGATGCTCGGCGCGATGGCCGGCTACGATCCCGCCGATCCGACGACGAGCGTCCTGCCCGTGCCCGATTACCTGGCGGCGCTCACGGGCGACGTGAAGGGGCTTCGCGTGGGCCTCCTGCGCTCGCACTTCACCGACGTGGCGACCCCCGAGGTCCGTGACGCCGTGCTCGCCGCGGCGCGGACCCTCGAGCGCGCCGGCGCAGTGGTGGACGAGGTGAACCTCGCCGAGGTCGCGCGTGTGTCCGCAGCCTCCTTAGCGATCGTCCCAGCCGAGGCGCTCGCCTACCACGCCGAGTGGCTGCGGACACGCCCGGCCGACTATCAGCCGGACGTGCGCGAGCGACTGATGATCGGGGCGTTCGTGACCGGTGTGCAATACGTACGCGGCCAGCAGGCGCGTCAACTCCTCCGCCAGGAGGTCGACGCAGCGCTCGAACGGCGCGACGTCCTCCTGGCGCCCGCGACGCCGATCCCGGCGCCCGTGCTCGGCGAGAAGAAGACCATGCTCGGCGACGGAGAATCCGACGTACGGTCGGCGCTCATCCGCTTCACGCGCCCCTTCAACCTCTCGGGCCATCCGGCATGCTCCGTCGCGTGCGGCTTCACCACGCGCGGCCTCCCGATCGGCATGCAGATCGTCGGGCGGCCCTTCGACGAGGCGACCGTCCTCCGCGCCGCCGATGCCTACCAGCGCTCGACGGACTGGCACACAAGACACCCCGTGCTCGCGTGAGGGCGCGAGGAGTTCGGGGGCTTCGTGGCTGACGCGAACCTGGACCAGCTCGTGGCGGCGCTCGAGGCGCGCCTGGGCCGGCTCGAGGCGCGGCTCGCGGCGCTCGGCGACACGCTCGAGCGGATGGCGCCGGACCTCGACGCGGCGAAGCGGGGGATCCAGGCGTGGGTGACCGACTACGTGTCGCTCCGGCTCCAGCAGCTCGTGCCCGAGACGTGCGAGCACCCCGAGCGCGACGCGGCGACGGCGATCGTCGAGGGCCCGGTGCTTCCCGGCACGCGGATCCGCTGCACCGAGGAGGTCATCCACCGGCTCGGGCGGATCCCGATTCCGTTCGTGCGCCAACTGGTGTTGCAGAAGGTCGCCGAGACCGCGCGCGCCCAGAACGTTGCGCTGGTGGACGTGACCTTCTTCGAGCGCGCCGCGACCTTCTGACAGTGCAAGCTTTCAGGGGAGGATCTCCTGAGCTTCGACCACTGGAAGCAGCACGTGCCGGGCGGGCCACGGCTGTAGCCGGCGAGGAGCCCGTCCGGGTCCCGATCGAGGACGCGCTCGACCTGCACGCGTTCGCCCCGCGCGACATTCCGTCCGTCGTCTCCGAGTACCTCGAGGCCGCCCACGCGCGCGGTTTCACCGAGGTGCGGTTGATCCACGGGCGCGGGATCGGCGTCCAGCGCGGGATCGTCCAGTCGCTGCTCGCGCACCACCCGCTCGTCGCCGCGTTCGCGGATGCTCCACCGGACCGCGGCGGCTTCGGCGCGACCATCGTCCGCCTGAAAGGTTAGTCGTGGGTCTGAGTCGCGCCGTTCGAGCGCGGGCTTCGCCCGCGCAACCCTTCCTTGGGGGTGGCTCGGAGGGGGCCGTCGAGGCCCCCTTTCGATGAACTAGTCGCGGTCGGCGCGCAGCAGGAGCATCCGGTCGGTGAAGGATGCGATCGCGTCGTCGGTGAGCTTGAAGTCGAAGGCGGCCCGGCAGCGCTCGGGCGCCTGACGGACGAACGCCTCGAGCTCGCGCCGCGCCTCGACGGTCATCCGCGCCCGCCCGGTCCACTCGTCCCAGACCCGCTCCTTGCGGACGACGGCGTCGTCGATCACCGTCAATCCCGCCGCGCGCAGGAATGCCTTCCACTCCGCCGCGCGGTA
>QHTD01000013.1 GCA_003220675.1 Candidatus Rokuibacteriota bacterium | reverse complement strand
AGTACCCAATGGATATCAACCTCGTTCTCACCGCGCGTCCGTCTCCCGTGTTCGAGTTGCCACCGCCCGCTTAGCGTCTCCGACCTCTGAGTACGCCGCGAGCTTCACCGCGCCCCGCCGTGCTCGCTCGGCGCTTGACGTAAAGACATGGCGTCTTTACAATAACCTTCGTGAAACTCCTGAACGTTCGCCTGGCCCCGGAGGACGCGCGCATGGCGGCGCGGCTACGGCAAGTGGGCATCCCGATTTCCCGCGTGGTGCGCGAGGCGATCCGCGCCGCGCACGCGCGACACGCGACCATCCGCGCGTCGCGCAAGCGACCCAGCGAGATTATGGCGAGCATCTATCGAGAGCATCCGGACCCTCCTGACCTCCCGCGTGAGCCGCGGGACCTCAGGAGCCGTGCGAGCGTTCGCCGCGTGATCCGGCGACGGCTGCGGCCGCGGCGCTCGTGATCCTGCTCGACACGGCGCCGGTCGTCGCCCTCTGCGACCCCCGCGACGCGCTCAATCGGAGAGCCCTCCGCGACCTGGACCGGCTCGGGCGGGAGCAGTTCGTCCTCTGTGCGCCGGTCGTCACGGAGGCCTGCTTCCTGCTGCCCTACCGTGCGCAGCGCGGACGTCTGCGCCGGTTCCTCGGCGAGTTCTCGGTCGCGGCCTACCGGAGCGACGATGAATCCCAGCTCTGGCTCGAGGTCCTCGATTGGCTGATTCACTACGGGGAGCACGATCCTGACTGGGCCGATGGTTACCTCGCCGTTGTCTCCGGGCGAGAGAGGGGATCGCGGGTGTGGACCTATGACCGCGAGTTCCGAACGACATGGCGGCGGCCGGATGGCACACGGGTACCGCTCGCGGTGAACTGAGAAGCCAGCCCGGTGTGCCTCGCACAGTGCCCGCGGCCGGCTGTTAGGCTACGATGAGTCTCGGCTCGACGTAGATTGGAGGGGACACAGGATGAACCAGGACCCGATCCGGCAGAAGATCCGCAAACGGCTCGACGACGGCACCTTGCCTCGGGAGGTGCCACTACTGACGAAAAGCGGTTGGGAGCAGCCCAGTGCGCCGCCGGCGCACATGAAGGCAGACAGCGCGATCGGGTTGAGTCGGTGCTCGGGATGCGATGCCGGAGGCGCGCAGGTCACGTACCGGTTCGCGGACGCCTCGATCATCAGGTTCCACAGCCGGTGCCACCGAATTTGGGAAGAGGAATGCCAACGGCCTCGGCCAGAAGATAAACCTCGCTCGCCGTCGCGCCCTCGTGCCAACGCCCGGCGTCGGGGGCGCTGAATACGTCGGCGCTCTCGGTAGCTCACCCTTTCCTCCTCCAGTGAACTTTCCGTGCCGCGCCGGGACCGACTTGATGCTACAGTCGGGGAGTCAGGTGATCGAAGGCACACATTTCCGGAATTATAGGCGGTCGACAATGAACGCAGCCTGTCCTTCGTGCCGCAGCGACGACCAGCCCGGTGAGGACCCCTCGCCAACGCAAGGCGTTTGTTCGCGTCACCAGGAGCAGCTCCTTGAATCCCTTCCGTCAGTGTCGTTTCCGGAGGTCGAGTTCCTCATGGTGGTTCATCCCAGGGAAACGGAGCTCTATGAGTATCTCCAGCGGGCTCTCGGCAACGTCCGTGGCGTGAAGGTGATCATGGAGCGTCGCAAGGTTGATCGGCGACGTGAGCCGCGCCCGTTTGCCGGCGACCGCCGGAGTGCCCCGCGGCGGATTCGGCAAGGCAAGGTCCTTTTGCTGGGTTACACCCTCGTGCGATTCAGGCGCAAGGCCCTCGACCGGGAGCGCGCGTCATGACCACGTCGACGCCAAGCGCCCGGTACAAACGCTGCCCGAAGTGCCAGGCGATGCTTCGCGCGGTCGCCGAATTTTGTCCGCATTGTGGATTGAGCATCCCGGGCAACTTCCCCCACAAACCCCTGCTGGCCAAGGACACGTTGAGGATTGTGAGCGAGCTCAGAGAGAAAATCGTGCCCCACCGCCCGACGCGTGCCCAGGCTGGTGCGCGGTATGTGGTCCTCGTGGCGTGCGATCGCAGAGATCTCTTTGAGTATCTCCGACAGAAGTTCGCAACCGAGGTCGGCATCGAGGTGTGCTACGAGCGGCGCCTGGGCGAGCGTCGCCGGCGGACGGCCGTGAGTCCGGGTGATCGTCGCAGCGGGGATCGCCGGACCCGGCCGCCACTCGACGCCGAGCTTCGGCGGTTTGGGTTCGCGATCGTACGCACGGGATAAGGGAGACCACCGCCCCTTCGCTCACCTGACGCCCTGCAAAATGTGCTCGTTGATCAGGACCAGCGCGCGGTAGAGGGGAATCTCGAGGCGGTCCTGGTAGTGATAGAAGTCCTCGAGGCGCGCCTTGTAGACGCTGGGCGCGAAGGGGAACCGCAGCCCCTGCTCCAGCGCCGCGCCGCTGAGGAACCCCGAGAGGAGTGCGAGCTTCTCACCTTCGCTCAGTCGCCGCCACGCGTGACCGTCGTACGCGAAGAGGCTCTTCGTCTCCTGGGCACTGCCCGCACCGCTCTTCTTGCCCGTGACCTGGACACTCGGAAGCCGCGCCTCCTTCGACACGATCAGGTAGTCCCACATCCCCGCCACCCCGTGGCCGGTGACCCCGCAGAAGAAGAGGAAGCGGCCCTCCTTGTTCGCGACGAACTCGAACGAGTCGGTCTCCCCGGCCAGGAGGCCGGCAACGAGCCTGACGGTCAGGGCGCGGGGAAAGGCGGGCACACCGTCCTCGATCGGTAGCGGCGTCACCGGGTTGAGGATCACCAGGCTGTGGGGGAGCGCGGCCAGGCCCTTGTTCTCGAAGTCCACGCGCACCGTCCAGCCGAGGGGGACGATCACGCTCATCTCGCCGTTGCCATAGCCGTTGAAGTTCATCGTACCGTTCGTGCCGTCGGCGGACCCGACGATCAGCAGGCGGACGCTCTGCTTCCCAACGTCGACCTGCATCCACGCGGGACTGACCTCGTCGGCGTGGACGGGGAGCGCGCACGCCAGCATGAGACAGAGGCTCGTGAGCACGCGGAGAAGAACGTCCAGGGGAGGCGGCCCGGGCCGCCTCCCCTGAGGGCGTCGCGGGACGGCCTTACCGCCTCTTCGGAAGCCCAAAAATGAAGACGCTGTCGCCGTACGGGAAGCGGAGCTGGAAGTTGCCGCCCGCGGCGACGGCGATGAACTGCTCACCGTCGACCTCGAACGAGATCGGCGCGGCATTGACGCCCGCGCCGCACTGGAACCGCCAGAGCTCCTTGCCGGTCTTCGCGTCGAACGCGTAGAAGTTGCCGGTGCCGTCGCCGCCGGTGAAGACCACCCCACCCGCCGTGGCCAGGGCCCCGCCGATCAGGGGGTCCGGCAGCTTGTTCTGCCAGGCGATCTTCCCCGTGTTGACGTCGATCGCGGTGAAGGTGCCCGACTGCTCCTCGCCGGGGATCGCGACGAAGGCGCTTCCGAGCCACAGCTTTCCGCGGTCGAAGGGCGCCGAGTGCGTGATGTAGTTCATGGGCTGGTGCAGGCCCAGGACGTACACCATACGCGTGTCCGGGCTGTAGGCCACCGGCGACCACTCGGACCCGCCGTTGGCTCCGGGGAGCATCCGCACGCCGGCGGCTGTCGGCTGCGCGAACATGTTCTCCTGGGGGACGAAGGCCTGGGACTTCCGGATCAGCTTGCCGGTCGCGCGGTCGTGGATGTAGAACCAGCCGGTCTTTCCCGCATGGCCGACGGCCTTCACGCGCTTGCCGTCCGCCATCGTCTCGAACAGCACGGCCGGGCTGACCGCGTCGAGGTCCCAGACGTCGTGGGGAACGTACTGGTAGTGCCACTTGTACTTCCCGGTCTTGACGTCCAGCGCGACCATGGACTCGGTATAGAGGTTGTCACCGGGCCGGATCGAGCCGTCGAGGTCGGGCGACGGGTTGCCGACCACGATGAAGATGGTGTCGGTCGCCGGATCGACGGCCGGCGTCATCCAGGTCGACCCACCGCCCCGCTGCCACGAGTCCTTGTACTTCGCGAAGTCGGCCTGCTCCTTGTTGAGATCGCGGTTGAGCTTCTCGCCCTCTGGAGTCGTCGGGCTCCACTTTCCCTCCCAGCCGGTATCGGGGATCGACCAGAACCGCCACACGCGCTTGCCGTCGGTCGCGTTGTACGCGTCGACGAAGCCGCGGACTCCATACTCAGCGCCCGAGTTGCCGACGATGATCATCCCCTTGTAGGCGAGGGGGGCGATCGTCAGGCTGTAGCCGGCGGTGGGGTCGTCGACCTGGACATCCCACACCACTTTGCCAGTCTTTTGGTCGAGGGCCACCAGGTGGGCATCAAGGGTCGCCATGTAGACGCGGCCGTAGGCGGCGGCGAGCCCTCGGTTGTTGGGGCCGCAGCAGATGATCGGAGTGCCGCTCTGCTTGTGCTCGTAACGCCAGACCTGCTTGCCTGTCCGCGCGTCAAGCGCGATCGCGTGATTGAACGGCGTGGTGAGGTACATGACGCCGTCCACTACCAGAGGCGTGGTCTCGAAGGAGCCGATCGGGCCGCCGGTCTGGTACACCCAGCGCGGGATGAGCGTTCCGACGTTCTGGGTGGTGATCTTTCTCGAGCTCGCGTAGCGGGTGTTGCTGTAATCCTTGCCGTACGAGAGCCAGTTCTTGGCGTCGGCGGCGGCGTTAGAGAGCATCTGGTCGGTGACGGCGGTGTGGCTGACCGGCGGAGCCTTCTGGGCGTGGGCCGGCACCACCCCGGCGGCGACGACCAGAGTCACGGCAACGCAGGTCAGGGTTCTCACCGCGAGCACGCCTCGCGTCATGTTGGGCCTCCTCTTGAGGGCCTCTTCAGGAGCTGCTCACCTGGCAGGGCAAGATAAAGCATCGGGCGAGGAGCATTGTCAAGGCTCCTCACCGCCGACGAGCGTGGCTCCCGGGTCAGCCCGGAGGGCAACTCGAACCCGCTCGCGTCGAGCCACCCGCTCTCGATGCGCGTGACCTCGCCGAGGTGTCGGAGGAGCGTCACCTCGGGCTCGTCGCGGCGGGGTCCCGAGAACACCCATTCCCAGCGGAGGGCCACGCCACCCAGGCGGTGCGCCTCGCGCTCCAGCAGGCGATGCATCAGCTCGAACACCGCGAAGACGTCACGCCGCTGAGCGAAGACCCGGAGCTCGCGGTCCTGGGTCCGACCGCGCGTTCCGGTGAGGTCACCGATCCGCTCCTCGAGCGCGTGCGCCTCGGCCAAGGCCGGCACGTCGGGGGCGAGGCACAGATCGAAAGTCATGGCGAAGCGCGAGGGCGCCGGCTCCGCCTTCGGCGCCCCGCGCCCGCCCACGACGACGGCCTCTCGCGTCGATCTCAGCACGACCCGCTCGCACTCCCGGCCGTGGACCCGAAGCCGCTCGCCGGTCCGGTCCACCGACACTGCGAGCGTCGGGATCGCCTTCGCGGGGCCGATGCCCAGCGCCTTCTCGGCTGCCGCGAGCTCCGCCTCGTGCCGCTGCCGCGCGTCCTCGAACGTCTCCTCGACATAGGTGTTGGCGTCAAGGTCGATCTCGAACCGACGCCTGGTGTCGTTCTGGTCGAGGGTGAGGCGGTGGCCCGGCTTCTGGTAGCGAGCGCCGCGCCGGGTCACCATCGTTCGGCTTCCGGTCGCCTCCTGGCGCATCCGGTCGCCTTTGACGCTGACGATGATCCGCGCCTCCAGCTCGGCGGTCCCGCCCACGAGTGCGTCCTGCGTCCGCAGCATCATCTCGTAGGTGCTGTCGGCGCGGACGGTCGAGGGGCCAAACGCGAGCGCCGCGCCACACGTGAACAAAGCGGCGAGAAGAAGCAGACCAAGCCGTGAGCTCCGGTGCCGAGCCAGACGGGCGGCTCCGTTCACCGCGTCCCGTTCACGGCGTCGCGGGCGGGACGTAGGTGATGCCGTAGGACTCTAAGATTTTCGGGATCGTGCCGGCGGAGATCAACTCGCCGATCAGCCGATTCATCGTGTCCACGAGCGCCTGGTCGGTGTTGAGCAGCCGCACCGCGACGTTCCACTGGAACTCGGGATCGGGGCTCGCCGACTCGACGACCCGCACCGACCCCGGGTGCTGCTTGAGGTACCAGCCGACGTACGGGCCGGTGACGAAGCCGGCGGCGACAGCTTCACCCGCGACCGCGTCGAGGATCTCGGGCTGGCTGCCGTACGAGGCGGTCGGGATGGTGCGTTGGCTCAGGACGTAGTGGGGCCAGGAGGCATGCTCCACGCCGACCTTGCCGTCTTTCACGTCCTCGAGCCGACGGACCTCGGTCCGGCGGGCGGGAACGACCAGGACGTAGCCGCTGCCCATGTACGACCGGGTCAATCGCGTCGTGCCCTTGCCCTCGGGCGGTGTGCCGGGCTGGACGATCGCACCCATGACGGCATCGCAGTTCGCGCGCCGTGCGTGCCGGGAATACACGATCCAGTTCACCTGGAGCCGTACGCCCAGGCGCTTGGTCAGGACGTCGGCGATCTCCAGCTGGAAGCCCGGCTGCGCCAGCCCTTGCGCGGAAAAGGGGAGCGCGTCGGGGTGCGCGCAGACCGTCAGCGTTCCGCTGTCGCGGACGGCCGCGAGGGGCGCGCCCGTCGCGCGTCCCGTGGCCATCGCCATCGCGCCCGCGACGACGAGGGTGACAAGGACCGCCCGGCGCTTCACCCTCACTCCTTGACGCTCTGGAGCGACTTGATGTACGCGACGAGCTTCCAGATGTCCTCGGGGTTGAGCAGGGTCTGGAACGCGGGCATCGGGGGCGCGCCATAGGCGATGCGCTGGAAGAGAAACCGCGTATCGAACTCGCGGCCCCGCAGGGCGGGCGCTCGCGAGAGGCGCCCCTCGGCGCCATGGCAGTAGCCCGTGCACGTTTGGCGAAACAAGTGCGAGCCCGCGTCCACGATGCTTGGATCCGACAGATCGAACGGCGGCGTCGTTGGCAGGGGCGGGGGCTGTCGCATCGCCTGGCCCACCGCCCGCGGCGTCATCGCGATCGTCGCGAGCAGAAGCGCGAGCGCGGCGACTCTGACGGAGCGATTCCCCATGCCGGTCTCGTCACACCCTCGAGCGAAGCCGGGTGTGAGGGGCGGTCGGCCCACCCCTCACACCGGCTTCCGTGACGCTCTTACTTCAACGAGAAGACGAACAGAGCGCCGCCGGATGGAAAGTCGGCCACCTCGGGCCAGAGCGCCGGATACAGGCCGAGGACCAGCGAGCCCAGTCCGCTCGGGACCGCGATGTACTGCTTGCCGTTGACGGCGTAGCTGATCGGCCCTCCGCGGTGCCCGGACCCGGTCCGGAAGTGCCACAGCTCTTCGCCGCTGTCAGCATCGTAGGCGCGGACCACGCCTTCGACGTCGCCGTGGACGACGAGCCCGCCGCCGGTCGACAGGACGCTGCCGATCGGCGGATATTTGAAGTTGACGCTCCACTTGCGCTCGCCGGTCACGGGATCGCGCGCGTCCAGATGCCCGTACGCCTCACCGCCGGGCGGGTGCTTCGCCACCTGATCGCCGCCGAAGAACAGCCCGGCGGCCGGCTCCGTCACCGGCGTCTGCTTCTCGACGGTCACCTCTTCGCACACTTCCATCGCGGTGTTGTACCAGAGGCCGGTCTTCGGGTTATACGAGCCCGAGTTCCAGCTCCGCCCGCCGGCGATCCAGGGGCAGATGAAGTGCGGCTTGCCGAGCCGCGGCGGATTGCGCCCGATGAGCTCGCCCGTCTTCGCGTCGATGCGCTGCACCCAGTTGTACACGTGATTCATCGGCCACACGTTCTGGATCTTGCCGTTGGTGCGGTCGTACACGAACACGAAGCCGCTCTTGTTCTGGTGGACCAGGAGCTTCTTGCCGTCACGGTCGAGCACCAGGCTCTCCCCGAGCCCGGCATCGTAGTCCCAGTCGTCGTGGGGGATCTCCTGGTGGTACCACTTGAGCTGACCGTTGTCAGGATCGAGCGCCAGGACGGACGATGTGTAGAGGTTGTCGCCGGGGCGTGCATCGCCCCAGTCATAGTCCGGCGCCGGGTTGGCCGTGCCCCAGTAGACGAGGTTCAGCGCGGGGTCATAGGAGCCCGTCATCCAGCCGCCGCCGCCCCCGAACTTGCCCGAGTCGCCGCCCCAGCTCTTGGGGTCGTTCTTGATCGTGTTGAACTCCCACGCCTTCTCCCCGTTCGCCGCGTTCAGGGCGTAGATCTTCCCCTGAATGGGCAACTCGCCGGAGGTCTGGCCGATGATGAGCTTGTCCTTGACGACCAGCGGCGCGCCCGTGAAGTTGCAGCTGCACTTCTTCGAGTCGAGCACCGTGGTCGACCACGCCTCCTTGCCCGTCTTCATGTCGAGCGCCATGACGCGGCCGTCGAGCGTGCCGAAGAACACCTTGCCGTGACCGACCGCCAGGCCGCGGTTGTAGGGCTGGAAGAAGAGCGTGTTGACGACCGGGTCGAGCTTCGCGAAGTAGTGCCAGATCTCCCTCCCGGTGGCGCCGTCGAGCGCGAACACGCGGTTGTACGAGCCGCTGTAGTAGAGCACCCCGTCCACGACGATGGGCGTCGACTCGAGCCCCTGAACGACCGCGCCCGGCTGGTGCACCCACGCCACGCCCAGGTCCTTGACGTTCGTCTTATTGATCTGCCCCAAGGGGCTGAACCGGTGAGTGTCGTACGTCCGGTGGTACATCGGCCAGTCGTTCGGATCGACGTTCAGCAGTCGGGTCGCGCCGGCTCCCTGGGCCCTGGCCGGAGTGACGTCCAACAACAGAAGGACTAAGAGTGTCGAGACCGCTCCCCACCACCACGCGCGTTTTGAACCCATGGCTTATCTCCCTTCGCTGTCAGGAACGAACGCCCCTCGGAGAGGGCGGCGACTATGAAGCACCATGCCTTCCGCAAAGTCAATAGCGGCGTGAAAGAGGAGCCTCATTTCCGTTGACTTTCCGAGGCTCCTGTCTGGACAATCCCAGCGAGCCAGCGAACCCCTTTCGTCGATTGCGCCAATGCTCCAGTCTTCACCATGAGCTCACAATTCGGCTTCACCCGACGCGAGCTGCGCACGCTGCGCGCCCTGCGCACGCCCCTCGGCGTCCAGCGGGCGCTGGACGCGATGCCCTACCATCTCGCGGACACCGCGTGGTCCCCGCGGCGGGTTCTGCGCACCCGCACCGCGCACTGCCTCGAGGGCGCGATCTTCGCGGCGGCCGCGCTGCGCGTGCTCGGCTTCCCGCCGCTCTTGCTCGATCTCGAGGCCGTGCAGGACACCGACCACGTGCTCGCGGTGTTCAGGCTCCGGGGGCACTGGGGCGCCCTCGCGAAGTCGAACTTCTCGGGTCTCCGCTACCGCGAGCCCGTCTATCGCACGCTCCGCGAGCTGGTGATGAGCTACTTCGAGGGCTACGTGAACCTGCGCGGCGACCGGACGCTGCGGGCATTCTCCCGTCCGGTGAGCCTGGCGCGCTTCGACCGGACGCATCCCGGGTGGATGACGTCGACCGACGACCTGTGGTTCATCCCGATGCACCTGGTGGGGATCCCGCACACGCGGCTCCTCGCGCGCGCGCTGGAGCGGTGCCTCGCGCGGGTGGATCGGCGCTCACTCGCGGCCGGGCTGGTCGGCTACCGCGGGCACTGACGCGCGGGGAGAGGACCACCGTCGGGTCGTCGTTCGGCTGAGCCCGAGGTCACGATCGCAGCGGGCTGTCAACGACCGGGTTGTGGGATACAGTGGCGGCATGGAGCGATTCTGGAGCCGCCCGGATGCGCTCGCGCTCGTCCTCGCGGCGCTCGTCGCGACCGGTGTCGGCGCGACGGCGAGCGACGCCCAGCACCAGCACGGCACGCCGGAGGGCTGGAAGTTCGGCCTGCCGACGGGCGACCCGGCCAAGGGGCGGGAGGCGTTCGCCAAGCTCGAGTGCTACAAGTGCCACGAGGTGAAGGGGGAGACGTTCCCGTCCACCGCCGACACGGAGAACGTCGGGCCCGAGCTGTCGGCGATGGCGCCGCTGCACGACGCCGAGTACTTCGCCGAGTCGATCGTGAACCCGCGCAAGGCGGTCGAGAAAGGCAAGATGCCGTCCTTCAACGACTCGATGACCGTGCAGGAGCTGGTGGACCTGGTCGCGTACCTGAAGAGCCTGAAGCCGCCCCGAGCGGCACCGGCCCACAAGCAACACTGAGGCGCCGCACGACCGAGGGATACAAGCGCAAGGAGGACGAGATGCCGAACGCGATCGTCTCCGTGCCGACCCCCCGTAACGAGCCCGTCCTCGCCTACGCCCCTGGCAGCCCCGAGCGCAAGGCCTTGCGAGCCCAGCTCGCGAAGATGTCGAGCGAGGTCATCGAGGTCACGCCCCTCGTCGGCGGTCACCGAGTGGCGACCGGGAGGACCGCCGACGCCGTGATGCCGCACGACCATCGCCACGTGCTCGCCGTCTGGCACAAGGCGGGCCCCGCCGACGTCGGGCGCGCGATCGACGGAGCGCTGGCGGCGCACCGCGAGTGGTCGCGCATGGACTGGCGCGACCGCGCGGCGATCTTCCTCCGGGCGGCGGATCTCCTCGCGGGCCCGTACCGCATGGTCCTCAACGCGGCGACGATGCTCGGGCAGTCGAAGACCGTTCACCAGGCCGAGATCGACGCGGCGTGCGAGCTGATCGACTTCTGGCGTTTCAACGTCGCCTTCGCCGAGGAGATCTATCGCCAGCAGCCGTTCTCGTCACCCGGATTCTGGAACTACGTCGAGCACCGGTCGCTCGAGGGGTTCGTCTTCGCGGTCACGCCGTTCAACTTCACCTCGATCGGCGGCAATCTCCCGACGGCGGCGGCGATCATGGGGAACACGGTGGTCTGGAAGCCCGCCTCCACGGCGGTGTACGCCGCCCACTTCATCATGGAGATCCTGGAGGCCGCCGGGCTCCCGCCGGGCGTCATCAATCTGGTGCCGGGCGCGGGCGCCGAGGTCGGCGACCCGGCGCTCGCCTCGCCCGACCTCGCGGGGATCCACTTCACCGGCTCGACGACGACGTTCCAGGCGATGTGGGAGACGGTGGGTCGCAACATCCGCGCGTACCGGAGCTACCCGAGGATCGTCGGCGAGACCGGCGGTAAGAACTTCGTCCTCGCCCACCCCTCGGCTGACGTGGGCGCCCTCGCGACCGCGCTCACGCGGGGCGCCTTCGAGTACCAGGGCCAGAAGTGCTCCGCCGCCTCGCGCGCCTTCATCCCCGTCTCGCTCTGGCCCGCGGTGAAGAAGCGGCTGCTGGAACAGATCGCCGAGATCCGCGTCGGCGACCCGGCCGACTTCGGAAACTTCATGGGCGCCGTGATCGATCGGAATGCCTTCGCGACGATCACGGGCTACATCGACTTCGCACGCCGGTCGCCGGACGCCGAAGTCCTCGTCGGCGGCGGCGCGGACGACGCCAAGGGCTACTTCATCGAGCCGACCGTGATCCTGGCCAGGCGGCCCGACCTCAAGCTGCTGCGCGAGGAAATCTTCGGCCCCGTGCTGACGGTCTATGTCTTCGAAGACGCCAAGCTCGACGAGGCGCTGCGGCTCTGCGACCGAGGCTCGCCGTACGCGCTGACGGGCGCGATCTTCGCGCGAGATCGCGCGGCGATCGCCCGGATGGCGGAGGCGCTCACGCACGCGGCGGGTAACTTCTACATCAACGACAAGCCGACGGGCGCCGTCGTGGGCCAGCAGCCCTTCGGCGGCGCGCGCGCCTCGGGGACCAACGACAAGGCGGGGAGCCTCCTGAACCTCCTCCGGTGGGTGAGCCCGCGGGCGATCAAGGAGACGTTCGTCCCGCCCACCGATTTCCGCTACCCGTTCATGCAGCCGGGGGACTGAAGCCATGCCGAGCGTCCAGGACGGCCGCGCGTCGCGGATCCGCGAGAAGCTGCGCCTCGGCAAGCTGCCGCGCGCGTTCCCGTCGGGCCCGCGCCCCGGGATCGACGTCAACCCGCCGAGCGTCCGTCTCGTGTCGGGCCCGGCGGAGGTGTGCGCGGGCTGCGACGAGGTGATCCACGCGGGCGAGCGCCGCTGGGAATTCGAGTACGACGCCACGCTGCGGGTCCGCTTCCACGAGACCTGCGAGCGCGTCTGGGAAGACGCGCTGGGCCTCGACCAGGGCGAGTAGTCAGGCGCCGGTGGAGCCGAAGCCGCCGGCGCCGCGCTCGCTCGCGGGGAGATCGTCCACCTCGAGCGGCTCGGCGCGCTCGACGCGCTGGAGGACGAGCTGGGCCACGCGCTCGCCGCGCCGGAGCGTCACGGTCGTCGCGGGGTCGTGGTTGACGAGCAGCACCTTGAGCTCGCCGCGATAGCCTGCATCGATCAGCCCAGGCGCATTGAGGATCGTCACGCCCTGCTTCAAGGCGAGCCCCGAGCGCGGCAGGACGAAGCCGGCGTGGCCCGGTGGGATGGCGACGGCGAGGCCGGTCCCGACGAGCGCTCGGCCGCCAGGCGGCAGCGTGACGTCGTGCGCGGCGTGAAGGTCGAGGCCGGCGTCGCCGTCGCGCGCGTAGGCCGGCAGTGGGACCGACGGGTCGAGCCGCTTCACGGGGACCCGGATCATTCGCGTCTCCTCGCTCGCCGGTGGGCTCGATCCTAGCACGGCCGCGGTAAGATGGCCGGCGTGACCGACTCCCGCGCGGCACTCGCCGGCGTCACCGTGCTCGACCTCGCGACGTTCCTCGCCGCGCCGCTGTGCGCGACGTTTCTCGGCGAGTTCGGCGCCGAGGTCATCAAGGTCGAGCAACCCGGTGTCGGCGACGACCTCCGGCGCCTCGGCGCTTCCGCCGGTGGCTCCGGCAGCTCCTACTGGTGGTTCGTCGAGGCGCGTAACAAAAAGTCCATCACGTGCAACCTGCGCGACCCCGAGGGCCAGGCGCTGATTCGCCGGCTCGTCGCATCGACCGCCGTCGTGACGGAGAACTTCAGACCGGGAACGCTCGAGCGCTGGAACCTCGGCTGGGCCGAGCTCTCCCGCGTGCGCCCCGCGCTCGTCATGCTCAGGATCTCGGCGTTCGGCCAGACGGGTCCGCATCGCGCGCGTCCGGGGTTCGGGCGGATCGCTGCCGCGGTTGGCGGCCTCGCGTACCTCTCCGGCTATCCCGACCGGCCGCCGGTCTCGCCGGGGACGCCGACCGTCCCGGACTACCTCGCGGGCGTCTTCGGCGCCCTGGGCGCGCTCCTGGCGCTCCGTCACGCAGAGCGCACGGGCGAAGGGCAGGTGGTGGACCTCGGGCTCTACGAGCCGGTGCTTCGCATCCTCGACGACGCGATCGCCGTATACGGCGCGAGCGGGCACGTGCGTGAGCGCATCGGCTCCGGCACCGAGAGCGCGGTGCCCCACAACCACTATCGGAGCCGCGACGGGCGGTGGGTGGCGATCGCCTGCACCAACGACCGCATGTTCGAGCGGCTCCTCCAGGCGCTCGGCCGGCCGGAGCTCAAGGACGATGCGCGCATGGCCTCGGTGAGCGCCCGGCTCGCGCATCGCGAGCTCGTGGATGGGCTCGTGGCCGCATGGGTCGCGGAGCGCGACGCTGCGGAGGCGCTCTCCGTCCTCGAGGCGGCCGAGGTCCCGTCGTCGCTCGTCGCAAGCGTGCGCGATCTCTTCGAGGACCCGCAGGTGCGCGCGCGCGAGAACATCCTCTCGCTCGTGGCGCCGTTGGTCGGCGCAGTTGCGATGCCGGCGGTGGTCCCGCGGCTCACGCTGACGCCCGGTCGCGTCGAGCATGCGGGGCCGACCACACCCGGCGAGCACAACGAGGAAATCTACGGCGGGCGGCTCGGGCTCTCGCGAGCAGACCTCGCGCGCCTGCGCGAGCGCGGCGTCATCTGACGATGCCGGTCTCCGCGCGCTCCTTGTCGGTGGCGACGACCAGGTTCGACAGGCTCTTCAAGACCTCGATGGTGAGCTGCGGGCGGTTCCGGATGAGCCACTCGAGCCGCTCGTCCCTGATGATGAGGAGCTCGGTGTCGCTCGTAGCGACGGCGCTCGCCGACCGCGCTCCCTTCCGGAAGAGCGCCATCTCGCCGAAGAGCTGGCCCTCCCCGAGCCGGTTGAGCGTCCTCTCTGCGCCGTCGAGGCGACGCCGGATCTCGACCGCGCCCGCGTGGATCACGTACGCCTCGCCGCGCGGGTCGTCGCCCTCGCGGAAAATGACCTCACCCGCGTTGAACTTCCGCCGCTCGACGTCGCCGAGCGTGAGGTTCTTGTAGATCTCGAGGCCGATCGAGGGCAGGGAGGACTTGGCCTCGACGGGCAGCCGCGCATTGGTCCAGCCGCCGAGCCCGCCCTTGAGGATCCGCACGTTCTTGAAGCCGCGCTGGCGGAGGCCGTGGACGACGCGCGCGCTCGTGGCCTCTTCCGGGCTCGTGCAGTACGCGACGAGGAGCTGGTCGGGCTCGAAGTTCAGGTTCGCCGTCCCCGCGCTCTCCGGATCGAGCCGGACGGCGCCGGGTAGCTTGAGTGGGCTCGTCTCGTAGTCGTTCTTGGTCCGCACGTCGAGGAGCACGGGGCTGAGCCCGCGCTCGATGAAGGCGATCACCTGCGTCGGCTGGATGCGGAACCGGTTCTTCCACCACCGCTGGCCCCACATGCCGCCGTAGGCGCCGAACGAGAGCAGCGTGACGCCGACGGTCGCCCACGCCCAGGGGAACGGCTGCGGCGGCGGGTTCTTCACCTTGTTCTGGGCTTCGGCGAGCAACCGCTTGACGTCGGTGAGCCCGGGAAGGAGCTTGTTCGCCTCGTCGAATTTCGCCGCGGCGGCGGCGTAGCGCCCGTCCAGGAGCGCCTCGATGCCTGCCGTCCACACGGGGTTGAACTGGCTGTCGCCGGGCTTCGTGACCTCGGTCCCCTGGAGGAACTTGATGACGTCCTTCGCCGGGATGAGGAAGTTGAAGCCCTGCACGATCGCGCCGCCCGACGGCGAGAGCGAGACGAACGTCATCACGCCCACGAGCGAGGCGTCGTCGGTGACGGCGGGGCCGCCGCTGTTGCCGTGCGCCGCCGGGGCGTCGCTCTGGATGACGTCCTGGCCGATCGCGTCCTGTTTGAAGCCCGACACGGCGCCGTTGGTGACCGAGGCCTCGAGCGTCACGCTCCGGTTCAGCAGCTCGTGCGAGAGGACGACGCCCGGGAAGCCGAGGATATGGACGGGATCGCCGATCTGGCTGTCGCGCGTCGAGAGCGTGATCGCCGGGTAGAGCCCTTCGTTCACGCGCAGGAGGGCGAGATCGCGTCCCGAGTCGGGGAGCGGCCGGCCGTCGTTGTCGAGGAGGAGCGGCGGGCTGAACTTCTTGACCTCGGCCTGTAGCTTCAGGCCGTTCGAGAGCATCACCGTGACCTTCGGGGACGGCGTGACCTTCGCCGTCGCCAGGGCCTGGTCAGAGGCCTGGCGGCGGACCTGCTCCTCGACGTCGGGGCGCTGGCCGCGCATGAGCCCGCGGGCGCGCAGCACAGGCTCGACGCACGCCTGCTCGATCGCCTTCTTCTTCAGCTCGTGCGTCACCCACGGCGGGAGTCGGTGTGCGGGGTCCACGACGTGGGCGTTGGTGACGAGGAAGCCGCGGCCGTCAACGAACCAGCCCGTGCCGGTCTCGACGAACGGCGCCGGGCTCACCGTCACGAGCCCCTGACCGCAGTTCATCGTGACGTCGGCCTGGATCTCGGCGGTGATGAGCGCGACGGCGGGCTTGGCGCGGAGGATGGCTTCCTGGACGCTCAGCGCGGCCGCGGTGCGGGGCTCGGCGAGCCACACGGTCGCGAGTAGAAGCCCAGCGACGAAGGCCCTCATGCCCTCGCAAACGTACCACGGGCGCACGATGCGGACAAACGGCGCGCCGAGCCGCGTCGGACGGGCGCGGGACCGGTAGGGGTTGTTTTTTACTCGCGGGGCGCGCAGCGGGGGACGCACCATGAAGTATTAGCCCCTGACCAATGAGCCGCAAGAATAAGTCGCGCAAGCTCGAGGTCGAGGCCGCCGTGAAGGCGAGTCCTCGGGGCGATGGCTCGATGGGCCTTACTTCGGCCCAGCGATGGGTCCGCTGGCTTGCGCCATTGCTGGTTGCCCTTTTCACCCTCGCCGCCTTCCTGCCAGCGCTCCAGAACCAGTTTGTGAACTGGGACGATAAGGACAATTTCCTCGACAACCCTCACTATCGGGGGCTCGGGTGGACCCACCTCCGCTGGATGTGGACCACACACCTGGGCCACTACATTCCGCTGACCTGGATGACCCTCGGCCTGGACTACCTGCTCTGGGGCATGAATCCCGTGGGGTATCATCTGACCAATCTCCTCCTGCACGCCGCGAATGCGGTCGTCTTCTTCTTCGTCGTCCGTCGCATCCTGACCCTGGCGCTGCCCAGTCCCTCTGAACGCGGCCATGCGCTCGCGGTTTCCGCCGGGTTCGCCGCCCTCGTGTTCGCGATCCATCCCCTGCGCGTGGAATCCGTCGCCTGGGTCACCGAACGGCGCGATGTGCTCTCGGGGCTCTTCTACTTGGTCGCGATCCTGCTGTACCTGCGGGCCTGCGAGCGCGGGGCGCGTGGCCGAGGGTGGTACTGGCTGTCCGTGGCCGTGTTCGTCGGTGCGCTGCTCTCGAAGTCGATGGTCGTGAATCTTCCGGTCGTGCTGGTGATCCTGGACGTCTATCCCCTCCGGCGCCTCGGCGGATCCATCGGGTGGCGGAGCGAGCCTGCGCGGCGGGTCTACGTCGAGAAGATCCCGTTCGTGCTGCTGGCGGCTGCGGCATCGGCCATCGCAGTCATGGCGCAGTCTTCGGTCCACGCCGTAGCCTCGCTGGCTCAACTGAGCGTCCCGGGCAGGGTGGCGATCTCCACGTACGGCTTGAGCTTCTACCTCTGGAAAATGGTCGTGCCCGTGAACCTCTCGCCTGTCTACGAACTGCGGCCGCCGGTGAATCCGTGGGCCACGCCCTTCCTCCTGAGCTACGGCGTGGTTCTCGCTCTCACTGCGATCGCCCTGGCCCTCCGCCGCCGAGTGCCGGGCCTGCCGGCGGCGTGGGTGGCTTACATCGTGGTCCTCTTGCCGGTGCTCGGGATCTTTCAGAGCGGCCCGCAGATTGCCGCTGATCGCTATACCTACCTGGCAGGCCTCGGCTGGGCGATCCTGGCGGGCGCCGGCTTGTTGTCCTGCTGGCGAAGCTCGAGGAGGTCGAAGACAGGGACGCCGGCAACTTGGCTGCTTGCCGGCATTGCCTTCTGTGTCGTCGTCGGGTTGGGAGTCCTCACCTGGAACCAGGTCCACGTCTGGCACGACTCGGAGAAACTCTGGAGCCACGCCGTTGCAATTGATCCAGGATCAGCCGTCGGTCAGTACAGCCGGGGCCTGGTGCTCGCTCAGCAGGGCAAGCTGACTGAGGCGATGGAGTATTACCAGACGGCCCTGCGCATCAACCCTGACTATGCTGACGCCCACAACAACGTAGGTGCTGTGCTTGCCGATCAGGGCAGGCTGGCCGAGGCGATCGAACACTACCGGGAAGCTCTGCGCCTCAAGCCTGACTACGCCGACGCCCACTACAACTGGGGCAACGCGCTCGCTCAGCAGGGCAAGCCGGCCGAGGCGATCGAACACTATCGGCAGGCCTTGCGCATTAAGCCTGACGATGCCCTTTCCCATACCAACTGGGGCGTTGAGCTTGCCCAGCAGGGCAAGCTGGCCGAGGCGATCGACCATTTCCGGGAGGCCCTGCGCATCAAGCCCGACGATGCGCTTGCCCACCGAAACCTGGGCCTGGCTCTCACTCAGCAGGGCAAGCCGGCGGAGGCCTTCGAGCACTTCCAGCAGGCAGGAAGGGCCAAAAAGTAGAAGAGTGTAAGGTCCAACCCTCGGTTCGGGCGTCTTTACCTCTGGCGCTCTAGCCTTTCGGCAGGCGCTGCTCCCAGTAGCGCGCCTTCGTCGGGATGATCCAGCGGATCCCGCCGCGGGGATCGTCCACGTCGCCCGCGTATCGGGGATCAGGTGGATGTGCACGTGGCCGACCGTCCGCCCCGCGGCCGGACCCACGTTGACGCCGAGGTTGTAGCCGCCCGGGTGGAGCTCGCGCTCGATCCGTTGGCGCACGGCGTTGGCGAGCCGCCACATCGCGCTTTGCTCTTCGGCGGTGAGCGCGAAGTAGTCGGCCTCGGTGAGGAGGTCGCGCCTGGTGAGGTGTGTGAACAGGCGGGCGTTCCTACCGGGCGCGGAACCGGCAGGGGTTGCTTTTTTACTCGCGTGACGCGCAGGGAACGACGCACCATGAAGTAGACAATGAGCCGCAAGAATAGGTCGCGCAGGCTCGAGCTCCAGCACGCCGTGATCCCATTGGTGATTGCTTTCTCGACCTTCGCTGCCTTCCTGCCCGCGCTGCAGAACCAGTTTGTGAGCTGGGACGATGCTGAAAATTTCCTCGACAACCATTACTACCGGGGGCTTGGGTGGACCCACCTCCGCTGGATGTGGACCACGCACCTGGGCCATTACATTCCGCTGACGTGGATGACCCTCGGCCTGGACTACCTGCTCTGGGGCATGCACCCCCTCGGATACCATCTGACCAATCTCCTCCTGCACGCCGCCAATGCGGTGGTCTTCTTCTTCGTCGTCCGGCGGCTCCTGACCCTGGCTCTGCCCAGTCCTTCTGAACACGGCTATGCGCTCGCGGTTTCCTCCGGGGTGGCCGCCCTCGTATTCGCGATCCATCCCCTGCGCGTGGAATCCGTGGCGTGGGTCACCGAACGGCGGGACGTGCTCTCGGGACTCTTCTACTTGTTGACGATCCTGCTGTACCTGCGGGCCCGTGAGCGAGAGGAGCGCGGCCGAGGGTGGTACTGGCTGTCCGTGGCCGCGTTCGTCTGTGCGCTGCTCTCCAAGTCGATGGTCGTGAATCTTCCGGTCGTGCTCTTGATCCTGGACGTCTATCCCCTCCGACGCCTCGGGGGGGCCGTCGGGTGGCTGAGCGAGTCCGCGCGGCGGGTCTACGTCGAGAAGATCCCGTTCGTGCTCCTGGCGGCGGGGGCATCGGCCATCGCGCTCATGGCGCAGCTTTCACACGACACCATGGTCTCGGTGGTTCAACTGAGCGGGCTGGGTCGGCTAGCGGTCTCAGCGTACGGCTTGAGCTTCTACCTCTGGAAGATGGTCGCGCCCGTGAATCTCTCGCCGCTCTACGAACTGCCGCCCACAGTGAATCCATGGGCGCCGCCGTTCCTCCTGAGCTACGGCGTGGTCGTCGCCATCACGCCAATCGTCCTGGCCTTCCGCCGTCGCGTGCCGGGCCTGCCGGCGGCGTGGGTGGCTTACATCGTGGTCCTCTTGCCGGTGCTCGGGATCTTTCAGAGCGGCCCGCAGATTGCCGCTGACCGATACACCTACCTCGCAAGCCTTGGCTGGGCGATCTTAGTCAGTGCCGGCGTGCTTT
>QHTD01000012.1 GCA_003220675.1 Candidatus Rokuibacteriota bacterium | reverse complement strand
CTCGGCGACGCGCGTCACGTCGCGCGGATCGGGCGCCGTGCGCAGCCGCGGTGTCGGCCGGTACTGGAGCGGCTCCGGCACCTCCTCGCCGAGGACGTCCCGCGGGATCTCCACGAGCACCGGGCGCGGGCGGCCGTTCTTCACCTGGGTGAAGGCGCGGCGCATCGCGTCGGGGACGGCATCGGCCATGACCACCTGCTCGGCCCACTTGGTGACGTGCTGGTAGTTGAGAAACGAGTTGAAGTTGGGTGGGATGTTGATGAGCCGGCGCGGGTACCCCGCCGGCAGCACCACGATCGGCACCGAGTCGCCGTACGCCTGCGCCACGCCGCCGAAGGAATTCTCGGCGCCCGGCCCGTGCTGCATGGCGAAGACGCCGATGCGCTCGCCGGACGCGATGCGGCTCACGGCGTCGGCCATGTGGAGTCCGGTCCGCTCCTGGCGGACGATGATCGTCCTGATGTCGGCCTCGGCAGCCGCCTCGATGATGGGGTTGACAGGGTAGCCGATGAGGAAACCCACTCCCTCGCGCTTGAGGATCTCCGCGACCGCGGCGGCTGCTTTCATGGGGCACGCTCCTCGCGTTTCGGCTTATCCTACACCAGACCCTTAACGCGGGAGGCCATGATGGCAGGCGAGAAATTCGACCGCAGCAGCCAGGACGTCGGCAACATCCTCGCCCTCGAGCACGTCAACGTGAGGATCCCCGACCAGGGGCTCGCCACGCTCTTCTACATCGTCGGGCTGGGGTTGACCCGCGACCCCTACCTCATGGTCGGCACCGACAACATGTGGGCCAACGCCGGCCAGCAGCAGTTCCACCTGCCGACCGCGCGGCCGCAAGTGCTCCGGGGGTGCGTCGGGCTGGTCGTGCCCGATCTCGAGGCCCTCAAGACCAGGCTCGGCAGCGTGAGCGACAAGCTCGCGGGCACCCGGTTCGACTACGCCGTCGAGAACAAGCACGTCTCGGTCACGTGTCCCTGGGGTAACCGCCTGCGCTGCCACGCTCCCGGCCCAGAGTGGGGCGACCTGACCCTGGGCATCCCGTATGTCGAGTTCCCCGTCGAGCCCGGGTGCGCCAAGGGAATAGCGGCGTTCTACCGCGCCGCCCTCGGGGCGCCGGCGACGATTGCGCCCGACGGGGCTGGCGCGGTCGCCCGCGTCCAGGTCGGGGTGAGACAAGAGCTCCGCTTCCGTGAGACGCGCGAGGCGCTGCCTCCATACGACGGCCATCACATCGCCATCTACATCGCAGACTTCTCGGGAACACACCGCTGGCTCGCGGAGCGGGGTCTGATCACCGAGGAGAGCAACGAGGTCCAGTACCGCTTCACGGAGATCGTGGATCCCGAGACGGTGCGCCCGCTCTTCACGATCGAGCACGAGGTGCGCTGCGCCACCCACCCGATGTACCTGCGCCCGCTCATCAATCGCAACCCGGCCCAGCGGCAGGCGACCTACGCCCGCGGACGCGACGCGTTCGTCCCCGGGCTCGGTTAGGTCCCGAGCGGGTGACGCGGCAGGAGCTCAAGCAGCGCGTCCACGAGGCGATCGAGCGCCACGCCCAGGCGATCATCGCGGTCGGCGAGCAGATCCGGCGTCACCCGGAGCTCGGCTTCAAGGAGCTCCGGACGGCCGCGCTCGTCGAGGCCGAGTTCCGGCGGCTCGGCCTCGTCCCGCGAACCGGACTCGCGCTGACCGGCGTGCGGGCTGACGTGGCCGGGGGCGCAGGCGCCGGTCCCACGTTCGCGCTTCTCGGCGAGCTCGACGCGCTCGTGGTCGCCGGACATCCGGAGGCGGACCCCTCGACGGGCGCCGTCCACGCCTGCGGCCACAACGCGCAGGTCGCGGGCCTCGTGGGCGCGGCGATTGGTCTCGTCACGTCGAAGGCGATGGAGCACCTGGCCGGCCGCGTGGCGTTCTTCGCGGTGCCGGCCGAGGAAGGCGGCGACCTCGAGTGGCGGCTCGGCGAGGCCCGTGCGGGGCGCCTCGAATTCCTGGGCGGCAAGTGCGAGCTTCTGCGGCTGGGCCACCTCGATGACGTGGGCCTGGCGATGATGATCCACACGACGCCGCGCCCCGAGGACGGCCCGGTCTCGGTCCCACATTCCAACAACGGTCGCTTCGGCAAGACGGCGCGCTTCGTCGGCCGCGCCGCTCACGCCGGCAGCGCGCCCCACCTGGGCGTCAACGCGCTCTACGCGGCCCAGATCGCGCTGGCGGCGATCAATGCTGTGCGCGAGACGTTCAGGGACGACGACACGATCCGCGTCCACCCGATCCTCACGCACGGCGGCTCCCAGGTGAACGTGATTCCAGGCGAGGCACGGGTCGAGACGTACGTGCGGGGGCGCACGCTGGACGGCATCCGCGACGCCAACGCCAAAGTGGACCGCGCGCTGCGGGCGGGTGCGCTCGCCCTCGGCGCTACCGTCGAGATCGAGACCCTGCCAGGCTATCTCCCGCTACGCTCGGACCCGACGCTGATGCGCGTGTTCAAGGACAACGCCGACACGCTGTTCGGCGCGGGCGTCTGTCGCGAGACGGGGCACCGCGCCGGCTCGACCGACATGGGCGACGTGAGCCAGGTGATCCCGGTGCTCCATCCCTACATGGGCGGCGCTCGCGGTACGGGGCACGGGGCGGACTATGAGGTCGTCGATCCTCATCTCGCCTACGTCATGCCGGCGCGCGCGCTGGCGGCGACGGTGGTGGACCTGCTCTGGGACGGGGCGCGCGGAGCCCGCGAGGTGGTCGCGAACGCGCGGCCTACGATGACGCGCGAGAGCTACGTCGAGTTCCAGCGCAGTATCCGGCGGCGAGAGGTCTATCGGGGCGATGGTGTCGGCTGAGCGGTAGGCTTAATGGCCCGGCCAGGAGGTCGGCCTCCTGGCCGGGCCATGTGATTCAACGACTAGAAGTTGATCTCGAACCTCACCGTGGGATAGCCGAGCGCATACTCGTTGGCCTCTACGGGAACAACTGTGAAGGCTGCGGGGTCGATCAGGTACAGGGGCGGCGAGTCCCCGAAGACGAACGGGAGCCGGAAGGTGCCCGTGAACGGAACGGTCCCGCCACCACCGGCGAGCACCATCTTCCCGACCACGGTCCCGAGCGGTACATTAACGAGGACGGCCGGCGAGAAGTCCATCTTGCCACTGAACTTGCCCTTGGCAATCACGAACTCCGGGCTATCGACCAGGTTGTCACCCTGGACCACTACCGTGAAGGTACCGCCGAACTTGCCGAGGCCCGTGACTAGGCTGATGTTGTCCGACCCCGTCGCGTTAATGGTGCAGGGCGGGGCGCCCACTGGCATCGGGCAGAGCGGAGTACCCGCGTTCGCGGTTCCCATCAGCTCCGAGGTCGCCCTGCGTCGGGGACTGTCCTTGCCGACGAGTTTCATGTTCTCCGTCAGCTCATACAGTGTGGCATCCGCCGCAAGTGCGGTGGCGCCGAACAGCGGGGCCGCAACGAACGCCAGCAGAGCCAGCATCGCCGGCATCAGGAACGTCCGTCTCAGGTCTCGCCTCATGGCGTCCTCCTCATTCTTCATTGTCATAGTTCGAGCCTCGTTGGTTTCTACAGTCGCTCAGCTGCCGATCCGGTAGGAAGCAGGACGCGTACCAACCCCGCGAATTTTCGGATGTCTCAGGAAATCGGGCGCTTGGCTCCGTGGGACGCGACGCTCGAGCGGTCGCCGACAAGGTTCTCGCCGGCACATTGTGCTCACTCGGCGACAAACTGGCCGATTTCCGGAATTCCGCGTGATGTCCAGAACCGAGGGGAGGCGCGGACCTCCGGGGTTGATTCCTGGAACCGGGCTCCGTAGAATGAACCGCGGTTCAGCAACCATCTAATGCGCGATCCTGACAAGCCGCAAGCGATCATCGACGCCGCGATCCGCGTCTTCGCGCGCAACGGCTACTACAACTCGCGCGTCTCGGACATCGCGCGCGAGGCAGGAATCGCGAGCGGCACGATCTACCTCTACTTCAAGACCAAGGACGACATCCTCGTCACGCTCTTCCGCGAGAAGATGGCCGAGTGGGTGGCGCTCGTCCGGAAGGAGATCGCCACGGAGCACGATCCTCTCGCGAAGATCCGCAAGATCGTCGCGCTCCACTTCAGGGTGATCCAGGAGAGCCCCGACCTCGCCGAGGTCGTCCAGGTCGAGCTCCGCCAGGGGCAGAAGTTCTTCCGCGGCGCCTCCGCCCACGAAGTCTCCGCCTATTTCGACGTGATCCAGTCCGTGCTCGAGGAGGGCGTGGCGGCCGGGCGCATCCGGCGCGACTTGCCGCTCAAGCTCGCCACCAAGATGCTCTTCGGTGCGATGGACCAGCTGGCGACGTCGTGGGTCCTCGGCAAGCGCGCCTACCGCCTCACCGACACAGCCGAGCCGGTCGCGTCGATCTTCCTCAAAGGAGTCACGACCGATGGCGTTTGAGACTTTGCAGTTCGCGCGCGAAGAGAGGTTCGTCGTCGTCACCCTGAACCGCCCGCCGGCGAACGCGATCAGCGCCGAGCTCGTCACGGAGCTCAACGCCGCGCTCGCCTCGGTGGAGGACGACGACGCCGTGCGGTCCGTGATCATCACGGGGGCGGGCGACAAGATCTTCTGCGCGGGCGCCGACCTCGGCTCGGCGTTCTCCGGCGGCAGCGTGGACACCTTCATCCGCTTCGGCAACAGCGTGATGCGGAAGATCGAGCGTTTCCCGAAGCCGGTGATCGCCGCCATCAACGGCCACGCCCTCGGCGGCGGCTGCGAGATCGCGATGGCATGCCACTTCCGGCTGCTGAAGGAGACGGCCCGGATGGGGCAGACCGAGTCGAACCTTGGGATCATCCCGGGCTACGGCGGCACCCAGCGGATGCCGCGCCTCATCGGGCGGACGAAGGCGCTCGAGTTCCTGATCCTCGGCACCCAGATCCCGGCGCAGGAGTGCCTGGCCCTCGGGCTCGTGAACCGGCTGTGCAAGGAAGGCGAGACGCTCAACGACGCCAAGGCGCTCGCGCGGCAGATCGCCAAGCGCCCGCCGATCGCCACGCGCCTGATCATCGAGGTGGTGGACGAGGGGCTCGAGGCGCCGATCGACAAGGCGAGCGAAATCGAGGTGCGCGCGTTCTTGAAAGCGCTCAAGACCGAGGATGCCTCGGAGGGTATCCAGGCCTTCTTCGCCAAGCGCGAGCCGAGCTTCAAGGGGAGGTAGGGGTGGATCTGGGCATTCGCGACCGGGTCGCGCTGGTCACGGGCGGGGCGCGGAGCCTCGGCAAGGCCGACGCGCTCACGCTCGCCGCCGAGGGATGCAAGATCGCGATCGCGGACCTCAACGCCGAGGGCGCCGCCGAGGCGGCCCGGGAGATCGAGGCGTCGAGCGGTCGGGCGCGCGGCTACGCGTGCGACATCCGCGATGCAGGGCAGGTGCAGGAGACGGTCGCGCGGATCGAGCGCGACCTCGGTCCCGTGGACATCCTCGTGAACAACGCCGGCATGATCTACACGGTCGGGCAGTTGAAGGACATGCGCGACGAGGACTGGGAGCTGAACCTCGGCGTGAACCTGACGGGCACGTACAAGATGACCAAGGCGGTCTTCCCGGGGATGCGCGAGCGGCGCTGGGGGCGGATCGTCTGCATGGCGTCGATCGCGGGGCTCATGGGCGGGTTCGGGCAGACCGCCTACGCCACGACGAAGATCGGCGTCATCGGGTTCGCCAAGTCCGTGGCCCTGGAGGGCGCCCGGTACAATGTGACGTGCAACGCGATCGCACCCGGGATCATCGCGCCCAACGCGAAGCTGTCCCCGCTCTACGACCGGATGGTCAAGCGCGTCGCGATGCAGCGGGAAGGCGACCCCGAGGACGTCGCCAACGCCGTCGCGTTCCTCTGCTCGGAGCGCGCGCGCTACATCACCGGCGCCGTGCTCCCCGTGACGGGCGGGATGGATCTGTTCACCTTTTAACGTCACTCGACAACGCGATCAAGGAGGCGACGATGGCGACAGTGAAGGACACGTTCGACGCGATGCCGGGCCGGTTTCGTTCGGACAAGGCGGCGGGGACGAGCGCGGTGATCCAGTACGACGTGAGCGGCGAGGGCGGCGGCACCTGGCACGCCGTCATCAAGGACGGGACCTGCACGGTGAAGACTGGGCCCGCGACGAGCCCCAACCTGGCGCTCCAGATCGCGGCCCAGGACTGGCTCGACATGCTCTCGGGCAAGCAGTCCGGCCAGATGCTCTTCATGTCGGGCAAGCTGAAGGTGAAGGGCGACATGGGGCTCGCGATGAAGCTGGGCTCGATGTTCCAGATGTAGCGTGCCGTCGCATACCGTAGACGAGGAGCGCCGCATGGGTGCGGAGACGATCCGGGAGTGGCAGGAGGAGCTCGACAAGAACGTT
>QHTD01000011.1 GCA_003220675.1 Candidatus Rokuibacteriota bacterium | reverse complement strand
GACATCATTCGTCGCCACCCCTCCCGCGCGGAACGGAGCCGGGCCTAGCCCAGCAGGAGCTCGGCGATCTGGACCGCATTCGTGGCCGCGCCCTTCCGGAGCTGATCGCCGACCACCCAGAAGTTCAAGCCGGTCGGGCTCGAGAGATCCTCCCGGATCCGGCCGACGAAGCAGTCGTCCTGGCCCTCGACCTCGACCGGCATCGGGTAGCGCTCCTGCGTCGGATCGTCCCACACCTTGAGCCCGGAGAACCGCTCGAAGAGCTCGCGCGCCTGGGCCGGCGTGATCTTCCGCTCGGTCTCCGCCGTCACGGCGATCGAGTGGCAGGTGAAGACCGGGACCCGCACGGTCGTGGGCGAGATCAGCAGGCCGGGCAATTCCAATATTTTGCGCGTCTCGTTGACCAGCTTCATCTCCTCAGCCGTGTACCCGTCGGGCCCGAACCGGTCGATCGCCGGGATCAGATTGAAGGCGATCGGGTACGGGAAGTGCCTGGGCTTGATGGTCTCCCCGCGCGCCCAGGCGAGCGTCTGCTCCCTGAGCTCGGCAATCCCGTTGACGCCGGCGCCCGACACCGATTGGTAGCTCACGGCGATCACGCGGCGCAGGCGGCCCGCGTCGTGCAGGGGCTTCAGCGGCATCACGGTGACGATCGTCGTGCAGTTCGGGCACGCCAAAATACCCTGGTGGTTCCGTGCGGCGTGAGCGTTGATCTCGGGGACCACCAGCGGCACGTTCGGGTCCATGCGGAACGCGCTCGACTTGTCGATGACGACCGCGCCCGCCTGGACGAGCATGGGCGCGTACGCCTTCGACTGGACGGAGCCCGCCGAGCAAAAGGCGATCTGCACGCCCTTGAAGGCCCCGGGCTCGATCTTCTGGACGCGGACCGGCTCGCCGCGGAACGGCACGGTCTTGCCGACCGAGCGCTCCGACGCAAACACGCGCAGCTCCCGCACCGGGAACTTGCGCTCCTCCAGGATCCTGAGCGTCGCCTGGCCCGCGGCGCCGGTGGCGCCGACCACGGCGACCGTCATGCCGGATGCCATCAGTACTGGGCCTCCACTTCCCTCACGATCAGGTCCGCCATCTCTTTCGTGCCGACCGTCACCCGCGTCCCGGACGGAGCGATGTCGGCCGTGCGGTGGCCCTGCTCGAGCACTCTCAGCACTGCGCGCTCGACCCGGTCGGCGTCCTTCTCCATGTGGAGCGAGTACCGGAGCAGCATCGCGACCGACAGGATCGCGGCGATCGGGTTCGCAACCCCCTTGCCGGCGATGTCCGGCGCGGTGCCGTGCACCGGCTCGTAGAGCCCCACCGAACCGCCGAGCGACGCCGACGGCAGCATCCCCATCGAGCCCGCGAGAATCGCCGCCTCATCAGATAAAATATCACCGAAGGTGTTCTCGGTCACGATCGTGTCGAACTGCGTGGGCCGGTGGACGAGAGCCATCGCGCAGTTGTCGACGAGCACGTGCTCGAGCGTGACGTCGGGATAGTCTCTGGCGACGCGCGTCACGACCTCACGCCACAGCTGGGAGACCACCAGGACGTTCGCCTTGTCCACCGACGCGAGGCGTTTCCGCCGCTTGCGCGCGACCTCGAAGCCGGTGCGCGCGATCCGCTCGATCTCGCGCGACGTGTAGGCCATCGTGTTGATCGCCCGCGCCCCGCCGTCGGCGAAGCGCTCCACCCCGCGGGGCTCGCCGAAGTAGAGACCCCCCGTGAGCTCGCGGATCATCATGAGGTCGGTCCCCTCGACGACCGAGCGCTTGAGCGGCGAGGCGTCCACGAGCATCGGGAAGCACTTCGCCGGCCGCAGGTTCGCGTAGAGGTCGAGCTCCTTCCGGAGGGCGAGGAGCCCACGCTCGGGGCGCTGCTCGTGAGCGACGTTGTCCCACTTGGGGCCGCCGACCGCGCCGAAGAGGATCGCGTGGGACTGCCGGCACAGCTCGAGCGCGCCCGGCGCCAATGGGCCGCCGGTCGCGTCGATCGCCGCGCCGCCGACGAGCGCCGGCTCGAACTCGAAGCCGACCCCGGCGCCCTTGCCGACTGCCTTGAGGACGCGGACGGCCTCGGGCGTCACCTCCTGCCCGATCCCGTCGCCAGGAAGGACCGCGATCCGGTACGTGGCCATCAGGCCCGCTCCCAGGGCGTGAGGCCCTTCTTCACGGGCCAATTTCCTTCACCCGCTGCACGGCGGGGTGCGTCACCCGATTGAGCGCCGAGAGGTACGCCCGCGCGCTCGCCTCGATGACGTCCGTCGAGGACCCCTTGCCCCAGACCACCGTGCCGTCGAAGTCGACCTTCATCGACACCTCGCCGATCGCGTCCTTCCCCGACGTCGCGGCCCGGAGCGAGTAGTCCTGGAGCCTGCCCTTCATCCCCGTGACCGCGTCGATCGCGTTCAGCGCGGCGTCGACGGGGCCGTCGCCCACGCCCGAGTCCTGGAACACCTGCCCGTCCTTCTTGAGCTTCACGGTCGCCGACGGCACCACGCCCGTCCCGCTGATCACGTGCAGGTACTCGAGCTCGTACCCGGCCGGGCCCTGCGTCGCCTCGTCGGTGACGATCGCCATCAGGTCCTCGTCGTAGACCTCCTTCTTCCGATCGGCGAGGTTCTTGAAGGCCTTGAACGCCCGGTCGAGGTCGGGCCCGGCGAGGTCAACGCCGAGGTCCTTGAGTCGCGCGGCGAGGGCGTGCCGTCCGGAGTGCTTGCCCAGCACGAGCTTGTTGGACGGCCGCCCGATGTCCTCCGGCCGCATGATCTCGTAGGTGAGCTTCTCCTTGAGCACGCCGTCCTGGTGGATCCCCGCCTCGTGGGCGAACGCATTCTCGCCCACGATCGCCTTGTTGGGCTGGACGTGGATGCCGGTGATGTGCGAGAGGAGCCGCGAGGTCTTGAAGATCTCGTCCGTCTTCACGTGCGTGTCGGCCCCGAAGAAGTCCCTGCGAGTGCGGAGCGCCATCACGATCTCTTCGAGGGACGCGTTGCCCGCGCGCTCGCCGATCCCGTTGATGGTGCACTCGACCTGTCGCGCGCCGTTCATGATCGCCGTCAACGAGTTGGCGACCGCCTGCCCGAGGTCGTTGTGGCAGTGGACCGAGAGGACGACCTTCTCGAAGCCGTGGACCTTCTCGTGGATCCGAGCGATGCGCTCCCCCCATTCCTTGGGAATCGCGTAGCCCACGGTGTCCGGGATGTTGACCGTGCGCGCACCCGCCTCGATCACCGCCGAGAGCACGTCGCACATGTAGTCGAAGTCCGAGCGCGAGGCGTCCTCGGGCGAGAACTCGACGTCCTCGCAGTAGCCCCGCGCGTGGCGCACCGCCTCGACGGACGCCTGCAACACCTCCGCCCGGGACTTCCGCAGCTTGTACTTCAGGTGGATGTCGGACGTCGCGACGAACGTGTGGATCCGCGGCTTCCGCGCGTGCTTCACCGCCTCCCAGCAGCGGTCGATGTCCGCCAGCCCGACGCGCGAGAGCCCGCAGATCGTCGGCGCGTTCTCCAGCGTGCCGACCTGCTTGGCGACCTCGCGCGTCGCCTCGAAGTCCTCGTCGGAGGAGATCGGGAAGCCCGCCTCGATGACGTCCACCTGAAGGCGGGCCAGCTGCCGCGCCATCTCGAGCTTCTCCATCGTGTTCATCGAGAACCCGGGCGACTGCTCGCCGTCCCGCAACGTCGTGTCGAAAATGATGATGCGATCCATGTGACCCCCCTGACTCACGGGTGTTCCTTCACGGCCTGCTCCACAGGGAGCGCCGCAGGCGTCCGGCCCACGATCAGCCGCCGGATCGGTCCCGAGGCCGCGTACCCCGTGAAGATGAGGAAGAGGAAGAGCTCGTGGCGCGTGGCCACGATCATCACGCTCAGCACCATGACGAGCAGCGTCCACAGCGGGCGCCGCCGGACGAAATCGAACTCCTTGAAGCTCCAGTACCGGAACGTCGAGACCATCAGCAGCGCGGTCACGTACGTCCCGCCCGCGATCGCCACGAGGAGCCAGCGGGAGGCCTCGACCCCCTGGAGCAGGATCACGGCCGACACCACCACCCCGGCGGCTGCGGGTGTCGGCAGCCCGACGAAGAACCGGCGGTCCACCGTCCCGGTGTGGACGTTGAAGCGCGCGAGTCGCAGCGCCCCGCAGATCACGAACAGGAACGCGCCGAACCATGCCGGGCGCCCGAGGACAGAGAGCGCGAACGAGTAGATCAGGAACGCCGGCGCCACGCAGAACGACACGACGTCGGCGAGGGAGTCGAACTCGAGGCCGAACTGGGTCGTCGCCTTCATCAGGCGCGCGACGCGCCCGTCGAGGATGTCCATGAGCATCGCGACGAAGATCGCCAGGGCGGCCTCGGTGTAGCGGTTCTCGACCGTGAGGAGGAGCGCGAAGAACCCACAGAAGAGGTTCCCCGTCGTGAGGAGGCTCGGGAGCAGGAAGATCCCCTTGCTGCGCCGTTCGCGCAGCTCGTGCCAGCGGCGCCGCCTCAGCCCCTTCCCGTGTCGTCGGATCACGTCAGGAGTCCAAGGACGGTGATGCCGCCGGTCACGCGGTCGCCGACGCGCACACGCACGTCCGTCCCCCGTGGCATCACGCAGTCGGTGCGGGAGCCGAAGCGGATCATGCCGAACCGCTCGCCCGCGGTGAGCTTGTCCCCCGGCCTCACCCGGCAGACGATCCGCCGGGCGACCACCCCCGCAATCTGCACGACCGTGACCCGAGCGGCGTCGCCCTGCAGGTGAAGCGAGCAGCGCTCGTTCGCATCTTCGGCCTCGGACCGGTAGGCCGCGAGGAACCGGCCTCGCGAGTACACCGTCCCGACGACGAGCCCCGCGACGGGCGCGCGATTGACGTGGACGTCGAGCGGCGAGAGGAAGATCGCGACCCTCACGGCCGGCCCCACGAACCGGTCCTCGACCGCGTCCACGGAGAGGACGCGTCCGTCCGCGGGCGACAGCACGCCCCCCGGCACCGACGGCACCTCGCGCTCCGGGTCGCGGAAGAAGCCGAGCGAGGCGAGCGACGCCGCGGCGAACGGCAGGGCCAGGGCGCGCCGGCCGGCCAGCACGAGGCCCGCGCCGAGGACCCCGGGGATCACGATGAAGGGCCAGCCTTCGCGCGCGACAGAGACCTTCACGCTCATCCCATCCGCGGCGGCTTGATCCACGACATCATGGCGCGTAGCCGCTTGCCGACCTCTTCGATCGGGTGCTCGGCATCGCGCCGGCGCATCGCGAGGAACCCCGCCCGGTTGGCCTGGTTCTCCAGCACCCACTCGCGGGCGAACTGGCCAGACTGGATCTCGGCGAGGATCTTCTTCATCTCGGCCTTGGTCTCGGCGCTCACGATGCGCGGGCCGCGGGTGTAGTCGCCGTACTCGGCGGTGTCGGAGACGGAGTAGCGCATGTAGGCGAGGCCGCCCTGGTAGAAGAGGTCGACGATCAGCTTCATCTCGTGCATGCACTCGAAGTAGGCGACCTCCGGCTGGTAGCCGGCCTCCACGAGCGTCTCGAACGCGGCCTTGATGAGATGCGAGATCCCCCCGCAGAGCGTCGTCTGCTCGCCGAAGAGGTCGGTCTCCGTCTCCTCCTTGAACGTGGTCTCGATGACGCCGGCACGGGTGCAGCCGACGCCCTTGCCGTACGCGAGCGCCGTGTCCCGGGCCCGGCCGGAGACGTCCTGGTAGACGGCGAGCAGCGCGGGGACGCCTGGCCCCTGCGTGAAGAGGTCGCGCATCACGTGGCCCGGCGCCTTGGGCGCGATCATCGTCACGTCCACGTCAGGCGGCGGCACCACCTGGTTGAAGTGGATGTTGAAGCCGTGGGCAAACATGAGCATCTTGCCCTTGCCGAGCCCGCCCTTGATCTCGCTCTCGAACACCTGACGCTGGCTCTGGTCGGGCAGCAGGATCATGATCACGGCCGCCATCTGGGCGGCCTCGTTGACGGTCGCCACGCGGAGCCCGTCCTTCTCGGCCTTCGCCCAGCTCTTCGAGCCCTTGTAGAGCCCGACCACGACGTCCTGGCCGGAGTCCTTGAGGTTCAGCGCGTGGGCGTGGCCCTGGCTGCCGTAGCCGATGATCGCGATCTTCCTCCCCTTGAGCAGGCCGAGATCCGCGTCCGCGTCGTAGTAGATTTTCGCCGGCATCCTTGAGGTTCCTTTCCGTCGTCGACCGTTCCGTTAGTCCGCGAACCCGATCACCTTCGGGTCCTCCGAGACGCGCGTCTTCTTCGGAGCCTCAGCCTTCCGCGCCCGCGTCTTCGGGCCGCGGGCGATCGCCACCTTGCCCGTCCGCACCAGCTCCTGGATCCCCATCGGGCGCAGGAGTTCGACGAGCGCCTCGAGCTTCTGCTCGTCGCCGGTCGCCTCGAGCGTGAACGAGACCGGCGTCACGTCGACCACCTTCGCGCGGAAGATGTCGGCCGTGCGCAGGATCTCCTCCCGGTGCTGCGGCTCGGCGTTGACCCGGATCAGCATCAGCTCGCGCTCCACGTGGTCGTCGTCGGTGAGGTCCGAAACCTTGATGACGTCGATCAGCTTGTGGAGCTGCTTCGTCACCTGCTCGATCACGAACTCGTCGCCGGTCACGACGAGCGTCATGCGGGAGACGGACGGATCGAGCGTCTCACCGACCGAGAGGCTCTCGATGTTGTAGCCGCGCGCCGAGAAGAGGCCGGCGACGCGCGAGAGGACGCCGAACTTGTTCTCGACGAGGACCGCGATCGTGTGCTTTCGCGGCCCGCCACCATTGATCATCTAGAACCCCGTCTGCGACTTCGCGGCCTTGTCCTTCGCGGCCACGGTCGGGTTTTCGAGGATCATGTCCAGGTTGGCCCCGCCGGCCGGGACCATCGGGAACACGTACTCCCACTTGTCCACCACCACGTCGACGACGACGGGCCCCGGCGTGGCGAACGCCTTCTCCAGCGCGGGCACCACCTCGGACGGCTTGCTCGCGCGGATCCCGACGCAGCCGTAGGCCTCGGCCAGCTTGACGAAGTCGGGGCTCGGCCCGAAGTCGATGGCGCAGAACCGCCCCTTGTAGATGATGCCCTGCCACTGGCGGACCATGCCGTGGCCGCCGTTGTTGATGATGATCGTCTTCACGGCGAGGTTGTTGTCGTGGCAGGTCGCCAGCTCCTGGCTGTTCATCACGAACGAGCCGTCGCCGTCGACGTTCACCACGAGCCGGTCCGGGTGCGCGGCGGCGACCCCCATCGCCGTCGGCAGACCGTAGCCCATCGTGCCGAGCCCCCCGGAGGTGCACCACCGCCGCGGGTGCTTGAACCGGTAATACTGCGCCGCCCACATCTGGTGCTGGCCGACGCCCGTGATGATCATCGCCTCCCCGCGCGTGAGGTTCGAGATCTCCTGCATCACGTACTGGGGCTTGATCAGCTCGTCGTCCCACGCGTACCCGAGCGGGTGCCGGGCCTTCCACTCGGCGATCTGGGCGAGCCACTGCTTGCGCGCCTCGTGGGCCAGCGACGGGGTGTCGTTCCGCATCTCCTCCCGCACGGCATCGACGAGGGCGCGAAGCACGCGCCGGCAATCGCCGACGATGGGCACGTGCACCTGGATGTTCTTCGAGATCGACGACGGGTCGATGTCGATGTGGACGATCTCCGCGTTGGGCGCGAAGGCGTCCACGCGGCCCGTCACCCGGTCGTCGAAGCGCGCGCCCACGGCGACGAGCACGTCCGAGTGGTGCACGGCCATGTTCGCGTAGTAGCTGCCGTGCATGCCGAGCATGTCGAGCGAGAGCGGGTGCTCCATCGGAAACGCGCCGAGGCCCATCAGGGTCTGCGTCACCGGGATCTGGGTCAGCTCGGCGAGCTCGCGCAGCTCGGCGCTCGCGTCCGACGAGATCGTGCCTCCGCCGACATAGAGCACGGGCTTCCGCGCGCGGACGAGCAGCTTCGCCGCACGCTTGATCTGGCCGGGGTGGCCGTCGTAGGTCGGATTGTACGATCGCAGCTGGACCTTCTCGGGCCAGACGAGCTCCCATTCTTTGACGAGCACGTCCTTCGGGAGGTCCACGTGGACCGGCCCGGGCCGGCCGGTGGCCGCGATGTGGAAGGCCTCGCGGATGATGGGCCCGAGGTCCTTGCCGTCCTTCACGAGGAAGTTGTGCTTGGTGCACGAGCGCGTGATGCCGACGTTGTCCGCCTCCTGGAACGCGTCGTTGCCGATCAGGTGCGTGGGGACCTGCCCCGTGAACGCGACGATCGGGATCGAGTCCATGTAGGCGTCCTGCAGCGCGGTCACGAGGTTCGTCGCCGCGGGCCCCGAGGTCACCAGGCAGGCGCCCACCTTGCCCGTCGTCCGCGCGTAGCCCTCCGCGGCGTGCCCCGCGGCGGCTTCCTGGCGGACGAGGATGTGGCGGATCCCCTGGAAGTCGTAGAGGGCGTCGTAGATCGGCAGCACCGCGCCGCCGGGCAGCCCGAAGAGGACGTCGACCCCTTCGCGTTTCAAACACTCGAGCACGATCCGCGCTCCGGACATTCTCACCGCCGCGTCCTCCTACAGGAGCCCGGCCGTCGCCAGGACTTCCTTGATGTCTTCGATCGCATCCCCGTCGGGCGTCCCGAGCGGCGCGCGGCAGCGCCCGCCGTAGAGCCCCTGGAGATCGAGCGCCGCCTTGAGGCCCCCGATCCCGTAGCGCCCGGGGATGCCGCGGTCGGCCAGCATCATGCGCGCGGCGATCTCCCGCGCCTCGTCCCACCGCCCGCCCTTCGCGAGCGCGTAGACGTCGCAGAACTCGCGCGCGCAGATGAGGGCCAGCGCCAGGATCCCGCCCGAGGAGCCGATCGCCAGCGACGGCAGCAACGCCGACGCCGCGCCCACCAGGACGTGGAAGGTCTTCGACGTCTGGTCGATGATCTGCGCGGCCTGTGGGATATTCCCCGAGGAATCCTTGATCCCGCACACGTTCGGGTGCTGAGCGATCTTCGCGACGGTCTCGGCCTCGAGGTTGATCCCGGTGTTGAGCGGAAAGTTGTAGATCATGACCGGGATGGGCGACGCGTCCGCCACGGCCAGATAATGGCGGATCTGCGCCGCGCCCTGCGAAAACCCCTTCGTGAAGTAGTGCGGCGTGATCACGATCGCGGCGTCGGCGCCGAGCTCGGCAGCCCGCTTCGTCTGCCGGATCGTGTGGAGCGTGGAGTTGGTGCCGGTCCCCGCGATGAACACCTTCTCCTTCGGAATCGCCTCGCGCGCGGCGATGAGGATCTGGTCACGCTCGGCCTCGCTGAGCATCGGGAACTCCCCCGTCGAGCCGAGCACGACGTAGCCCTTCAGCGCGGTCGCGTTCCACCTCCGGAGGTTCGCCTGGAGCCGCTCCGGCGCAACGTCGTCGGCGCGGAACGGCGTCGTGATCGGGATGAACACGCCTTCGAAGTCAGCCATTGGGGCTCCCTTCCGACGCCTGACGCGCCCGGATGCGGGCCTGCGCGGCGCTGAGCCGCGCGATCGGGATCATAAACGGCGAGCACGACACGTACGTCATGCCCACCTTGTGACAGAACTCGACCGACGCGGGCTCGCCGCCGTGCTCGCCACAGATGCCGACCTTGAGGTCGGGGCGCGCGCGTCGGCCCCGCTCGATGCCGATGCGGATGAGCTCGCCGACCCCCTCCTGGTCGAGCACGGAGAACGGGTCGTTCGGCAGAAGTCCCTTCTGGAGGTACTCCGGGAGGAACTTCGCCACGTCGTCCCGGCTGTACCCGAACGTCAGCTGCGTGAGGTCGTTGGTGCCGAACGAGAAGAACTCGGCGGTCCGCGCGATCTCGCCGGCGATCAGCGCCGCGCGCGGCACCTCGATCATGGTCCCGATCAAGTACTTCACCGCGACGCCCATCTCCGCGATGATGCCGTCGGCGACCCGTTTCGTCTGCGCGTAGGTCAGCCGCATCTCACCGATGGTGCCGGTGAGCGGGATCATGATCTCGGGCTCGACCGTCACCCCTTCGGCCGCCGCCGTGCAGGCCGCCTCCATGATCGCCCGCACCTGCATGCCATAGATCTCAGGGTACGTGATGCCGAGCCGGCAGCCGCGGTGGCCCAGCATCGGGTTGGCCTCCTGGAGCGAGCGCACCTTCGCCATCATCTGCTCGAGCCGCTCACGCCCCATGTGGTGCGCGTCGAGGCGCGTGTACTCCTCGAGGAGGTCCGTGTACTTGGGGAGGAACTCGTGGAGCGGCGGGTCGAGGAGGCGGATCGTGACGGGCAGCCCGTCCATCGCGCGGAAGATCCCGATGAAGTCCTCGCGCTGGAACGGCAGGAGCTTCTTCACCGCCGCGTGGCGCGCGGCCGAGTCGGTCGCCATGATCATCTCGCGCACGATCGGGATCCGGTCGGCGGCGAAGAACATGTGCTCGGTGCGGACGAGACCGATGCCCTCCGCGCCGAACTCGCGCGCCTTCTTCGCGTCCTCGGGCGTGTCCGCGTTCGCGCGCACACCCAGCGTGCGGGCCCGGTCCGCCCAGCCGAGGAATTCTTTGACCTCGTCGGAGAGCTGCGGCGGGATCAGCTTCACCGTATCGATGATGACCTCACCGGTGTCGCCGTCGATCGAGATCAGGTCCCCCTCCCGGACCGTGCGGCCGCCCGCTTCGAACACGCGCCGTTCCTCGTTCACGACAATGTCGTTCGCGCCGACGACGCAGCACTTTCCCATGCCGACCGCGACGACCGCCGCGTGCGACGTACGCCCGCCGCGCGCGGTGACGATGCCTTCGGCGGCGTACATGCCGGCCACGTCCTCGGGGGACGTCTCCGGGCGCACGAGGATGACCCGCTGGCCGTTCCGGGCGGCCTCCACCGCTCGATCGGCGTTGAAGACCACGTGTCCGACGGCTCCCCCGGGCGCGGCGGGCAGCCCCCGAGCGAGCAAGCGCCCGTCCGCGACCGCCCGCTCCGTGTCCTTCGGGTCCAGCACGGGGAGAAAGAGCTTTCCGAGCTCGCGCGGCGGCACGCGGAGCAGCGCGGTGTGCTGATCGATGACGCTCTCGCGCACGAGGTCCACGGCCACGCGCACCGCGGCGGCGGCCGCGCGCTTGCCGGAGCGTGTCTGCAGGAGGTAGAGCCTGCCCTCCTGGACGGTGAACTCGATGTCCTGCATGTCCTTGTAGTGGCGCTCGAGGCGATCGGCGATGTCGAGCAGCTCGTCGTAGATCGCGGGCATCCGGCGCTTGAGGTCGTCGATACTCTCGGGCGTGCGGATGCCGGCCACGACGTCCTCGCCCTGAGCGTTGGCGAGGAACTCCGCGTAGAAGTGGCGCGCGCCGGTGCGCGGGTCCCGCGTGAACCCGACGCCGGTCCCGGACGTCTCGCCGAGGTTGCCGAAGACCATCGCCATCACCGTGACGGCGGTCCCCCAGTCCCCTGGGATGCCGTGGATCCGCCGGTACTCGGTGGCCTTCTTGGCGAACCAGGAATCGAACACGGCGTCGATCGCGAGGCGCAGCTGCTCGCCCGGATCCTGCGGGAACGCCGCGCCGGTGCGCGCGCTCACGATGTCCTTGAACGTCTGGGTGAGTTTCTGGAGCTCGTCCGCGGATACCTCAGGATCGCTCTTCACGCCGAGGCGTCGCTTCACGGCGTCGAGCTCGGCGTCGAAGGTCTCGCGCTTGATGCCGAGCACGACGCTCGCGAACGTCGTGATGAATCGCCGGTAGCAGTCCCAGGCGAAGCGGTCGTTCTTGGTCCACGCGGCGAGCCCGAGCACCGTCGCGTCGTTGAGACCGAGGTTGAGGACCGTCTCCATCATGCCCGGCATGGACGCGCGCGCGCCCGAGCGGACGGAGACGAGCAACGGACGCTGGGCATCACCGAACGTGAGGCCTGCGGTGGCCTCGAGCTTGCCGAGGTGCTCGAGCACCTGCTCCCGGAGCCCCTCGGGCCACTGTCGGCCCGCTTTGTTGTAGCGGGACCACGCCTGGACGGTGATCGTGAGGCCGGGCGGCACCGGGATCCCGAGGTTGGTCATCTCGGCGAGCTCGCACCCCTTGCCGCCGAGGAGGTTGCGCATCAAGGAGGAGCCTTCCGCCTTCCCCGCGCCGAAGAAGTAGACGTATTTCGTCATGAGCTCAGGTCTCCGTCCTGAACGGCGAAAAAGTCTTTCAACACTACAAGATGGATCCTATGAGTGTCAATCTTCCTCAAGCGTCCCGGCTCCCCCTCCACCGCCGCCTCGCCAGAAAAATCGAGGGCCACGGATCGTTCAACCCGTGGCCCTCGGAGTCGACTCGCGCCACGGGCGTCACCCTGCCCATGGCACCCGACGTTGGACTACTTCGCGGATGCTCCGGGCAGGCCCGGCAGTGCCAGGAGGTTGATCTCCAGCGACAGCACCCGCGTCGTCAGGGACTTCATTGCGCGCTCAGTATAGGCGCCGGACGGGCGCGGGTCAAGACCGCTTCTTCGTTCTGTGCCAGTCGGCTTCCCGCCCCAGGACGAGGCTCTCGACGGCCGCGAGGTGATCGAGCATCGCCTGCTGCGCCGCGCGCTCGTCGTGCGCGCGGATCGCGCCGAGGATGCGGCAGTGGTCCTGGTGCGA
>QHTD01000010.1 GCA_003220675.1 Candidatus Rokuibacteriota bacterium | reverse complement strand
CTCTGGCAGTCGATCGGGCCCGTCTACGCGGCCATCCTGCGCCACCCCTTCGTGCGTGGGCTCATGGACGGCTCGCTCCCGCGCGAGAGCTTCCAGTTCTACGCGGTGCAGGACGCGCTCTACCTGCGCGAGTTCGCGCGGGCGCTCTCGCTCGCGGCGGCCCGCGCGCCCGAGGACAGCTGGATCATCATGTTCAACGAGCACGCGGCCGGCGCCCTCAAGGTCGAGCGCGCGCTCCACGAAAGCTTCTTCAAGGAGTTCGGCATGACACCCGACGCCGTCGCCGCGACGCCGATGGCGCCGACGAATCTCGCGTACACGAGCTACCTCCTCGCCGTCGCCTACGGCGCGCCGTACCACGAGGCGATGGCGGCGGTGCTGCCGTGCTACTGGATCTACTGGGAGGTCGGCCGCGAGCTCGAGCGTGCGGGCTCACCCGATCCGCTCTACACGCGCTGGATCGGCACCTATGCCTCCGACGAGTTCGGCGACGTGGTGCGCGCCGTCATCGACGCCACCAACCGGGTCGCGGTCCGTCTTTCAGCGGCTGAGCGCCACGCGATGATTCGGCACTTCGTGACGACGAGCCGCTACGAGTGGATGTTCTGGGAGATGGGCTACCGTCGCGAAGCGTGGCCGCTCTGAGGGGACGGAGCTCTGATGCGCGATCCCGAGCTCCTCAAACGCGCGACCGCGCTGTGGCGGGAGGCGTATGGCCACCAGATGCAGGGTGACCTCGAGCGCGCCATCGAGCTCTACCAGCGGTCCATCGACGTGTACCCGACGGCAGAGGCGCACACGTTCCTCGGGTGGACCCTGAGCTTCCAGGGGCGCCTCGAGGAGGCGACGCGCGAGTGTCTCAAGGCGATCGAGGTCGATCCCGACTTCGGCAACCCGTACAACGATATCGGTTGCTACCTGATGCAGCAGGGCAAGTTCGAGGAGGCGATCCCGTGGCTCGAGAAGGCGAAGCGCGCCCCGCGCTACGAGCCGCGGCAGTTCCCCTACATGAACCTCGGGCGGATCCATCTTCGGCAGGGGCACTGGTGGGAGGCGCTGCGCGAGTTCGAGGCCGCCGTGCGCCTGGCGCCCGACGATGTCGAGCTGAGGAAGACCCTCCACTCGCTACGCGCCCGGCTCAACTGACCGACTAGGGCCGTCTTGAGGATGTCGAGGAGCGGCATGGCCGCGCTGCCGCTCACGCGCGGTAACGCTCGAGCACGGCGCGGTCGATCTCGAGGCCGAGGCCGGGTCCCGTCGGGACGTCCAGGACGTCGCCGGCGCGTTTGGGCGGGTTGAGGGCGAGCTGGTCGCGCAGCGGGTTGGGCGTGCGATCCAGCTCGAACAAGGGTTCGGCCGCGAGCATGGCGGGCGGGTTCGGCGGCAGCGCGGCGGTGAGGTGGAGGCTCGCGAACAGGCCGACGGCCGTTCCCCACACGTGCGGGTAGACCGTCATGGACGACGCCGATGCCAATGCGGCGATTCGCCACGCCTCGGTGAAGCCGCCACAACCGCAGATGTCGGGCTGCAGGATGTCCACGGCGCGCCGCGCGCAGAGCTCGCGGAAGCCCCAACGTGCGTACTCGGTCTCGCCGCCCGAGATCGGGATTCGGAGCGTCGCCTTGACCTGGCAGTAGCCGTCCACGTCCTCGGGGACAACGGGCTCTTCGAACCAGGCGAGGTCGTACGCCTCGACCTTCCGGCCGAGGCGGATCGCCTGGCCGGCGTCGTAGGCGTGGTTGGCGTCGATCGCGAGCAGCCGGTCGTCACCGATCGCCGCGCGCACCGCCCGTATGTTCCGCACGTCCTCGTCGAGGCCGAAGCCGACTTTCATTTTCATCGCGCGGAAGCCCTCGGCCGTGTAGGCCTCGGCCTCGCGCGCCAGCGCCGTGGCGTTGTCGGCGATGCGGTGGCGATAGAGGCCGGTGGCGTAGGCGCGGACCTGCGTCCGGAAGGGGCCCCCGAGAAGCCTGAAGACCGGCTGGCGGAGCGCCTTGCCCTTGAGGTCCCAGAGCGCGATGTCGATCGCCGAGATCGCCGCGACCGGCCAGCCCTTGCGCCCGTAGTCCCGGAAGGTGCTGTAGAGGTCCTCCCAGATCACGGCGTGCTCGAGCGCATTCTTGCCCACGAGTCGGGGCGCGTACATCTCGTCGATCAGCGTCCGGTTGACCGACGGCGGGCCGTACGCCTCGCCGAATCCCGTGAGGCCATCCTCGGTGAGGATCTCGACGACGAGCGCCTGGCGGACGGTATGCCAGCCCTTCGATGAGCCGAAAACGTCGATCTCGGGCAGCTCGTGGCGCAGCACCCAGGTGCGGACTTCGCGGATCTTCATCGCAACCTCCAACGTTTACAATACCGCATGCGCTCCACGCGTCAGGAGCTCGCGGCGGTGCTGCTCGCCGCGCTCGTCGCCGCGCCGGCGCCCGCCGCGCCGCAGGGGCCCGCCACGGCGAGGCCCGATTGGCGCGGCACGGGCGTCGTCGTCGCGATCCTGCCGCCACCGTCGAGCCTGCACGCAACGCGCCCCGTGATCATCATCCGCCACGACCCGATCCGTGGGCTCATGGACGAGACGATGGACATGCCGTTCCTCGCCGCTTCGATGGATCTCTTCGGGGACCTCCGCCCGGGCGACCGCGTCGCGTTCGGGCTCAAGGACGTCCCCGGCGCCCTCCTCGTCGTCGAGATCGAGCGGCTCGGGGCGCCTGCGGCGGGTCGCACGCGGTAGCGGCTCGGGGCCGTCAGCGCTCAGCTGAGCCTCGCGACGAAGTCCGCCACGGCCCGGCCGATCTCGTCGGGCGAGTCCTCCTGGACGAAGTGCGTGCCGCGGACCGTGACCTCCTGCTGGTTCGGGAAGGTCCGGCAGAAGGCGCGCAGCGCCCCGGTCAGGAGGAAGCCCGGGTCGCCGTTGACGAAGAGCTTCGGCACGGGGCTCTTCGTGAGCCAGTCGGCGTACGCGTGCGCGATCTCGACCACGTCGGCGGGCTCGCCGTCCAGCGGGATCTGGCGCGGCCAGGTGAGCGTGGGCCGGCGCGACTCGCCGGACTCGCGGTACGGGGCCCGGTAGCGCTCCATCTCCTCCGGACCGAGCCCTCGCATGACGCTCGCCGGCAGGAGGCGCTCGACGAAGACGTTCTTCACCAGCACGATCTCCTCGCCCGCCGCCGAGCGCATCGCCCGGAAGATCATGCGCCCCGGCTCAGGCCAGTCGTTCCACGTCATGGGGCGGACGATCGCCTCCGTGTAGGCGATCCCGCGGACGCGCTCAGGATGGCGACGCGCCCAGTGAAAGCCGAGCGCCGAGCCCCAGTCGTGCACGACGAGCGTTACGTTCCGGTCGAGCCGGAGCGCGTCGAACCAGGCGTCGAGGTAGCGGGCGTGGTCCACGAAGCGGTACGAGCCTCCTGGCGCGTGGCCCGACTCGCCCATGCCCACGAGGTCCGGCGCGAGACAGCGGCCGCGCGCCGCGACGTGGGGGATGACGTTGCGCCAGAGGTACGAGGACGTGGGGTTGCCGTGGAGGAAGACGATCGGGTCGCCGCTTCCGGTGTCCACGTAGGTCAGCTCGGTGTCGAGAACGCGGATCCGCCTTCGCGGGTGGGGATCGGCAGGCGAGATGGGCATGCGGGCTCCTTTCCCCGTCGCTAGTCGAGCACGACGCCGCCGTCGACGACGACCACCTGGCCCGTGACGAAGTTCGACATGGAGGAGGCCAAGTACACCACCGCCTGTGCGATGTCGTCGGGATGCCCCATGCGGGAGATCGGCTGGGCCACGATGTTGTAGTCGAAGCCCCGGGTCATCTCCGTCTGGACCGGACCCGGCGCGACGGCGTTGACGCGCACCCCGTGCCGACCCGCGTCTTTGGCGAGCCAGCGGGTGAAGGCGATGACGCCTCCCTTGGCCGCGGCGTACGCCGGTCCGCTTCTGCCGCCGCGCGTCTCGCCGTCGTCCGCCGGCCGCGACACGGCCCCGCCCGCCATGCCCGACACCGACGCGATGTTGACGATCGCGCCGCCGCGCTCCTTGAGGTGCGGGTAGGCCGCCTGGCTTACGAGGATCGTGCCCCTGAGGACCACGTCGAGCACGCGCTGGAGCGTGGCGTCGTCGAGGTCCTCGAGCGCGAGTCGCTCGGCCACGCCGGCGTTGTTCACGACGACGTCGAGCCGCCCCAGCTCCGCGAGCGTACGTGCCACCGCCGCCTCCGCCGCCGTCCGGTCGGCCACGTCGGCGTGGATCGCGAGGCAGCGCCGCGTGAGCGCCTCGACGCGGGCCCGCGTCTCGAGGGGCGGCTCGAGGTCGAGCGCCGCGATGTCGGCGCCCACGGCCGCCAGCGCCAGCGCGATCGCCTGCCCGATGCCGCGGCCGGCGCCCGTCACGAGGGCGACCTGGCCGGCGAGGTCGGGCGGTCCGCTCGGATTCGTCGTCACGCCGCCGAGGATACGACATAATGGATGAAGATGAGATCCCCGCCCTTCAGCCCGGAGATCGAGCGCGCGCTCCGCGTCGACGTCTCGGCGGTGCTCCTCTTCACCGTGTTCGCGAGCCTGACGACGCCGTTCATCGGTCTGATCCTGCGACGTGAGCTCGGCGCCACGCCGCTCCAGCTCTCGGTCATGTCGGCGGCCGGCGGCGCATGCCTGCTCCTCTCGCTCGCGTGGGCCCGCGCGCTCTGCGGCCACGCGCCGCTGCCCTACCTCGTGTGGCCGTCCTTCGTCGCGCGCGGCCTGTTCCTCCTAATGCCGCTCGCCTCCTCGGCGTGGTTGTTCGTGAGCCTCATCGTCGCCACGAACGTGTTCGGTGCCGCCGCGGCGCCCGCGCAGGCCGCCGTCGTCGAGCGCCTCTACCCACGCGCCGCGCGCGGGCGGGCCCTGGGCCTCGTGAGGATGGCGGGCGCGGCGTTGGGCGTCGGGCTCGCGCTCGCCGCGGGTCAGCTCTTCGAGCGCGTGGACTACCGCGTGATCTTCCCCGCCGCGGCCGTGCTCGGGATGGCCGCCAGCCTGCGCCAGCGGTACCTGCCGGTCCCGGCGGCCTCGGAGGACGGGGAGGGGACCGTCGGCGGGCTCCGTGAGGCCTGGGCGGCGGTCAGGGACGACGACGTGTTCCGGCGGCTCCTGGTCGCGTCGTTTCTCTTCGGCACCGGCTGCTGGATCCAGACGCCTGCGCATCCGCTGCTCCTCGTCGACGTCCTGCATGTGAGCACGGCGCAGGTGGGTGTCTTCGCGGCGGCGGCGGCCGCGGCGACGCTCGTCGGCGGCGCGTGGTGGGGCGGGCTCGTGGACCGACGCTCGAGCCTCGACGCGTTGTGGATGATGTACCTCGTCGGCGCGGCGACTCCGGCGATTTGCGCGCTCGCCTGGAGCCCCTGGGTGCTCGTCGCCAGCTCGGTGACCGACGCGCTCCTCGGGATTGGACTCGAGCTGGTGTGGATGATGGTCGTGATCGATATCGCGGGCCCCGCGCGCGCGGCCCAGTACGTGGCGATCGGCGCGACGCTCGCCGGTGTCCGCGGGGTCCTCGGGCCGCTGGCCGGCGGCCTCCTGATCCACGCGCTCGGCGTCCGCGCGGTGTATCTGGCGGCCCTGGCCCTGATGACGGCGGCGGCGTGGCTGGTTGTGCGGGAGCCCGCGCGCCGCGCCGTTGTATACTCCCGATCATGATGAAGACGATGGCGGCAATCCTCCTCGGGTTCATCCTGGTCGTTGGGGTGTCGACGCCCGCTCGGGCCGGGGCGCCCACGGACCAGCTCCGCGAGTACAGCGACCAGGTCACCAAGGTGCTCGATGACCCCGCGCTCAAGCCCAAGGACCGCCGGGAGGCGGTCCGCAAGATCGCCAAGGAGATCTTCGACGTCGCGGAGACGGCCAAGCGGGCGCTGGCACGCCACTGGGGGGCGCGGACGCCGGAGGAGCGCGAGGAGTTCACCCAGCTCTTTGCCGACCTGCTCGAGAGCACCTACATCGCGCGGATCGACCAGTACGGCGGCGAGCGGATCCGCTACGTCAGCGAGACGGTCGACGGCGACAACGCGATCGTCCGTGCGAAGGTGGTCACGAAGAAGGGCACGGAGGTGCCGGTCGAGTCGCGGCTGCTCCACCGCGGCGACCGGTGGCTGATCTACGACGTCCTCATCGAGAACGTGAGCCTCATCGCCAACTACCGCGCCCAGTTCGACAAGATCGTGCGCACGACCTCCTACGGGGAGCTGATGCGGCGGCTCAAGAACAAGCGGGACGAGTTCCTGAACGAATCCGCCACCTCCCGCCGCTCGTCGGACTAGGGCCCGCACCGCCGACGTTTCTGTTATTGCTCGGCCTCCCCGACCTCTTACCTAGGAGCCCGTCCGAGTAAACCTTTCTTGGGCGTCGTGCGCGCCCGATGGAGAGTCCATGGAGGACCGCCGGCTCGAAAACCGTGATCCCGTCCACGTTGCCCGCACGCTGGGG
>QHTD01000073.1 GCA_003220675.1 Candidatus Rokuibacteriota bacterium | reverse complement strand
CCCGTAGGAGTCGGGACCGTGTCTCAGTTCCCGTGTGGCTGGTCGTCCTCTCAGACCAGCTACCCGTCATCGCCTTGGTGAGCCGTTACCTCACCAACTAGCTGATAGGCCGCGAGCCCCTCCAAGAGCGGTAGCTTGCGCCACCTTTCCTTCCCAGGTCTGGCGACCCGGGAAACGTATCCAGTATTAGCCTCCCTTTCGAGAGGGTATCCCGGTCTCGAGGACAGGTTACCCACGTGTTACTCACCCGTACGCCACTCGGACCGCCGAATTATTGCTAACCCGACGATCCTCGTTCGACTTGCATGTGTTAAGTACGCCGCCAGCGTTCGCTCTGAGCCAGGATCAAACTCGCCATAAAAAGCGATGAACCTGGTCCTCAAGCTCGAACGGTCACTGCGATGCTGCTTGCGAGTCACTCGGTCGAGCGCAAGGCTCGTTAGAACGGATGGTGCTCACACCTTTTCGGTGAGCCAGTAGCATATCCAGATTTCAAAGAGCCCTACGGTCAGCTTGGAAGGTGACCGGCTTACAACGTCTCTACACGCGCGACGTCCGCGAGCGAAAACTCACTATACGAGCCTACCCCTTATCTGTCAAGTCTTTCCGCGGCCTCTCGGCATCTCCGACCGGCCAGTCTCAGGCCACCATGGCCAAGTGGTACGTCTTCTTGCCCTTCCGAATGACGATGAACCTTCCGTATCGCGCGAGGTCGCGCGAGACCTGCGTGTCGGGGTCCCTGACCGGCTGGCCGTTGACGTGGATGGCCCCGGCGGCGATCAGCTCTCGCCCTCGCCGCTTCGACTCGGCGAGACCCGCGCGCGTCAGAAGCTCGACGATCGAGAGCGAGCGCAGCTCCGCCTCGGTCAGCACCGTCGTCGGCATTCCCTGGCAGGCCTGCACGAGCTGCCGTTCCGTCAGCTGCCCGAGGTCGCCGCTGAAGAACGCGGCGCTGATCTCCTCGGCCTCGCGCGTGGCCGCATCGCCATGCACGAGCGTCGTGACCTCTCGCGCCAGGACCCGCTGCGCCTCGCGCGTCTCCGGATGCCGGCGTACCTGAGTCTGCAGGTCGTCGATCGGCTCGCGCCCGAGGAACGTGAAATACTTGAGGAAGCCGACGACGTCGGCGTCGCTAGTGTTGAGCCAGAACTGGTACATCTCGTAGGGCGAGGTCTTCGCGGCGTCGAGCCACACGGTCCCGCCCTCGGTCTTCCCGAACTTCGTCCCATCCGCTTTCTCGATCAACGGCAGCGTCAAGCCGAACGCGGCCGCGCCCTCCACCCGGCGGATGAGGTCCGTCCCGGCGGTGATATTACCCCACTGGTCGCTGCCGCCGATCTGCACCGTGCAGCTGTGCTGACGGAACAGGCACAGGAAGTCGTACGCCTGCAACACCTGGTAGCTGAACTCCGTATAAGAGAGACCCGCGTCCGCCCGGCTCATGCGGGATCGCACCGACTCGCGGGCCAGCATGCTGCCGAGCGAGAAGTGCTTGCCGACATCGCGGAGGAACGAGATCACCTCGAGCTTCGACAGCCACTGGTAGTTGTCGGCCAGGACCGCCGCGCGCGCGCCGCCGGTGAAATCAAAGAACCGCTCCACCTGCCGCTTGAGCCGTTCGGCCCACTCCGCCACCTGCTCCTCGGGGTTGAGCAAGCGCTCGCCCGACTTACCGCTCGGGTCGCCGATCAGTCCCGTGCCGCCCCCGACGAGCACGATCGGGCGGTGGCCCATGAGCTGGGCACGTCGGAGCGCGAGGAGCGGCACGAGGCTGCCGACGTGTAGGCTGTCGGCCGTCGGGTCGAAGCCGCAGTAGATCGAGCGGGGCGCCCCGGCGAGATGCGCGTCCAGCTCGCCGAGGCTGGTCGCGTCCACGATCAGCCCGCGCCACTCGAAGTCGCCGAGCAACTGCGATCGCGCGCCCGTCCTCATCTCATCACTCGCTGCGGCGCCCCATTCTACGACGAACGCGCCGCTCCGCGAAAAGCTCGGAGAGCGCGCGGTACCCACGGTCGACCCGCCCGGTATAATAGGGCCGATGGCCGCTCCGGAGAACCCGTCCCCCGAGCCCAGCCCTCCGCGCTCGCCCGTCCACTACTGGGTCCGCCGCGCGCTGATCGCGATCGGCGTGCTGACGCTGGCGGCGGGCGCCGCGGGCGGCGTCGTGGCACTCTGGGCGCTGTCGATCCTCCCGCGTTCGCTCCCGTCGGTCACCGCCCTCGAGACGCTGCAGCCCATCCAGGGCAGCAAGCTCTACGACGACAACGACGAGTTTCTGACCGAGCTGCACGTCGAGCGCCGGATCTTCGTGCCGCTGGCACAGATCCCGCAGACCCTCCGCGACGCCGTCATCGCGACGGAGGACCGGCGGTTCTACTCTCACTGGGGCATGGACCCGATCGGCATCGCCCGCGCGATCGTCCAGAACTACCGGCGCGGGCGGATCGTCGAGGGTGGCAGCACGATCACGCAACAGCTCGCGAAGGTGCTCTTCCTCACGGCGGACAAGAGCCTCGAGCGGAAGCTCAAGGAAGCCGTCCTGGCGCTCGAGCTCGAGCACCGCTACTCCAAGGACCGCATCCTCGAGATGTACCTGAACCAGGTGTACTTCGGCCACGGCGCGTACGGGGTCGAGGCGGCGGCGCGAACGTACTTCGGCAAGTCGGTGCCCGAGCTGAGCGTCCGCGAGGCCGCGCTCCTCGCGGCGCTGCCGCGGGCGCCGTCGAGCTACTCGCCGTTCGACCACGCCAACGCGGCCAAACGCCGGCGCGAGGTCGTCCTCCGCCGGATGGTCGAGTACGGCGCGCTGAAGGACCAGGAGGCGAAACGGATCGCCAGGTCGGACCTTGGTCTCATTCCGCCCGAGCGGCGTCGGACCACGGGCCAGTACTTCCTCGACTATGTCCAGCAGACGCTCGAGGCGAAATACGGCGCCGACCTCGTCTTCAAGGGCGGCCTGAGCATCTACACGACCCTGAATCCCTCGATGCAGCTCGCGGCGGAGCGCGCGATGCGCGAAGGGCTGAAGGCCCTCGAGGGTCGCTCCGCCACGGCGCGGGCCGGCGAGAACCCCGAGGGCGCTATCGTCACGCTCGAGCCGCAGACCGGCTACGTCAAGGCGCTGGTCGGCGGTTATGACTACCTCCGCAGCGAGTTCAACCGCGCGGTCCAGGCCAAGCGCCAGCCCGGATCGGCGTTCAAGCCATTCATCTACATCGCGGCGCTCGAGATGGGCTTCACGCCGGCCACGAGCATCGAGGACTCGCCGGTGTCGTACGCCGTGGGGGCCAACAGTCAGGCGTGGAAGCCCGAGAACTACGACCGCATATTCCGCGGCCCCACGACGCTTCAGCAGGCGCTCGAGGAGTCGGTCAACGTCGTCACCGTCAAGCTCCAGGAACGCGTCGGCATCAACAAGACCATACAGGTGGCGCGGCGGCTCGGCATCACGAGCCCGCTCGACATCAACCTGAGCCTGGCGCTCGGGACCTCCGACCTGTCGCTGCTCGAGTTGACGTCGGCCTACAGCGCGCTCGCGAACCAGGGCGTCTGGATGCCGCCGGTGACGGTCCGCTACATCACCGACGCCGAGGGAAAGCTGCTCGAGGAGCACGTGCCCGAAGGGCGCGAGGCCCTGACGCCCGAGACCGCCTACGTGATCACGCAGATGCTCCGCGGCGTGGTCGAGCGGGGAACGGGCGTGGCCGCGAAAGCCCTCGGCCGGCCGATCGCCGCCAAGACCGGCACGACCAACGACTACTCGAACGCCTGGTTCATCGGGTTCACGCCGCGCCTCGCGACGGGCGTGTGGGTCGGCTACGACCGGCCGCGGAGTCTCGGGCGCGACGAGACCGGCTCGCGCGTCGCAGTACCGATCTGGGTCACGTACATGGCCAAGATCCTTGTCGACAGCCCCAAAGAGGACTTCCCCGTGCCCGACCGCGTCGTCACGCTCCTCGTGGACGAGGATCCCTCCGGCGAGTGCGTCCAACTCGTGCCCATGGCGTTCATCAAGGGGACCGAGCCACAGGTCTTGTGCTCGGGCTTCGGCCAGCGCCGGGCCGAGTCGACGCCGACCCCCGGAGCGGGTTCGGCGCAGGCGGGCACCCGGCCCAAGCCCGAAAATCCCTAGCTCGTCACCGCCGGGTAGCGGGCGCGGACGGCCGACCACCCGACGCCGTCGGTGAGCAGCTCGCGAAAGACCGTCTCCAGCTCCGTGATCGGCACGCGAATCTGTTCCATGGAGTCCCGCTCCCGGATCGTCACCTTCCCGTCACCGACCTCGCCGCGCTCGGTGTCGCCGACCGTCTGGACGTCCACGGTCACGCAGTAGGGCGTGCCGACCTCGTCCTGGCGGCGGTAGAGCCGGCCGATCGCCGCGGTATCGTCGTAGGCGCTCACCCACCGGCGCGCCAGGCGACGCTGGATCTCGCGGGCCGTCGCGACGATCGCGTCCCGCTTCTTCAAGAGCGGGAGCACCGCGATCTTGACCGGGGCGAGGTCCGCATGGAGGCGCAGCAGGACCCGCTTCTCACCGCGCACCTCCTCCTCGCGGTAGGCGTCCACGAGAAACGCCAGCACCGACCGGTCCGCGCCAGCCGAGGGCTCGATGACGTAGGGCACGATGTGTGTCTTCCGCTCCTCGTCGAAGTAGGTCAGCGACTTGCCGCTCGCCTCGCTGTGCTGCTTGAGGTCGAAGTCGGTACGGTTGGCGATGCCCTCGAGCTCGCTCCATCCCATCGGGAACTCGTACTCGATGTCGGCCGTGCGCTTGGCATAGTGGGCGAGCTCGTCCTTCTCGTGCTCCCGGAGGCGCAGGTGCTCGCGGCGAATGCCGTAGCGCTGGTACCAGGCAAGGCGCTCCTGGATCCAGCGCTCGTGCCAGACCTCGTCCGCCGGCCGGCCGTCGATCACGTCGCTCGGGTTGACGAAGTACTCGATCTCCATCTGCTCGAACTCGTGCGTTCGGAAGATGAAGTTCCCTGGCGTGATCTCGTTGCGAAAGGACTTGCCGATCTGGGCGATCCCGAAGGGGAGCTTGAGCCGCGTGGCCTGGAGCACGTTGTCGAAGTTGACGAAGATGCCCTGCGCGGTCTCCGGCCGCAGGTACGTCACCGCGGCGTCCTCCTCCACAGGTCCCATGAAGGTCTTGAACATCAGGTTGAACTGGCGCGGCGGGGTGAGCTCGCCCTTGCCGCACTCCGGGCAGAGCGTCCGCCGCGCGCCGCAGTGCTTGCAGGGCTCACCACCAGGGATCTCGAACTTGTTGCCCTTGGTCGCGGGGCAGTAGTGGATCCACGGTGTCGCGTCGAGCTGGTCGGCGCGAAAGCGCCGCCGGCACGCCTTGCAGTCGACCATGGGGTCCGTGAAGTGGTCGAGGTGACCGCTCGCCTTCCAGACCCTCGGGTGCATCAGGATCGCCGCGTCCAGCCCGACCATGTCGGGCCGCAGGTAGACATTGTCGCGCCACCACACGCGCTTGACGTTGTTCTTCAGCTCGACGCCGAGCGGGCCGTAGTCCCAGCACGAGGCGATGCCGCCATAGATCTCGCTCGACTGGAAGATGAAGCCGCGGCGCTTGCACAGCGAGACGATCACGTCCAGCTTCATGGACTCCCCTCGCCCGCGGCTCTCGCTCGCACTGCCACGTTCATGGGCTCACCGTCAGGCGCGTCCTCCGGAGGTAGGCTCGAGCCGTCGCACCTCGCGGAGGAACTTGGCCGCGCGCGTCGGCTGGCCGATGAGTCGCGAGACCTGGGTCTCCAGGAGGGCGCCGATCTCGCTCTCGCTCCTGCCGACCGGCGTGACGAGCGCCTCGTCCCAGCGCGCCGAGCGGAGTCGCTCGAACGCCGCGAGCGCCGCGGACGAGGCAGGGACCGTCCCCGCGTCCTCGCGCGCACACGGCTCGCAAACGACGCCGCCCGCGCCGAGAGCGGGCCGGGGGAACGGGTAGGCCCGACCGCACTCCGTACACGCGTCCAGGCGCGGCCGGTGACCCAGCGTCTCGAGCGCGCGCACGCCGAAGCAGAGCGCGACGCGCGACGGCGGGACCGGCCCCTCCAGGGCGCGCAGGCTCCGGATCAGCAGCGCATAGAGCGCCACGTGCCGGTCGCGCTCGGCCGTCAGGCGCGCCACCCACTCGACGATCCACGACGCCTGCCCGAGCCGCTCGAGGTCTCCACGCACCCGGCCGAACGGGCGCACGATGTCGAAGTGGTCGATCCGGACCAGCTCGCTCCGGTCCGTGTCGAAGAAGACCAGCTCGCCGAGCGTGAAGAGCTCGAGGGCGCCGGCGAACCGCGACCGGAGCCGGCGCGAGGCCTTGGCGACGCCGCGGATCTTGCCGAAGTCGCGTGAATAGAAGGTCACGACCCGGTCGCTCTCGCCGAGGGGGAACGAGCCGATGACGACCGCCGCCGACTTGCCGAGCCCCATCACGACGTCAGCATGAAGCCGAACTCGCGCAGCGCCCGCCCGTCGCGGCGCCAGTGCCGGCGGACCTCGACCGTCAGCCCGAGGTACGCTTTGATCCCGAAGAACGCCTCGAGCTCCCGCCGCGCAGCCGTGCCGATGCGCTTGAGCATCGCCGCACCCTTGCCGATGAGGATGCCTTTCTGGGACTCCTGCTCGACGAAGACCGTGGCCCGGATATAGAGGCACGCGGGGTCCTTCCGCTCGACGAGCTCCTCGACGCGCACCGCCACGGCGTACGGCACCTCCTGCCGCGTGAGGAGGAACACCTTCTCGCGGATGATCTCCGCGACCCAGAAGGTCTCGGGCTGGTCGCTGGTCGCGTCCTCGGGGAAGAAGGGCGGGTGCTCCGGCAGGATCCCCATGATCAGCGCCAGCAGCCGGTCGCAGTTGGTGCCCTCGGTGGCGGAGACGGGGACGAGCTCGCGGAACGGATGCGCGCCCCGCCACGCCTCGAGGACCGGCAGCATCCGCCCCTTCGGCCGCACGAGGTCGGCCTTGTTGAGCACGCAGAAGACCGGTCCTCGGTAGGCCTCGAGCGGCTCCAGCACGAGCCGGTCCGGATGGATGCGCTGCGCGGCGTCCACGACGAGGCAAACGAGGTCGACCTCCTCGACCGCGCGGCGCGCGGTCTGCTGCATGAAGGCACCGAGCCTGCCGGCGGACGTGTGGAGCCCGGGCGTGTCGACGAAGACGATCTGCGCGCCCGGGAGGTTCTTGATGCCGGTGATCCGGTTGCGCGTCGTCTGTGGGCGCGGCGAGACGATCGCGAGCTTTTGGCCCACGAGGCGATTCAGGAGGGTCGACTTGCCCGTGTTCGGGCGGCCGATGAGCGAAACGAACCCTGCGCGGGTCATTGTAGCGAGCGCCGCGAGGCCGGTGCCATCGGTGGGTGGCCCGAGACGAGGCACGACTCGGCTGCGCTCCGCATAGCGCTTATCATTCCAGACCAGCTCCGCGAGCCCGGCGGCACTCGGTGCGTGGCCTGAGCAAGGCGCGATCCGGCTGCGTTCCGCATAGCGCTATTCATTCCAGAAGACCCTTCCAGAGCCTCGCGGGCACCAGGCGGCGGTCCGACACGAGGATCTGTCGCTCGCGCTCGTGCATGAGCTCCGCCTCGACGGGATCCCGGTCGTCATACCCCGCGAGGTGGAGCACGCCGTGCGTGACGAGCAGGTCGAGCTCGAGCGGAAGCGGCACGCGGAGCCGGCGCGCCTGGCGCCGGGCCGTGTCCGCGGAGATCACGATCTGGCCCATGAGCGGACTCGGCCCGGGGACTTCCAGCGGGAACGCGAGGACGTCGGTGCGCCGCCGAACGCCACGCCAGGCGGCGTTCAGCCGGCGGATCTCGTCATCGCCGACGACGAGGACCTCGACGGTGCCCCCGGCCCGCCCCACCGACGCGAGGGCCGCGCGCGCCGCCCGCGCCAGACGCGCCGGCCGGACGGCGACACGCCGCTGACGATTCGCGACCGCCACCGCCATCAGGTACCGTCGGCGGCGTTCCCATTGTCGCGGGTCCGCGTGTCGTGGACGTCGTATGCGCGGACGATCGCGGACACGAGCCGGTGGCGGACGACGTCCCCTTCGTCGAAGTAGACGAACTCGATGCCCTCGACGCCCCGGAGCACGGTCTGGACCTCGATCAGCCCCGAGCCGCGAGAGGCCGGCAGGTCCACCTGGGTGATGTCACCGGTGATCACCATCTTCGAGTTGAACCCGAGGCGGGTGAGGAACATCTTCATCTGCTCGGTCGTGCTGTTCTGCGCCTCATCGAGGATGATGAACGCGTCGTTGAGTGTCCGGCCGCGCATGTACGCGAGCGGCGCGATCTCGATCGCCCCCTTCTCCATGAGGCCCTGGACCTTCTCCGCCTCGAGCATGTCGTAGAGCGCGTCGTAGAGCGGGCGCAGGTAGGGGTGGACCTTCTCGTAGAGGTCGCCGGGCAAGAAGCCGAGACGCTCGCCGGCCTCCACGGCCGGCCGGGTCAGCACGATCCGCGCGACCTCGCGCTTCATCAGCGCCGAGACCGCCATCGCCACGGCGAGGAACGACTTGCCGGTGCCCGCGGGCCCGATCGCGAAGACCATATCGTGCTTGCGGATCGCGTCAACGTACCGCTTCTGGCCCGGCGTCTTCGGCGTGACCCACTTCTTCCGGGACGGGACCGCGATCGCGTCGTTGAAGACCGCCTTGAGGTCCGCCTCCTCGTTGTCCGACAGCATCCTCAGCGCCGCGCGCACCTCCATCGTGCGTACCGGGGCGCCGGAGCGGACGAGCTCGGCGAGCTGGACGAGCGCACGCTCGGCCTTCCGGACCTGGCGTTCGTCTCCCTTGAGCATGATGTCGTGGCCGCGCGCGACGATGCGGATATCGAGCTCGTGTTCCAGCGTCCGGAGATGGTCGTCGTTGCGCCCGAGGAGGGGGAGCAGCTCGACGTCGGGGGCGAGGGAGATTCGTCGCGTGATCGTGGTGGCTTCGCTCAACTCCTGGGTTCCCTCCCCAAGTGTATCACTCGGGCGGTAGATCGAGCTTGATGTGCAGCTCCTTCAGGCGCGCCGGCGACACCGGCGCCGGGGCCTCCATCATGAGGTCCTGAGCCTGCTGGTTCATCGGGAACGCGATCACCTCACGGATGTTCGTCTCCCGCGCGAGCAGCATGACGATCCGGTCGATGCCCGGCGCCGAGCCCCCGTGGGGCGGGGCGCCGAACTTGAACGCGTTCAGCATCCCCCCGAAGCGCGCCTCGACCTCCTCCTTGCTGTACCCGGCGATGGCGAAGGCTTTGTACATGATGTCCGGCCGGTGGTTTCGGATCGCGCCGCTCGACAGCTCGACCCCGTTGCACACGATGTCGTACTGGTAGGCCTTGATCGTGAGCGGGTCCTGCGTCTCCAGCGCCGCGAGGCCGCCCTGGGGCATCGAGAACGGGTTGTGGCTGAACTCGATCTTCCCGGTCTCCTCGTTCAGCTCGTACATCGGGAAGTCGGTCACCCAGCAAAACCGGAACACGTTCTCCTCGATCAGGCCGAGCTCCTCGCCGAGGCGGCGAAGCAGTCGTCCGGCGAGCCGCTCGGCCACGGCACGCCGCTCGCAGACGAAGAAGATCGCGTCTCCGTCGGTCGCCCCCGTCTGGGAGCGGAGCATGTCGAGCCGCGGCGCGTCCAGAAATTTGGCGATGGGCCCCTTCGCCCCGCCCGCCGCGAGCGTCACGTAGCCCAGGCCCGGTGCGCCCTCGGCGCGGGCCCACTGGTTGAGCTTGTCGAAGAAGCTGCGGGGCTGCGCCCCCGCCTGGGGCGCGCGCACGCCGCGGACGACACCACCCCCGGCGATCGCCCCGGCAAACACGGCGAACCCCGAGTCGCGGAACGCCGCCGTGACGTCGTTGATCACGAGCGGATTGCGCAGGTCCGGCTTGTCGCTGCCGTACTTCAGCATCGCCTCGTCGAACGGGATCCGGGGGAACGGCGGCGGCGTCACGGCGCGCTCCGGGCGGAACTCCTCGAAGACGCCGTGCAAGACGGGCTCGATCGCTGCGAACACGTCCTCCTGGGTGACGAACGACATCTCGAAGTCGAGCTGGTAGAACTCGCCGGGCGACCGGTCGGCACGGCTGTCCTCGTCACGGAAGCACGGGGCGATCTGGAAGTAGCGATCGAACCCGGCGACCATCAGGAGCTGCTTGAACTGCTGCGGCGCCTGCGGCAGCGCGTAGAACTTCCCCGGGTGGACGCGGCTGGGCACGACGTAGTCGCGCGCGCCCTCTGGGGAGCTCGACGTGAGGATCGGCGTCTGGAACTCGGTGAAGCCGGCCGCGATCATGCGCCGGCGGATCGACGCGATGACATGGCTCCGGAGCAGGATGTTCCGATGGAGCTTCTCTCGCCGGAGGTCGAGGAAGCGGTAGCGGAGGCGTATGTCCTCCGGATACTCGACGTCGCTATTGACCTGGATCGGCAGGGGCTCGGCGACCGAGAGGATCTCGAGGTCCTCGACGGCGAGCTCGATCTCCCCCGTGGGGAGCTTGGGGTTCACGGCCGCGGGCGCGCGGGCCACCACCGTCCCGGTCACCGTGACGACGCTCTCGAGGCGGAGCCCCTCGGCAGTCTTGAAGTGCGGGCTCGAGCGGTCGAACACGCACTGAGTCAGGCCGTAGTTGTCGCGGAGGTCGATGAACAGGAGGCCGCCGTGGTCGCGTTTGCGATGGATCCAACCCGACAGCCGCGCCGTGGCGCCCGTGTGCTGGGCCCGGAGCTCGCCGCACGTATGCGTCCGGTAGCGGGGCAGCCCGTCGCTCACGCCCGCCCCCCGAGCGCCAGCAGCTCGTCGACGAGCCCGGACAGCTCCACCGTGCGCTGGGCGCCCGACCCGAGCTCGCGGACGATCGCCTCGCCGCGCGCGAGCTCGTCGGGGCCGAGGATCACAGCGTGGAGGACACCCAGCCGCTTGGTGTGCTCCAGCTTGTTCGCCCGTTCGAGCTCCTTCCCGAGCTTGCGCTCGCCATGGCCGACCTCGACGACGACGCCTCTCGACCTCAATAGGCTGGCGAGGGGCAGGAGGCGCATCAACGCGGCTTCGCCGAGCGGGATCAGGAAGACGCCGGGTCGGCGCGCCCCCCACCCCTCCGGGCCTTCGTCGGGCAGGAGCTGAACGACACGCTCGACTCCGACCGCGAAGCCGATGCCCGGGTCGGGCGGACCGCCGAGCAGCTTGATCAGTCCGTCGTACCGCCCGCCCCCGGCCACCGCGTTCTGGGCGCCGAGCTCCGTCGTCGTGAGCTCGAAGGTCGTCCGCACGTAATAATCCAGGCCTCGGACCAGCCGCGGGCTCACGACGTAGCGCACCCCCATCGCCTCGAGATACTCCCGTGTCTTCCCGAAGTGCGCCGCGCAGTCCGAGCAGAGGAACTCGGCGAGCGCCGGTGCGCGGTCGAGCACCGGTCGGCACTCTCGCTTCTTGCAATCGAGCACCCGCAAGGGATTGCGCTCGATCCGCTCCCGGCACTCCTCACAGAGGCGGTCGGCGTTCGCGCGCAGATAGCGGACGAGCTCCGTCCGATAGCGCGGCCGACACTCGGGGTTCTCGTCGCCGAGCGAGTTGATCTCGACCTGCAGTCGCGTCGCAAGATCGAGCCGCTGGAAGAACTCGACGAGCATCGCGACCACCTCCGCATCGAGCGACGGGTGCTCGTCGCCGAGCGCCTCCACGTCGAGCTGATGGAACTGGCGATACCGACCCGCCTGGGGCCGCTCGTACCGGAACATGGGACCCAGCGTGTACAGCTTGATCGGCTTCGGGTGCACGAAGAGGCCGTGCTCGATGTACGCGCGGAGGAGTCCCGCCGTCGCTTCGGGTCGGAGCGTCACGGAATCGCCGCCCCGATCCTGAAACGTGTACATCTCCTTCTGAACGATGTCGGTCGCCTCGCCGATGCTCCGGGCGAAGAGTTCAGTGCGCTCAAAGATCGGCAGGCGAATCTCCTCATAGCCGTATGAGTCGAACACGTCGCGCGCGATCCGTTCAACCCGGCGCCACTTCTCGCCTTCGCCGGGCAGGATGTCGTGCACGCCGCGAACGGCGCGGATCGTCATGAGGACGGCCTTTCCCCGGGCGCCGGCGTCACGCGAAGAGAATGGGGAGCGAAATGGCGAGGCCTGGAAAGACGCCCGGTCGGAACTCGTCGTCGCCGCCGACGGCCGCGGCGAGCCGATAGGCGTCCTCCACCAGCTCGAATGCTTCGACCGTCTTCGCTTCGGGGTCCACCAGCCAGTAGTGCCGGACACCGAGCCGAGCGTAAGCGTTCAGCTTCCTCACGCGATCGCGCCGGGCCGTCCCGGGCGACAGGACCTCCACGAGAAGGTCGGGAGCCCCCTCCACCCCGCGCTCGGCGACGATAGCGAGGCGGTCCCTGACCACGAAAACAAGGTCGGGCACGACAGTGGTCCTGGGATCCAGAATCACGTCGAACGGCGCGACGTACACCTTGCCCAGGTCGTGAGCCCGCACGTAGCCGTGGAGGATCGCGAACAGGTTCCCGACCGCCTCCTGGTGAGCGCGACGCGGCGACGGCTCGGCGAACAGCATCCCGTCGACGATCTCGTACCGCAGTCCGTCGTCGGGCAGCGCGCAGTAGTCCTCGTAGGTCAGTCCCGAACGTCCGGTCTCTACCGAGTACCGTGTCCCGGCCTCGCTCATGCCGTCAGTGTACCGCGACCGGGGTCATCCCGCGGTGCCTCGGTAGTCGTTCTTCGACGCGATATCGTTCTGCGCCGAGCGGCGGATCATCGGGGATGACCGGGCGCGCGGGGAAGCTGACCGGAGCGTGAGTTCCGGACTCAATCCGGAGTCGTCACGATGATCTGCGTTTCGCCGACCGTGTTCAACCAGTGCTGGTAGCGTACGACGGCGATCACCAGGGTCGGCGCGCTCTCCCCAGGGATTGCCCCGAGCGCCGTCACCGTGCCCTCGAAGCCTGAGTTGACCGTCTGGAACCGATAGCCGGCTGGCCCTTTGTAGACGACGGCGAGCCGTCCCGGGAGCTGGTTCTGCGGGACCACGATCTCGTCGATCCCGTCGCCGTCGAGGTCCACGGCGAGCGGCGGCGGCTCCGAGGTGTAGATGTAGCTGCGACCGCCCCGCTCGTTCTGCGTCATCACCTCGAGCTTCACGCCGCCGCCGCCCACGGGCGTCGCGGAGCGCCACAGATCCTCCGCCTCGGCCGCGATCCGGAGACGGTTGAACTCGTCGATGAACGCGAGGGCCCGGATGCTGTTCTTGCCCGAGATGTTGGCGAAGGTCGCTCCGGTCGCCCGGAACGCGCTCGGCACGCGGACGGGCGCGTCCGTCACGAGTTTGCCGTCCTTGATCACCACCCGCTGGGCGTCACCCTTCTTGAAGAAGCCGTTCTGCGTGAAGGGCTGGGTCCACAGGGTCTTCTTGATCCCGTCACCACTCGGGTCCACCGCGAGCAGGATGTCCAGCACCTCGCCCACCAGCACCACCGGCTTGCCGCCCTTCGTCGTGAGGATGAACGAGTTCACCAGAATGCGGGGGTTGGGGTGATAGCGATTGGCCACGACCTCGAGCACGCCGTCGCCGTTCAGGTCGGCGAGCTGCACGCTGAAGACGCGCCCGCGCGCGTCCGCCTGGTAAGTCCATTCCGGCTCGAGCGCCCGCTCGATAATCTTGTAGAGGTAGATCCGCTCGCCGTCGGTGACGACCATGCGCGGGATCTGGTCGTGGGGCGCCACCGCGACGTCCATGGCCACGACCGCGAAGGGGAACTTCGCGATCTCCTTCAGCGGCATCGAGGTCTCGCCGCTCGAGTACGTCCCGGCGTCGAGGTCGCCCGTGAGGAGCCGCGAGAGCAGCGACCGCACCGGGTTTGGCGTCTGGCTCTCTTTGGGTTTGCCTGAGGCCGAGAAGTCGCCCTTCGGGGTCGCCTTGATCGCGGGCGGCACGAAGAGCGCGGTGGTGAGGAGCGCGTTGGGCCCAGGGAACGTGAAGAGACGCACGTCGATGTACGGCTTGTTCTGGACGCGGCTGAACGCGACGACGAGCAGGTTCTCGATCTTGAACCGCGGCGCGACCTGCGCGAGCCCCCTGCCCTCGAGGACGTCCTGGCGCCTGATCCCCTGCGCGGCGAGCCACACGTTGACCGCGTCACCCAGCGCCATCTGGAAGCGCCCGGTCCGGTTGAGCGCCTCGATCAGCTCGTACGTCACCGCCTCCGCCAGATCGCCCCTGACGCCCTCGACGATCGGCAGCAGCGTGAGCTTGATCTTGCCCGCCGAGACCCGGACCTTGTCCCCGGGACGAATGTCGGTCCCCTCGACGACCGCGCCCGTCGCGTACGCCTCCTGGACCCGCTGTACGGTGACGCGGCCGAGGACCTCCTCGGTGCGACCGAGAATCTCCCCCGTTTTCGGATGGCGGAGCTCGCGCCCCTCGCGATACGCAGTCAACTCCACGCCAGCGACGAGCCCGTCGCGCTGCCCGAGCGAGAGCGTGAGCGTGGTGCCCTGGACCTCGAGCACTTCGCCGTTCACCTTGGGGAAGAGCGCCAGGACCTGGTTGACGAGGACGCCGAGTGTGGGCGGGGCAGTCTGGGCCGACGCGCCGGCGGCGGCGAGGAGAAGCAGGGCGAGGACGGCGGAGACGTGTGCCGGGAGTCGACCCTTCACCATAGCCGGTGCCAGCTTCTCACACCCTGACTCGAAAATGAAACGGGGCATGGGCGATACCGCCCATGCCCCGCTCTGCTGCCCGCGGTGGCGCGCGGACCTAGAAGCTGAGCCTCAGGCGGGCAGACGTCAGGTAGGCGTCGTCCGCCTTCCGCTTCACGAGCACGTTGTTGAGTAACTCGCTGGTATCCAGGGCCTTCCCTGCCGCGAGATACGCACCAGACCAATCGAACGCCACGTTCGGGGCGAATTTCCAGGTGAAGCCTATGCTGCTCTCGGTACCGATGTAGCGGGAGTCACCCTCGATGGGGCCAGTAATGTGAGTACGGGCCGCACTCGTATTGGTGTCGACCTTCTCCGCCGTCCACGTCGGGTTGACCGCCACCCACCCGCTGAGGGCCGGCGTGAGCGCGTACGTCGCCCGGGCGCCGAACTGGGCGCGACCATAGCGGTCGTAGCCGACGTTGGTGCACATGCCTTGGGTGCCGGCTGAGCAGCCGCTCTTATAGTCGACACCCAGGCCCAGGATCGAGGTCCAGGTGGCGTAGTAGCTCGTGTCGAGGTCGAGCGGCTCGAAGTAGTAAATCTTCCTGGAGAGGTTGTCGCGGGCCTTGTTACCCGTGCTGTAGACCCCGCGGGCCTCGAGGAGCAGCGGCCCCAGCTGGTAGCTTCCGATGGCGTCGAAGAGCCAGGAGCTCATTTTCGTCTCGAGCCTCTTCGTCTTGCCATCGATGTCTATCGCCTCAACGTCGCGAGTACCCCACTGGTAATAGACGGTAGGATCGAGTCCCCAGGGGCCCATGCGCCAGCTCGCATCGGCACCGAACGTGTGGCGGTTCTCATGGAACGCGGGCGCGCCGTTCGGGTTGGACGCGGCGCCGAATGCGGCCGCGCCGGCCGTGGTCCCGCCTACGATGTGAACGTCGGCCGCACTACGCCGGGCCGAACCGCTCGTCGCGCCTTCGGCGTAGAAGAACGAGTAGAGCGGCTTGACGTCGAGCCCTTTGAAGACCGTGTACTCCGGGCTGATGATGATCGCGAAATCGTTGCCGCGAGTATTCTTTGCACCCGCTGCGCCGCGGTCACCGCCCGCGAGCTCGTCCTCGACAAAGACATAGGCGAGGTTGGTCTTGAGGTTCGGCGCAAACGTCGTGACCGCCGACACCCCCGCGAAGTCGCCGTTCGCGTAGGCGACCTTGTAGTTCGCAAGGCCGGCGAAGGGCTGGAGGCCTAACCGGGCGACGGTCGGCACCGGGATCATCGGCAGGAAGCTGTCCTTGCCGGTCAGGTCGAACTCCGTGTACGCCCACTTGATCTCGATCACGCCGGTGACGTCCGTGTTCAGACCGGCGTCAGCGGTGTTCCCAGCGTGCTGGTTCGGATAGATCGAGTTAGTACCGGCAAGGGGTGCGCACGAGCCAGAGGTCGCCACTTTGCCGGGACCGCCCGAGCACCCAGTGGTTTGGCCGTAGGTCAGGTCGATCTCGAGTCCCAGGACGGCCTTGGTCCGCCCAACCTCGAAGACGATGTCCGGACGGAACCGGGTCGTCGCATACCACTCTCTGTCACTGGTACGGCCGAAGCTACTGTCCTGGACGTTCGCGCTCGCCGACGTGACCTGGTCGATGAGCCCGGTGATCGTCACCTTCGGCGCCGGCGCCTGCGCCAGGACAGGCGGAGCCAGCATCGCGATGGTGACGAAGGCGAAGACTGCAGTGACGAGGAATTTCCTCATTACCGCCTCCTCAAATGTGGTGAGCAGCCGTTTCGAACTGTTGCTGTCCATACCATCACCGACATCACCAACAGCTACAAGCGCACTGCGGGCAGCGGGGAGTTTGTACCCCAGCACACGATCTAAGGTCAAGTGAAAACTGAGCTCCTCGGGCTTCTAGCCGCCCTCTCCGAGGTCCCTCAGGTGCGCCGCCGCCGCCTGTCCGAAGGGAGAATCCGGCCCGAGCTTGCGCGCCTCGCGGAAGACTGCTTTCGCCTCCTCCTTCCTGTCCTCGCCGATCAGCACGAGGCCGAGGTGATAGTACGCGGCCTGGAGCTCGGGATTGAGGCTGATCGCGTACCGGAGCGCCGTCTCGGCTTCCCGGTAGCGCTTGAGGTTATAGAGAGCCATGCCGAGGCTGTTGTGCGCCAGGTCGGGCACGGTCAGCGTGGGCAGCGCGATCGCCGTCCGGTAGCTCTTGATGGCGTCCTCCCAGCGCCGGCTCTCCGCCAGCGCCACGCCGAGGTGGAAGTGTCCGACGGCGAATCGCGGATCGAGCTCGAGCGCTTTTCTCAGCTCGGCGAGGGCCGGCTCGATCTGCCCGAGATCCAGGAGCAGGAGCGCGAGGCTGTCGCGATAGAGCGGCTCCGCGGGATTGATCGTGACGGCCTCCCGCAGCGCAACGAGCGCAGACGCCGGCTGCCTCTCGTTGAGGTAGGCGAGCCCACGCTCGTGGGCGGCCTGCGCCCGGATCTTCTCCACCTGGGCAGTGGGCGTCGCGCAGCCGGACGTCATCACGATAGCGACGATCAGATGGAGCCACCACCCGCGTCTTCTTGACACCTTCGTCCCTCCGCCTGTAGCCTTCATGATGTGCCGACGTACGAATACGAGTGCACCAAATGTCGTCGGGTCTTCGAGATCCGCCAGCGCATCTCAGCTCCGCCGCTGACGACGTGCGAGGCGTGCGGGGGCGAGGTCCATCGCCTGCTCTCTCCAGCGCCGTTCATCCTTAAGGGCGGCGGCTGGTACGTCACCGACTATCCCTCCGAGGCGAGGAAGAAGGCCGTCGCGACGGAGAAATCGTCGGCGGGCGCTGGCGAGAAGAAGACCGACGCGACCCCGAGCGACACTACGACCGCCTCCGCGCCCGCGTCGTCGTCCGGCTCGACGAAATCCGACTCGACGAAATCTGGCTCGGCGAAATCTGGCTCGGCGAAGTCTGGCTCGGCGAAGTCCCGCTCGACGAAGTCCGACTCGACGAAGTCCGACTGACGATCACCCGCGTCCCGCGACGCGCCCGGAGCACCGCCGCCGCGCTCCCCTCACGGACTGCGATCTCCAGACGCCCACTCGAGCCCGCGAGTGCGCCCAGGCCGCCTCGCGGCAGATCGCCGTACGTACCGACCATCGGGATCGTGCGGCCCACGACGCGGACCACGGAGCCCGGACGCAGGGCGTCGGCGAAGAGTGACGTGACGAGGTTGCCGAAGCGGTCGACGTGGATGACGGCGCCCTCGATCGTCCCCGCCCGCTCGCGGCCCCGGTCCCACGCGAGGCGCACGGGATCGGTCAGCGCGGGGCCGAGCCGCGCGAGGTCGACGCCGACCGCGACGTGGGCCGCGGCCGGCGCAAACAGGTCGCGGCCGTGGAACGTGCGGCTGACGGCTGGCAGCCGGTACGCGGGGACGGCCAACTCGAACGCTCGCCAGTCCCTCCCGGACAGGAACGGCGTGAACACGCCGTTGTCGGGACCGATGAAGACCTGATCGCGCGCGGCGACGGCGATCCCGCGACGCGCGGTCCCGACGCCAGGGTCGATCACGGCGACGTGGACCGTGCCCCGGGGGAAGAACGGCGCCGCCGCCTCGAGCGCGAGCGCGCCCTCGACGACATCGTGGCGCGCGACCTCGTGGGTCACGTCGACGAGCTGCACCGTCGCTCCCGCCGCGCGCGCGATTCCGAGGATCGCCCCTTTCATCTCCGCGACGTACGGGTCGCGGACGCCGAAATCGGTCGTCAGCGTGATGATGATGTCCAATCCGTCCGGTCGCCGTCCATCAGCGGTCCCGATCCACGACGAAGTCCGCCACGAGCGCGAGCGTCTCGCGCTCCTCTGACGGCGGGAAGACCTCGAGGTCGGCCTTCGCGGCGTGCGCGTAGGCATGGGCCTGCGCCCGGGCGTACTCGACGCCGTCGTGCTCGAGGACCAGCCGGCGGATCTCCTCGAGCTCCGCCGGTACCAGGCTCGGACGCCGGAGGAGCGCCCGGACGCGCTCCGCCTCGGGCGGCGAGAGCTGGTCGAGCATCGCGATCAGCGGGAGCGTGCGCTTTCCCTCGCGCAGGTCCGCGCCAATCGCCTTGCCGAGACGCTCCGGGTCCGCGACAAAATCGAGCGAGTCGTCCGAGATCTGGAACGCGACCCCGATGTCGAGGCCGTAGTGGGCGAGCGCCTCGACCTGTTCGGGCGGGAGGCCACCGAGCAGCCCGCCGATCCGGCAGCACGCGGACATGAACGAGGCCGTCTTCAGCGTGATGATACGGAGGTAGTCGGCCTCCGACGTGAAGCCACTCCGCTTCAACTCGAGCTGAAAGACCTCGGCCTCCGTCATCGACACCGTCGACCGCGCGAGCGTCTCCATCACCGCACGGTCGTTGTCGCGCACGAGCATCGCGAACGACTTCGAGTAGAGGTGGTCGCCGACCAGGAGCGAGGCGTCGTCGCCCCACTGCGCGTTCGCCGACGGTCTCCCGCGCCGGAGGGGCGCCTGGTCCACGACGTCGTCGTGGATGAGGGTCGCGGTGTGAAGCAGCTCGACCACGCACGCGAGCCGCACGCCCCGCGGACCGCGATAGCCGGCCACGCGCGCGGCGAGCAGCAGGAGGATCGGGCGCAGCCGCTTGCCGCCGGCGCTCGCGATGTACCCGCCCATCTCCTGGATCAGCGCGACTGGCGAGTACAGCTCCCGATGGATCTCCGCCTCGACCGCCTCGAGGTCGTCGCCGACCAGGCCGGCGACACGTTCTCTCAGGACCTGCTCGAGCGTCGGGGTGGGCACGCGCCGGCGCTACTTCGGGACAACGCGATCCTTGATCTGGATCTGCTCGCCCGACGCAACCACCTCAGGATGAGCGACGGAGAATCTCTCGCGGGTCTCGGTGACGCGGGCGGTGCCGATCTCCTCGTCGAGCTCGCCGAGCACCTCGCCCGTCAGTGGGTGGACGATCGGGACCTTGTCGCGCCGCAGGCTCACGAGCGTCCCCGGCCGGATGCCGTCGGCGGCGGTGAGGTCGATCACGATCCGGTTGGTGTCCACGTAGACCACCATGCCGCGCCGGGGCATCTCGGGCACGGCAGCGGCGCCGTCCCGCCCGCCCGCGGCAGGCGACGCCGCGCGGGCCGGTGCGGGCGCCGTGCTCGCGGCGCGTGGCGGCTCCGGCGACGGCGCCGAGGTCTGTGTCGGCACGCCCTGACGCGGGCTGATCTTGCCGCCGCCCGGCGGCGGGCCGTACTTGGCGACGATCTCCGGAAGGGCGACGAGCGCGTTCTTGTTGATGAGTCCCGTGAACGTGAAGGGGATCTTGTCCTCCTCCACCCAGATGTACTCCGGCTCGCTCGGCACGTCGCCGAAGCGCGGGTTCTTGATCAAGAGCCAGCGTGTCTCGGCGGGTTTGATCGTGACGGACGGATCGCCGGGCGACGGAACGCCGAGCGCCTGGCGCACGGAGGAGCAGCTGGAGAGCGCCAGGACCAGCGCGAGCCACAGCGTGAGGCGGTGCTTCGTGCCCCGGCCCATAACGGCCCATAAGATAGCACACACCTCGCGTCAGTCCTCGACGGGCGGCTCCCACGGGAAGCGCTGCTCCTCGGCCGCCGCCGGGGCCACCAGAGGCTGGCGGCGCGAGAAGAGGGCAGTCCCGGTGACCGCGGAGATCCACGTCGTGTCGAGGTAGGTGACGCCGCGGCGCTCGAGCACGACGGACACGAGCCAGCCGGTGACCTCGAGCGTCCTCGCCAGCCGCGTCGCCCGGTTCGGCAGGCCGAGCACCTCCTCGACGCGCGCCCCACCAGGCGCGAAGATCTCGGCGACCGCGAGCGGGTCCGCCACCTGGAACCGCTTCGAACGCTCGAGCACGGTCGCGAGCAGGTAGGGCACGCGACGCAGGTCCGCTTTCGACTGGGTGAGGTCGAGGACGGGCGCGATCGCGATCTTGATACGTCCCCGAGTGATGCGCACGCCGTCGTCCGCCCGCGGGCGCGGTTTGCCGTCGAGGGGCACGTACAGGGCCTCGGAGAACCGCGGCTGGACGCGCCGGATCTGAGCCCAACCGACCGTCTCCTCGTAGCGCCCGAGCGGCTTGCCGGTGAGCGGGTGGTAGAACTCCTCTCCCTTGCGGAAGATCAGCAGCTCCTGGCCCGCCTGCGCGCCGCGGCTCTCCCCGAGGTCGAGGTAGAGCGCGTCGCCCTCCACACTCACGATGAGCCCTTCGAGCGGTTGGAACGCGCGCACGAACTCCTCGGCGATCAGCACGAAGGTCGCGCCCACGCGGTCGGCGAGCCCGGCGCGCGCCGGCGCGGCGCTCAGGAGGAGCCCGAGCGCCACGAGCGCGCCGAGGGCCCGGCCGGGACCGCGAATCAAAACGTCACCGACGGCTGGTGGACCCCGAACACCCCGCGGAGCCGGTCGCAGATCTCGCCGAGCGTGACGTGCGCCTCGACCGCCTGCACGATGCGGGCGACGAGGTTCTCGTGCCCGCGCGCGGCGGCCTCGAGCGCGTCGAGCGCGCGCAGAGCCCCACCGCGATCGCGTTTCGCCCGAACGCGCGCGACCTTCTCGGCGAGCGCGTCCCCCACGGCGGGGTCGACCTGGAAGAGGTTGGTTGGCGACGGCTCGTCCGTGAGGTACTCGTTGACGCCCACGACGATGCGGGCCCGCTCCTCCACCTCGCGCTGGTACCGGTACGCCGCGTCCTGGATCTCGCGCTGCATGAACGGGATCGCGGCGATCGCACCCCCGAGCTCGTCGATCTTCCGGATGTAGGCGCGCGCCGCCTCCTCGATCTCGTCCGTCAGCCGCTCGAGGGCGAACGCTCCGCCGAGGGGATCGACGACGTCCGCCACGCCCGACTCGTGGGCGAGGATCTGCTGGGTCCGGAGCGCGATGCGCACGGCGCGCTCGGTCGGGAGCGCGAGCGCCTCGTCCATCGAGTTGGTGTGGAGCGACTGGCAGCCGCCCAGCACCGCCGCGAGCGCCTGCACGGCCACCCGGACGATGTTGTTCTCGGGCTGCTGCGCCGTGAGCATGCTGCCCGCGGTCTGGGCGTGGAAGCGCAGGGCCTGCGATCGCGGATCGCGCGCGCCGAACTCGTCCCGCATGATCCGGGCCC
>QHTD01000009.1 GCA_003220675.1 Candidatus Rokuibacteriota bacterium | reverse complement strand
ACGTGCCGGCCCTCCATCACCTGGACGATTCCACGCTTGACGACCTCGGCCGGGTCCTTCCGGTGGATCGGCAGTGCCTGGAACTCGATCGTGCCCTTCGTCACGTCACCGCGCTCGGTCCGGAGCAGCCCGGAGATCGCCTTCAGGGTCGTGCTCTTGCCGGCGCCGTTGGCCCCGAGAAGGGCGACGATGCCCCCCTCGGAGACGCAGAGCGACACCCCTTTCAACACGAGGATCACGTGGTCGTAGATCACCTCGATGTTGTTGACCGACAACAGCGGCCGGGTGGTCCCGCTCACGGCGCTCACGACTTTCTACTTCTCCTTGGCGCAGTCGCGCATGGCGTAGCCGAGCTTCTTCCCCTCCTCGACGGCCGCGGTCTCGATCTTCGCGCGGACGACGTCGCGCATGGGCGAGATCCAGTCAGACACGATGGTCCATTTCTTGCCGTCCCACTGCTGGATGAGCACAGGCCCATTGCCCTCGTGATCCTCGCAGGTGACCTTGATCGGGTGCGTGAAGCCCTTCACGCCCAACTGCTCGAGCCGCTGCTCGGTGAGATTGAGGTTCTCCATGCCCCAGCGGACCTGCTCGCCGGTGAGCGGCTTGTTGCCGTATTTCGTCATCGCGGTGCGGATCGCCTCGGCGGACAGCATCGCGTTGACGAGGCCGCGGTTGTAGAGCGCCTCGCCGACCGCGTCCTTGTTGCCGCCGCCCTTTCCCTTGTCGTAGACGAACTTGAAGAGGTCCGCGTGGACCTTGAAGTTGGTGCCCGGCGCGTGGAACGTCGCGCCCTTGTAGCCCTTCGCGCCGTCACCGGCCGGGACCACGTCCGACTCGTTCGCTGACCACCAGTTGCCGATGAAGTGATCCATCTTGAACCCCTTGGACGCGGCCTCCTTCACCGCGACCTGGTTCATGACGCCCCAGCCGGACATGAAGATCCAGTCGGGATTGATGCGGCGGACCTGCAGCCAGGTCGCCCCCTGTTCCTGGCCCGGGTGGTCGACGGCGAGCAGCGTCAGCTCGAAGCCCATCTGCCGCGCCAGGGTCTCGAGGGTCGGGTTGGCCTCCTTGCCGTACGGACTGTTGTGGAAGATGTGGACGATTTTCTTGCCCCGGAGCTTGTCCATGCCGCCTTCCTGCTGCGCCATGTAACGGATGACCGCGGAGGCTTGACTCCAGTAGGTTGTCGGGAAGCTGAACACCCACGGGAACCAGCGCCCGTCGGCCGCGGCGGTCATGCCGTAGCCCATCGAGAAGACGGGGACCTTGTCCACCGACGCCTTCGGGATGAGCTGATAGGTGATGCCCGTGCTGTACGGGTTCACCACCGCGGCACCCGTCGGGCCCTTGCCCTTCAGCTTCTCGTAGCACTCGATGCCGAGGTCCGTCTTGTACTGGGTTTCGCACTCCTCCCAGGTGAGCTTGACCCCATTGATGCCGCCGTCGCGCTCGTTGAGGAGCGTGAAATAGTCGACGAACCCGTTCGCGATCGGGATCCCGCTCGGGGCGTACGGCCCGGTCCGGTAGACGAGGAGCGGGATGAACATCTCCTTGGGCTGCGCCGGCGCGGCCGCCGCCATCGGCCCTGCGACGAGCGCGGCCGCTAGCGCGCCGCTCATCAGCGTTTTGAGAGTCATGAGTGTCCTCCTGGTAGCTAGTGGGGGAACGGCCACAGGCGCAGTTTCTCCTTGGTTATCTGCCAGAGCCGCGCCAGTCCGTGCGGCTCGACGATCAGAAAGAAGATGATGAGACCGCCGAACACCATCAGCTCGAACTGCTTCTGCAGGGCGACCGGCAGGCTCAGACCCATCGCCTGCGGCGCGTTCGTGAGGAAGATCGGCACCAGCACGATGAAGGCGGCGCCGAGGAAGGATCCGAGGATCGAGCCGAGGCCGCCGATGATCACCATGAACAGGACGAGGAAGGACAGCGTGATGTCGAAGGCCAGCGTCTCGGCACTGCCGAAGTAGAGAAAGACGAGCTCCGCGCCCGCGACGCCACAGTAGAACGAGCTGATGCCGAAGGCGAGCAGCTTCGTCCGGAGCGGCCGGACGCCGATGATCTCGGCGGCGATGTCCCGGTCGCGGATCGCCATCCACGACCGGCCCACGCGGCCGCGGACCAGGTTCTTGGCGACGAGCGCCCCGACGACGACGAGCGCCAGGGCCGTCACGTATCGCACGGACGCCGTGGCGTTCGGGCCGGTGACGATCACCCCGAGCACGCTCCGATTGGGCGCCGTGATCGTGCCGGACGAGGCGTAGTTCACGAACCACGGCACCTTGTTGAAGAGCCAGAGCAGGAAGAACTGGGCCGCGAGGGTCGCGACGGCGAGGTAGAAGCCCTTGATCCGGAGGCTCGGGATGCCGAATACGAGGCCGACGCCCGCCGCGATGAGCCCCGAGAGCAGGAAGACGACGACAATGTTCAGCTGGGGGAGGGCCGTCGTGAGCTTGAACGCCGCGTAGGCCCCCACCGCCATGAATCCGCCGGTGCCGAGCGAGAGCTGCCCGGCGTACCCCGTCAGGAGGTTCAGGCCAATCGCCGCGAGCGAGTAGATCAGGAACGGGATCAGGACCGCCTGGAGCCAGTACTCGTTGGCCGCGAGCGGCGGGATGACGAACGCGGCCACCGCGGCGAAGACGACGAACCACCGGTCCTGTGGGATCGGGAAGATCGCCTGGTCGCTGGCGTAGGTCGTCCTGAACTGCCCGGCTTCGCGGTAGATCATGCCGCTCGGAGGGGGGCTTCACACGCGTTCAATGATCTTCTCCCCGAACAATCCTTGCGGGCGGAACAGGAGGAATGCCAGCGCGAGCACGTAGGCGAACCAGTTCTCGATGGCGCCGCCCACGAGCGGCCCCCAGTAGACCTCCCCCATCTTCTCCCCCACGCCGATGATCAGCCCACCCACGATCGCGCCCGGGACGGACGTGAAGCCGCCGAGGATGAGGACGGGCAGCGACTTGAGCGCGATGAGCGACAGGCTGAACTGCACGCCGCTCTTGGCGCCCCACATGATCCCGGCGACGATCGCGACGATTCCCGCCACGGACCAGACGATCATCCAGATCGTCTTGAGCGGGATGCCGATCGAGAGCGCCGCCTCGTGGTCGTCGGCGACGGCGCGGAGCGCCCGGCCGATGCGGGTGCGCTGGAAGAAGACGGCAAGCACTGCGACCAGGACGGCCGACGTCACCGCGGCGGACAGTTCGAGCTGGTTGATCTGGATCCCGGCGACGATGAACGACCGGTCGGGAATGCCGATGTCGAGCTTCTTGACGTTGGCGCCCCACACCATCTCGCCGAAGCCCTCGAGGAAGAAGGTCAGCCCGATCGTCGCCATGAACAGGATGATGTGCTCCTGGTTGACGAGCGGGCGGAGCACGACACGCTCGATGACCCACGCGAGTGCGACCATCACGGCGGTCGTCAGCACGAGGGCCAGGGCGACCGGCACACCGCGCTCGATGAGGCCGACGAGCGTGAGCGCCGCGAACAGCACCATCGCGCCCTGGGCGAAGTTGAACACGCCCGAGGCCTTGAAGATGAGCACGAAGCCGAGCGCCACGAGCGAGTACATGAGCCCGGCGAAGACGCCGCCGATGAGCACCTCCGCGAAGAAGGCCGGCGAGCCCGCCATGTCCTTGAAGGGGGCGACGGCGATCCCGTAGAGAAGCTCAGTCATGACTCACGCCCAGGTAGGCGTCACGGACGGCCGGGTCCTTGCGGACCTGCTCGGGCGCGCCGTCGGCGATCTTGCGCCCGTAGTCGAGGACCGCGACGCGGTCGGAGATGTCCATGACCACGCCCATGTCGTGCTCGATGAGCGCGATCGTCGTGCCGAACTCGCCGTTGACGTCGAGGATGAAGCGGCACATGTCCTCCTTCTCCTCGACGTTCATGCCGGCCATCGGCTCGTCGAGCAGCAGGAGCTCGGGCTCGGCGGCGAGCGCGCGGCCCAGCTCGACGCGCTTCTGCAGCCCGTAGGGCAGGCGGCCGGCGGCCGTCTTGCGGATCGCCTGGATCTCGAGGAAGTCGATGATGCGCTCGACGAACGCGCGGTGCTCGAGCTCCTGACGGCGGGCCGGGCCCCAGTAGAGCGCCTCCAGCAGGAAGCTCCCCTTCATCTTGAGGAGCCGCCCCGTCATGAGGTTGTCGAGCACGCTCATGCCCTTGAAGAGAGCGACGTTCTGGAAGGTGCGGGCGATGCCGAGCGCGGCGACGTCGGGCGGCTTGAGGTGCGTCCGGTCCTTGCCGTCGAAAACGATCCGTCCCTCGTACGGATGGTAGAAGCCACTGATCGCGTTGAGCAGCGTGGTCTTGCCGGCGCCGTTGGGACCGATGATGGCCAGGATCTCGCCGTGACAGATCCCCAGGCTCACTTGGTTCAGCGCCACGAGCGCGCCGAAGCGGACGCTGACGCCCGCTACCTCGAGGAGCGGGCGCGCGTCGGGTCCCGTCACGGGCTCACCGAGTCCCCCGGCACGGCGACGTCACGAATCCTCACGTCGGCCCGGATCGTGCCGGTCCGGCCGTCCTCGTAGGTCACCTTCGCCTCCACCTCCACGTGCTCGCGGTCGCCGTAGAGCGTCTCGATGAGGGCGGCGTACTTCTGGGCGATGTACCCGCGCCGTACCTTGCGCGTCCGGGTGATCTCCTCGTCGTCGGGATCCAGCTCCTTGTGGAGGATCAGGAACTTGCGGATCCGGGCCCCGCGCAGCGCCTCGTCCTCGGCGAGGCTCCGGTTCACCCGCCCTACCTCCTGGTGGATCAGGTCGTAGACCTCGGACTTCTGGGAGAGGTCGGTGTAGCTCGTGTACGCGATGTTTCGGCGCTCCGCCCAGTTCCCGACCGCGGCGAGATCGATGTTGATCAACGCGGTCACGAACTGGCGACCCTGCCCGATGCACACGGCCTCCTTGATGTACTGGGAGAACTTGAGCTTGTTCTCGAGGTATTTCGGCGCGAAGAGCGTACCGTCGGCCAGGCGCCCCACGTCCTTGGCGCGGTCGATGATCCTCAGGTCGCCGTCGTGGCCCACGATGCCCGCGTCGCCCGAATGCACCCAGCCGTCCTCGACGGTCTGGCGCGTCGCCTCCGGGTTCTTGTAGTAGCCCAGGAAGACGCCGGGGCTCCGGTAGAGCACCTCCCCCTCGGGCGAGATCCTCAGCTCGACATTCGGGATCGGCGTGCCCGCCGTGTCGAGCCTGACGTCTCCATTCTTCTGGACGGTGATGAACACGCTCGCCTCGGTCATGCCGTAGATCTGCTTGACGTTGACTCCGAGCGCCCGGAAGAAGACGAAGATCTCGGGGCCGATCGCCTCGCCGGCGGTGTAGGCGCGGCGGATGCGCCGCATGCCGAGGTTGTCCCGGAGCGGTCCGTACACGAAGAGCCGCCCGAGCGGGTAGAGGAGCCGGCGCCAGGCCGGCACGGGCTGGCGGCTGAGCCGCGCCCGCTCGATGTCCTGGGCAAGCTCGAGGAAGAAGTGGACCAGCTTTCGCTTGGGCCACGCACAGTCCTCGAGGCGGACCATGACGTTGGTGAGGATGTTCTCCCAGATGCGCGGCGGGGCGAAGAAGTAGGTCGGGCCGATCTCCTTCAGGTCATGGAGGACCGTGGCGACGCTCTCCGGGCAGTTGATCGCGAACCCCGTCACGATGGACTGTGCGTAGGAGAAAATGTGGTCGCCCACCCACGCCATCGGCAGGTACGACAGGATCTGCTCGTCGCTCTGGAGGCCCTCGAACTCCGCCGCGTTGCGCGCGGTCACGATCAGGTTCCGGTGGGAGAGCATCGCGCCCTTGGGGACGCCGGTGGTCCCCGAGGTGTAACAGATGATCGCGACGTCGTCCGGCTTGCCGCGTGCCAGCTCGTCGTCGAAGTACGTGGGGTGGCCGACCTCGAACTTCTTGCCGAGCTCCTGCAGCTCGGCCAGGCTCGTGAGGAAGGGCTCGCTGTAGCCCCGCATCCCGCGCGGGTCGTCGTAGATGATGTGCTCGAGGTGCGGGCACTGGGCTTTGATGTGCAGGAGCTTGTCCACCTGCTCCTGATCCTCGACCACCGCGAACCGGACCTCCGCGTGGTCGATGATGTACTGCGTCTCCTTCTCGATCGAATCCTGATAGATCGGCACGGGCACCCCGCCCAGCGCCTGGCTGGCCATGACGGTCCAGTAGAGCTGGGGGCGGTTGTCGCCGATGATCGCGGTCTTGTCGCCTCGCGTGAAGCCGAGCGCCGCGAGCCCGAGCGCGATCAGCCGGGCCTCGGCGAAGTACTCACGCCACGTGTATGACTGCCAGATCCCGTAGTCTTTTTCGCGGATCGCGACCTTGTGCCCGCGGTGCTCCGCGTTGCATCTGACGAGCTTAGGAAATGTGTCGCGGTCGGGTTCGAGCGCCTGCGGGTCCAAATCGCCTCCTCGACGTCGAGGGTCGTGAGCCCACTTCAGGGGGGCCGGAATCGAGTGGCGGAGAGTGTAGCCAAGAGGCTATCGAGTGTCAAGCATTTCGGCCGGTATGACAGGGACTTACGACGCGCCGCGCGTTCGCCGCACGATTCGACGCCGCATGATCGCGTCAACGCTGGGAAACGCCTTCTGCGCGGCGGGGGGGACCGCCTTCCAGTTCTCGGTGCCCGGCCGGCCACGGAAGTAGTCGAACGCCATCGCGCCGGGCCCGCCGGGCTTTCCCACGACGATCCGGCCGACCATTCCCGCCGCCTCGTGGGGCTGACAGAAGTAGTCGTAGACGCCCGGGACGGTGAGGGTCACGTCGTAGCGGTCGCCAGGGTTTACGAGGAACCCCGAGTCCCAGGGCGTCGCGCCTTCGGGGATGCGCAGCGAGTGGCCGTCGTTCTTCGGATGGTACGCCGTGGTCGTGTGGACGTTCGCGTCGACGATCCACCGCACCGTCTGTCCCGGCTCGACCCAGACGCCGATGGGGTCAAACCAGACGTCGGAGCCCTCCATGTCGCTCTTCATGTGGATCTCCGCGACGCGCGCCCCACGGGCGAGCCGAGCGACAGCGAGGCCGGCGAGCGCGAGCCCGCCGGCCGCGAAGAACCTTCGCCGCGTCAGCACGGAGCTACTTGAGCAACGCCTCCTTGTCTGCCGGGATGTACCAGAGAACGATGTGATAGTGAGGCTCGGGCACGCCCGGATGGCCCGCGTTGTAGTACATGTCGACGTGGTCCACCCCCTCCTTGGCGACGTTGAGGTCGTAGAGCTTCTTGTGAGCGTTCAGATCCTTCAGCGGGACCATGTAGACCGTGCTCACGAGCT
>QHTD01000008.1 GCA_003220675.1 Candidatus Rokuibacteriota bacterium | reverse complement strand
CCCGGACGATCGCCGCCTACGAGAGGGTCGCGGACTGCCGGCGTGACAACCTGCCCGACCACGCGTGCGCCGCGACGTGGCCACGGTCGGTGCGCAGCGAGGTGGAGGCGCAGCTGCAGAAGAAGCTCTTCTTTTTCCACGTCGCCTTCGACGCTGTCATCGACCAGAAGGTGCGCGAGAAGCTCCACACGATCCCGACCACGTTCGCCTTCGGCGACGGTGAGATGGAGGCGATCGAGGCGGGCGTGGCGAGCATCTTCGGCGATCCGCGGGGCGCGGCGCACGCGTGTGTCCGCCTGCTCGGCGAGATCCTCGCCGCGCCGAGCGTGACACGGCCCGCGATCGATGGGAATCCGTGGTGCGGCGGCGGGAGTCTGGCGGAGAAGCGGGAGCGGCAGCGGATCCAGAAGCGCTGACCGCGCCGGGCGCTGGCGATCCGGCGGGGCGCGGCTACCGCTGCCTGGCCGGTGCGGTAGACACGCCCTGCGCCGTCTGCCCGAACGGGCGGAAGAGGAGCCCTGACGTCGAGACCCGGAGCTCGAGCTCGACAGGCCCTCGCGCCGAGAAGAAGGTTGCCGACCCGTACTCGGTGTCCACCACACGCCCCAGGAACGCGAGACTCCGGGCGAGCTGGAACATGTCGACGGGAGTGGGGCGCGAGAGGGCGAACATCCGCCGCGGCTTCGTCTGCTCGTCCTCAAGCCGGTCGTAACGTCCCGAAACGCGGTCGAGCTGGTACGCGGTGTGGAGCCCCAGGATGTTGGCGAGTGGGTGCCACTTGACGATGTGCGCGTCAACGTAGAGGGCGTTCCCGGTGAGCTCGTAGAGTTCGCGCCGTCCGTCGGGGAAGGTGAACGTGGCCACGAATCGCTCCGGCCCGGACGGTCGCGTCACGACGGTCGCCGCCACCACCTCGCGTGTCAGGGCGCGATACCCTTGCATCGCCACGCTGACGGTGGCGGCCAGCGCCGCCAGGGCCAGGCAGAGGACCGCGAGCACGAGGGCCAGGCTGGTCCCCATCCAGCGCTGCCTCTGCACGGCTGCCAGCGCCGTCACGAGCAGGACGACGCTCAGCAGGGCGAAGGCGGCGATGACGAACACCAGCGGCTCTGGCATTCGATCAACCTAGCCGCGAGGCGCTCTACCGCCGCGCTGAATCAGGAGCGACGCGTTGGGATGCCGGAAGTTTCGTGTCCTGAGGAAAATCGTCGCGGACGCTGGTGCTGTTCTCGGGGGTCAGATCGAGCGCGAGGTTCTCTCCCGGCTTCACTGCGACCTTCAGGCGCCACTTCGGCTGTCCCGCGATCGCGTCGGTCAGCTTGTACTGGCCCCCGGCGATTCGCTTGAACTCGTAGCGGCCCTCCCGGTCGCTCCGCAACACGTACCAACGCGCCTTGGTCGGGGTGTAGCGGAGGCCGACCAGGAAGAGCTGGAGACGCGCCTGCGGCGTCGGGAACTGTCCGGGCTCTGCCCACATGACGACGCCGAGAATCCCGCTGTCGCCGACGTCCGGACCGGTTGGTTCGGCGGCGGCCTGGGTGGGTGGCCGACCCTGTCTGTTGGCGAGCCAGCGGCGCGCCGTCTTCGCCTCCTCCGAGTTTGAGGGCGCGTGGGCCATGACCCACTCGAACTCGCGAATGGCCTCTTCGCGCAGGTCGAGCCAGGTGGCGCAGACCGCGAGACTGTAGTGAAGGAAGAGATTACCGGGGTCCTTCAGGATGGCCGCGCGGAGGTGCTTCGCGGCGAGGGCCCAGCTCTGCGCCGCCAGCGCCTTGCGGGCCTCGGCGGCATCGCCGACGGCCGTGGACGCCGGCGCTCGAGTCTCAGAAGCGCGACGGCAGCCGGTGGTCACCAGGACCAGGGCGATCGCGGCCAGGGCGAACGCCCGCCTCACGAGCCCGAGATCTCTCGGTAGCTTCCGGGCTTCACGAACCAGTTCTGACTGAGCGTCCCGCCCCCGCTCCGGACGTTCGGACAGTTGTAGCTGATGCGGGCGTTCCCCGTATCGTCGATATCGATGGTTGTCGACCGGGCGTCCACCCGGTTCGTCGAGACCACCGCGCCCTGGATGGAGTTGCTCCCTAGGCCGTGCAGAACGACGTCGTTCTGCACGTAGACCAGTCCGCTCAGCCTTACGTCGCCTTGAATGCGCAGCGAGCCCGCCACGACGAGCCAGCCGCTCCAGCCCGAATTCCAGTTGCCGGTGATATCGACCTGGAATAGGTCCGAGTCCGGCGACGCGGTCGAGAGGGGTTGGCCCGAGGGCGTATCGACGAAGACGAGGCCGTTGGGGAGGGGGTTCCCGCAAGTCCCGTCCGGCGGGCACGCCCAGTGCTGTGCACCCGTGTAGTAGTGCCCACTCGACTTCGCGAGCGCCTTGAGCGTCGCCATGTCGGAATCGGTCAGGATCATGCCGCTCGGATAGGTCATGCCGCACGAGGCGCCGTCCGGGCAGGGAGCGGTGTTGGTGTATCCGGCGGGCGAGTAGAGATTAGGGGTTCCGTTGGCGCGGACCGATCCGCTGCTCCCCACCGCCGTGAGCGGCGTCACTCCCGAGCAATAGGCGCCCGCCGGCACGCTCCCTTCTGCCGACGTTGAGGCATTGACCGATGCCGTGCCGCCGATCTGGACGTCGGTCGTGGTCAAAGGAGGGTTCTCGCCGCCGGCGCAGAGGGCGCAGACGGGGTCGATCCACTTGAGCCGCGTGACGACGGCCGTGATCTTCTTGGTCGCGATCGGGTTGATGGCGTCCGGGACGTAGCCGATCGCGGTCACGACCTTCTCGTTTATGATGGCCCCGTTGGCGACCGTGACCTTGAAGATCCCGATTGGGCTCCCCAGGACCGGATCGTTCAGGACGACCTGCGAGCCGTTGTAGGCCGGCGGCATCGGGTTCGGCAGAAGGTAGCCCGCGTCGAGCGCGAGCACGCCGCTCGCGCCGGGATTGCTCTCTCCCGTCGTCAACCCCCAGAGCGCGCGCTCCAGACCCGACTCGGCCAGCGCGCGCGCCTGGGCGCTTGCCATCTGGCTGCTAGCGATCTGCGACTCGCTCGTGGCGAGGACGGCGAAGGCGATCATGAGGGACGTCAGGATCACCATGACGATCATCGCCATCGGAAACGCGATACCACGCTCGTCCTGGATGGGCTTGGGCGTTTTCATTCGTTCCTCAATCTGACGCGGCCCTGGACCGCGACCGTTTGACTGGCCACCGAGGAGGGCGCCAGGGTCGAGTCTTCGGGCCGCGTCGTCAGCTGGATGTCCACCGAGTAGATGTTCCCCGGAGTGGTCACCGGGATGGTCATCGTGTTGTTGCTCACGTCGTAGTAGGTGATCGTCAGGCCGGCCACGCCTGCGGTGAGGACGGCGGGTTGCCCGCCGATCACCGGGACCGTCTGGTTGCGCTGGATGTTCGTGCCGTTCAGTGCATACGCGACTGTCACAGACGCGCCGCTCTCGTCCACGAACTTAAACGTGATCGCGGCGTTCGAGTCCGCGGTGGTAATCTGCGTTGCCGTCCGCAGCTCGCGAAGCATCCGTTCGAGCGCGACGCGCGCGTTCTGCTGGACCTCCGAACGCCCGGCGCCGAACGAATAGACGTTCTGCCCCTGCTCGAACGTGAGGAGGAGCCCGGCCAAGAGCACCGTCAGCACGGCCATCGCCGACAGCAGCTCGGCCAGCGAGTAGCCGCGCTCGTTGCTCATCGCTGGGCCACCGTCATCCAGACCGTGACGGCCTTTGGGGTCGGTGCGACCCCGGTGCCGGTCATCGGGGTGTAGAAGACGGTGACGGTCACCAGACGCATGCCGGGGTCCGTGATCCCGCCACACCCCGGCGCCGAGCCGCAGTTCGTGATCCGGACGTTGCGCGAGTAGCCCGCGAACGGCGACGCGAGCGTCTCGTCGGCGAGCCAGGTCACCGCTCCGCCTCCGGCGATGGTCGTCGCTCCGAACGTGCACGTCGTGCCCGCGGGGACGGTCGGGGCGACGGTCGAGGAGGCGGACAGCCCGAGGCAGTCGTTCCCCGGTACCGAGGTCCACGGCAGGCTCTTGGCCTGCTCGAGCTTCTGGTCGGCGAGGAACGTCGCAGCGGAGGTCTGATTACCTTCCTGGACTCCGTAGACGCCGATCGGCACGATGGTCGCGAGCGCGACGAGCGCGAGCGTGATGATGACCGCCGCAATCAGGACCTCGACGATCGTGAACCCGCGCTCGTCGGCGACGCGGCGCTGGCCAGGGTGACTCATGGAATCGTGATGCGACCGGGCAGGCTCACGGTCACGGTTTGCGTGGCGTTGTCCATCGGGTTCTGCACGGTATAGACGCCCCCGGTCGTCGCCGCTCCCATAAAGTTGAACACCACGTTGGCGGTCGCCGAGGTGATGTTGATGCCGTTCTGCAGGGCGAACCAGCCGCCCCCGTCCGTGCCTGGCCCTGTCCACACGGCGCCGGTGCAGCCACCCGTCAGGAACTGCACCTTGTTGGCGCCCTGCACCACGCAGACGGTCGTGTTTTGCGAGACCGCGACCTGCCGTGCCCGGTTGAGGATCGTCCGCAGCTCCTGGGAGCCACCCTTGAGCGTCGCCGCGCGCCAGTACGAGAGGAACGCGGGGACGCCGACCGTGGTGATGATCGCGATCACCGCCAGGACGACAAGGATCTCTGTGAGGCTGAATCCCCGACTGTCGAGCCAAAGACGACGCTGACACTTCACGCCGAACCTACCTTTCCGCTTATCTTTCGAGCAAGGCGTGTGCCGCCCGCTCAACAGCGCAATTTATCTTTCAACAGCGTAATTTATAAGGAATACACGTGAGCGAGCGCGGTGCCGTTTGGTCACCTGAGGAACCAGTTTGCGTCACGCCTTTGACGGATTATCGGAGAGCTGCGTCGATGCGCTCTCGTCATTGAAATTCCGGAAAAATTCCGGAATCTCGTCGCATGTCGGTTGCTCTGTGCTCTTCTCTCGCCGGATGAATCCTGCGCCGCCAAGCGGGGCTCCCGGTGGAGGAGACTTCGGGTTCCTCACGACGCCGCGTTCAAGATCTCGACGCCGCGCGTGGACCTGCACCCGTTCGGTGTTCACGGTTCTGCGCGGGCTGATGATGCGACACGCATCGATCCGAGAAGCGGCGAACGATCGGCGTGGCACGGGATGCCGGCGCGCTCCAGACGATCACCGTCGCCGGCTCGCCACCCACGCGGAGAACGGTAACAGCGCTGCCAACGGCAGCGAAGGAGCTCCGGGAGCGAACGGCAACGACCAAGGCGCCGGCAAGCGCGAGTTACTCACGCCTCCCGACGCGCACGATTACGGCGAGGAGGGAGCCTTCTCGGAGACAGAGAGTGGCGGCGTCTGCGCAGATGGAGGGGTCGGCGACCTTCTCACTTTAACGTCTGAGCTCGTTTTAACATCTGACCTCGTTTCTGACAGTCTGAGCTCGTTTCTGACCGTCCTGACGCCCGGTACCCCTCGCGCCAAATCACCCGCCCGGACCTTGGCCCGAGCGTTGGGCACGGTCCCCATCAGCGTGACCAGGGCATTGTCCGAACGGACCTTGATGTCAGCGCTCTTCAACCCTGCGTCCTTGTCGAAACGCGCCGTAACGGCCCCCTTCATGTCGTCGTCCTTCGCGTCGACGAACTTACGCTGCCGATCGGGGACGACCTGCAAGAGGCTGGTCACGCCCTTCACGCCGTCGACGCGCCTAGCGATCTGTTCGGCTGCATTCTTCGCCTGGGCACTCTCGACCTTGCCGCGAAGCGTGACGATCCCGGCATGCGTGTCGACGCTGATCTTTCTGCCCTTCACGTGGCGGTCTGCGAAGAGCTTCGCCTTCGTCTTTGTCGTGAGCCACGAATCCTTGATCTCGGTGCCGCTCTCGCCGGTTGATCGGCTCTCGTCCGCCTTCATGGCAGGCGTCGCGTGTTGGGTCCTCGACTGCGCGGACGCCACCGGGGCCGAGAGCAGCGCCGCCAGGATCACCCCGAGAACAAAACGTTGCATAGCAGTTCCTCCCTTGAGTCCTGACGCTTGGAGGTTCAAGGGGCGTGCCAGACGGGACTTGCAGGAGGCCGCTGCTGGGCGTCGATGAGAGTTTCTAGGTGCTTAACTCGACCGTTCGGGTCCAGTGTGGGCCGCGAAAGGGGCGTTCTGTCCTGGGATCAGTAGCAGACTGACACGCTACTGGCGGTTGCATTTCCCGCCCCGATCTGCCACAGTCCCTCCGCCGGCTCCGGCCCAAGTCTCCAGTCCACCCCCACCGCACGGAGCGAGAGATGAGCGATCTGGGTCGTCGCGAAGAGATCCGGGTTCCAGGAATGTCCGAGCCCATCAGCCACTTCACCCACGTCGTCAAGACGGGGAGACTCGTCTTCGTCTCGGGCTGCGTCGCGACGGACGCCGAGGGGCGCACGGTGGGCGGCGACGACGCCGTCGCGCAGGCCCGCCAGGTGCACGAGAATCTCAAGAAGTGCCTTGCCGCGGCGGGCGCGACGTTCGCCGACGTGTGCAAGGTCACCGTGTTCTTGAAGAACGTCGGGGATCGCGAGAAGGTCAACATCGCGCGCCGCGAGTACTTCGGCCCGCACCGGCCGGCCTCGACGCTGGTCCAGATCGCGCGCCTCGTGCGCGACGACCTGGTGGTGGAGATCGAGGCGATCGCCGTTCTGCCTGAGTAAAATGACGCCTGACTCGCACGCCCTCTGGGAGCGCGCGCGACGCTGGGCCAGCCAGGGCCGCTACGACGACGCCGAGGCCGCGTACCGCGAGGCGCTCCGGCTGGCACCGGACGATGTGCGGGCGCGCCTCGGCCTTGGGCTCTGCCTCCGCCGCCAGCGCCGCCCGGCGGACGCCGAAGCGGTCCTCCGCGAGGCGGTCCTTCTCCAGCCGGGCAGCGCCTCTATCCACGCCGAGCTCGGCGGCGCGCTCTTCGAGCAGCGCAAGTACACGGACGCTGCCGCGGCGTTCCGGGAGGCGAGCCGCCTGCGGCCCGACTTTGCGCGGGCGCACGTGAGTCTGGGGCTCGCGTTCATGCGTCAGGGCGACCCTGGTCGCGCCGAAGCCGCGTTTCGCGAAGCACTCCGCCTGAGGCCGGGCGATCACGTGGCGCGCGCGAACCTCGGCATGGTGCTCCTCCGCCAGCGGAGGCCGGCGGAGGCGGAGGCGCTTCATCGCGACGCCGCCCAGCCGGCGCCGGAGCGCGCCGCGGCGCAGCTCGATCTCGCGGCGGCGCTCTTCGAGCAGGGCAAGTTTCCCGAGGCCGCGACGGCGTACGCGGAAGCGATCCGCCTCCGACCCGACGCTGCGAAGGCTCACCTGGGTCTTGGTCTCTCGCTCGAGCGCCAGCGGATGCTCCGGGAGGCGATCGCCGCGTACAGGGCGGCGATCCGTCTCCGACCGGACGACGCGCACTTGCGTCAGCGGCTGGGCCTGGCGTTCCGACGCCGGCACCACTACACGGAAGCCGCCGCGGCTCTGCGCGAGGCGATCCGCCTCAAGCCGGGCGATCCTCGCTCGCACCACTACCTCGGCGTGGTGCTCGACCGTCAGGGCCACTACGACGACGCCGCCGCAGCGTACCGCGCGGCAATCCGGATCCGCCCAGCGTACCTGCCTCCGTATGTCGGCCTCGCCGTGACGCTACGGCGCCAGGGCCGCTGGGCGGAGGAGGCGGCGGTGTACGCGGAGGCGCTCGCAATCAAGTCGGACGACGCCAACCTGCACGCGGGGCGGGGGCTGGCGCTCGGTGCCCTCGGCGACTACGCGGGTGCGGCGGCCGCGTTCCGGTGCGCGCTGGCGCTCCGCCCCGACAACGAGGATTTGCACTACGAGCTCGGCGTCGCGCTCGGCCGCCAGGGCCAGCACACCGAGGCCGAGGCCGCGCTGCGCGAGGCGATGCGCCTCCGGCCGGACTCGCTCAAGGTGCGGGCCAACCTCGCGCTCGGCCTCGGCCGCCAGGGCCGACACGCCGAGGCGGAGGCGGCGTACCGCGAGGCGCTCCGGCTCCGGCCCGAGCATCCCGCGCTGCGCCGGGGCCTCGGCGTGTCGCTCTACTGGCAGGGCCGCCATACCGAGGCCGAGGTCGCTTTTCGCGAGGCGATTCGGGTCAAGCCCGATTACGTCCGGGCCCACTGCGACCTCGGCGAGATGTTCGGCGAGCGACAGCGCTGGGCGGACGCCGCGGCCGCGTATCAGGCCGCGGTCCGGATCAAGCCGGACTCGGTGAGGGCGCAGACGGGACTGGGCGCAACGCTGCTGGCCCAAGGGCGGTACGCCGAAGCCGAAGCGGTATGCCGCGAGGCGGTCCGTCTCAACGTCGACGAGGCCCACGCGCACTTCACTCTCTGGGACGCCCTCGAGGCGCAGGGCAAGTTCCGCGAGCTGGCGGAGGCCGCGCGCGCGGTCGTCGAGCGCCGGCCCGACCACGCCGACGCGCACGCGCGCCTGGGGCAGGCACTCCTGGAAGAGGGACGCTGCGCGGCCGCGATCGCGGCCTACGAGACGGCCATCCGACTCAACCCGGGTGTCGCGCGGTTCCGCGAGGGCCTCGCGCGAGCGCTAGGGAAGCTGTAGTAGCTGGCGGAACTCCTCGAGCTCGCGCCGCGGCACGTCTGGGCGCTGCCTGAGCAGCTCGTGGACGCCCGCAGGGTCGTTGTCGATCGCGCGCGTGGTCCGTGCGAACACCTTGACGAGCTGGTGCGCCTCCTTCTCCGCCTTCGCCGCGGCCGCGGCGCTCAGGAGCTTGCCAATCATCTCGACCAGCGGGTTGTCGAGCTTGACGAAGCCCGTCACCGCCGCGTTGATGACGCTCTTGCCATTCGCCGCTGGCGCCGCGCCGTACTCGATGACGACCACCGCCCGCCCGTGGATCGCGGGTAGGAACCATTGCTTGTAGCGACCGCGCGCGTACATCACACGGGCCCCGTTGCCGGCGTACACGATCGAGAAGCGGCCGACGACGCCCCAGCCGTCGTCGAGCCAGAGGCCGTCGGGCTCGCGCCAGACGCGATAGCGGGCGATCCTGAGGGTCCGCGTCACGTGGGTCGCGAACTCGGGGTGGTCCAGCAAATACACGAAGACCTCCGGCCTGGCGACGAACGGCTCGCCCGCGGCGTGCGTCGCGAGCGACGCGTTCTCTGTGACCTCGATGAGCTGGCTCCGCTCGGACGCGGGAATCTCGTCGGGGAGGGCCGGCCCGGGACGGGCGGCGAGCGCGCTCGACAGCAGCAGCACCACAGACGTGCCGGCGAGCGCCAGCACGCGTCTCGGACGGCCTCGGAACCGCACGGCCGTCTCATTATGCATTATGTCTTAGGCCTTGACGTGGCCCGCCCGGCTCCGTACCCTCGCACCACCATCTGCGACGCGATCCTCAATGGTGCCAGCCCCGTCCAGGGGCCGCAGGGGGCACACGGCAGGTGAATGCATCGAGCGGGCCGACGCCTTGCCGGTCTGAGGCGTTTCGGATACCCTTGCCCCGGTTCGAGGGGGTCCTCATGACGCGTCTCTCCCGCGCCGCCGTCGAGCAGATGATGAACGCGAGTCCGGACACGACGCTCGAGGCGGCGCTCGAGGTGTTCGAGGTGTTCGCCAGCGGATCGCTCACGGACGAGGTGTACATCCTGGACGATGTCGGCGGCAAACGGATCGCGATTGCGCCCACGGCGCTGAAAGAGAAATACCGGCGGGGGTGAACCATGGCCATCATCGTCATCTCGCATCAGATGGGCGCGGGAGGCCCCGAAATCGGCATGGCGCTCGCGCAACGGCTAGGGTACCGCTACGTGAATCAGGAGCTCCTGCTGGACGCGGCGCGCCGGTACGGGCTCGCCGAGGAGAAGCTGTCGCACCTCGAGGAGTCCAAGCCGACACTGTTCGAGCGCTTCGACACCGAGACGCGCCACCACATCACCGTGCTGCAGACGACGCAGTTCGAGTTCGCCGAAAAGGACGACGCCGTCCTCATGCGCGGCGGCGGGCAGTGGCTGCTGCGGGGCGTGCCGCACGCGCTGCGCGTCCGGCTCGTCGCGCCCTTCGAGCACCGCGTGAAGCAGTGGATCAAGCGCACGGCGGAGATGACGGGCGAGACGCCGAACCAGCGGGCCGCCACGGACTTCGTGCGCCGCGACGACTCCGAGAAGGCGGGCCGCATGCGCTACCTGTACGAGGTGGACATCGCGGACCCCATGCTGTACGAGCTCATCATCAATACTGAGAAGCTCCAGCATGAGGCCGTCGTGGACATCCTCGAGCGCCTCGTGCGCCGTCCGGAGATGGCGACCACCGAGGAGGGGCGGCGGACCGTCGCCTCGCGGGCGCTCGCCTCCCGGGTGCAGGTGGCGCTCGCCACGCATGCCGAGACGCGCCGCTATCGGATCAACGTCGAGGCGCAGGGCGACGTCGTGACGCTCGAGGGGACCACCGCGCTCGAGCGCGCCGTCGAGGTCGCGCAGAAGGTCCCGGGCGTGCGCGAGGTCCGGACGCAGCAGGTCGAGATCCCGCCGATCCCGCCCTTCGTCGCCTAGCGCGGCTGTTGGGAGGGGACCGTGGTGTCGGCGGCGCGCTCGGGAGCTTCGGCGATGCGGAGCTCGAGGGTCCGGCGCTCGCGGCTCCGCACGACGCCGAGCGTGATGGTCTTGCCCACCTCCGCGTCCGCCGAGAGGCGCTGGAGGTGGTGGTAGTCCTCGACCGGCGTGCCGTCGAACGTGACGATCACGTCGTTCTGGACCAGGCCCGCTGTGGCGGCGGGTCCCCCCGGATAGACGCGGGCGACCACCGCGCCCTGCGTGTCGTGCAGGCCGAGCGCCTGCGCCAGCTCTGTCGTGAGCGGCTCCATCGCGACGCCGA
>QHTD01000429.1 GCA_003220675.1 Candidatus Rokuibacteriota bacterium | reverse complement strand
CTTCACGCCGAACCGGACGAGCGCCTGGAAGTTGGCCGTGGTGTGCGAGGGCGTCTCGTGGAACTGGGCGTTCACGAGGTCCACGTTCCGGTAGATGAAGACCTGCTCCCAGGGCACGAAGACGTCGTTGAACACGACCGTCGTGTCGACCTCGTCGAAGCGCGAGGAGAGCGGGTAGTCGAAGACGCTCGTCGCCGCTGTCGCGTACGGACGGCGCGGGTAGAGCCGGAGCCCCTCGGCGTTCATCGGCATGACGAGCGAGATCGCGTAGTCCTCGTCGCCCGGGACGAGTGGCGTGATGTAGGAGAGGAAGAGCCAGTCGGCCATCGTCGCCGACGTCGCGATCGCCTGGGCCCCGCGCACGACGATTCCGCCGTCGGTCTCTCTGACGACGCCGGGGTGGAGGAAGGGCTCCGGGTGGCGGTGGGCGGGCTCGGAGCGATCCACCTGGGGCGGGACGATCGCGTAGGTGAGATAGAGGTCCTCGTCGCGCGCGCGCTCGTAGAAGCGCACGACGTTGTCGCCGAACCGCGCGCCGCCCCGGTCGAAGAGCTGGCGCCAGGCCGCGAACGCGGTGAGCACGCACGCGACGTGGTCGGGGGTGCGACCCATCAGCCCATACGACGGCTCCGCCCAGAAGCGGTGCACGCGCCGCCGAGCGCCGAGGTCCTCGGCGGAGCGCGGCACGAGCCACATGTAGCTGTGACGCCTTCCCGTCGCGGGATCGGCGAAGGTCAGCGCGGGGTCGGCCTCCGCCGAGCGGGCGTGGTCGTAGATCTCGGCGATGCGGCGAATCGGCTCGGCGAACGCCGGGTGGCTCGTGACGTCCTTGACCCGCTCGCCGTCGAGGTAGACCGCACGGCCATCCCGCAAGGCGGCAACGTAGGTGGCTCCCGTTCGCACGCGCCAACCTTGCCACAGGCGCCGCGTCATGACAAACCCTGTAGCCGGTGCTAATGTCTCGCAACTTTGGGGATCGGGAGGGGTCGAATCTGAGACGTCCACCCCTGGCAGTCGTCCTGGTCGCCGTCGTCGTGATCGCGCTCGGCGAGACCGGCGGTGCGGCCATGTCCCGGCTCAAGCCGCAGATCGAGCGCTACGTCGCAGCCCGCGTAGCGGCGAACCCACAGACGCACGGCCTCTCGGGCTCGGCGGAGTACGACGATGAGGTCCGCGACCGCGCCGTCTTCGCCGTCGAGGCGGGCCTGTCCTTCTTCCACACGCACGCCGAGGGCGTCGGCCTCATCGTCTTCTTCGCGAGCTCGCTCGTGGCGAGCGTGGTTCCCTGGCGCCGCGCCCGCACGGCGCTCTACGTCGCGCTCACCGCGGGCGGGCTGTTTCCGCTCGGTTATTTGGTCTACGGCGTCGCCGTGCTGGAAGCCGGGCGCGACGCGGGCATCGAGCTCGCCGAGCGGTGGGTGCTCACGCCCCTCGGCAGCGCCGCGATCCTCGGTCTGATCGGGCTCACGCTCGTCCTCGCCCTCGTCCGACCGCGGGAACCCCTGGAATGAATGGCGACTCGCCGGACGGCGCCGGATCGCTCCCACAGCAGGCCACCCACGAATGATTCCGAACTCGCGGACCCCGCTACAACTGATTCGATGGTGCGTTTCAAGCTCGAGCTGACGCGGTGGGCACGGAACGCAATGCTCGCGCGTCCGGCAGTGCACGGGCTCGTCGGCGTGCGCGACGTGGACGAGCGCGTGCTCGACGAGGCGCTCGTGAAGTTCGACGCCGGCCTGCGCCTTTTCCATCTACACGCGGAGGGCATGGGGCTCGTGATCCTCGCGACGACCACCGTCGCCGCGACGCTGGCGAGCTCGCCGGCCCCGCGCCGGTCCATCATCGCCCTTCTCACCGTCGGCGGGGCAGGCTATCCTCTCGGCTACCTGCTCTGGAGCGGGCTGATCCCCTACCACGGGCTCGAGAGGGGGAAGACGATCGCGGAATGGCTCGTGTGGATTCCGTTCGGCGGCGCGACGATCGTGGCACTGTGGTGGCTCGCCGGCCTCCTCGTGCTGAGGCTCTGCCGGCATTGAGCCCACTCGCCGCGCTCGGCCTGTTCCTCGTCGCCGCGACGCCGGCCCTCGCCCATCACGTCGGTGCGTACGTCCCAAAGGACAACGCGATCACCGCCAACTTCAAGCAGATCAAGTTCTCCGTCCAGGCGGGCAAGTTCGACGTGGCGCACCGTCTCTTCGAGACCGGCGCGCTCCGGACCGACATGAGCGCCCGGGCCGCGTCGCTCCCGCCTCGGCTCGAGGCCGGCTTGCGCGACGCCCTGCAGAGCCGCGACGGCGGCGAGGTGGAGCGCCGTCTCATGGTCTTCTTCGCCGCGCTCGCCCGCGACCTGGCGCTCGAGGCCGAGCGCCGTCTGGCCGACCTGACACTCTCCCGTGACGCCCGCACGGCGATCGGCCAGCGGTTCCTCGAGGCGATCTGGCGCTACTACAACCTCGTGGACTTCGCTGTCGCGCAGCGCGACGACAAGACGTCCGTAGCCGTCCGCCTCGCCTTCGACGAGGCCGAGGGCTACGTCAAGAGTTCGCCGATCCCGAACCCTGACAAGTTGCGAGAGCCGCTCCGGCGGATCGCGCAAGTCCTCTCGGCCCTCATCGACTCGTCACTGCCAGCACGGAGGAGCTCATGAAGCGCATAGCCTGTGTCGTCGTGCTCGTGGCGGCCGTCGCCCTCGTCTGGGTCGCGGCGCCCGCCATCTCCCAGCCGAAGGTCGTGAAGATCGGCGACCTCGGCTCCAAGGTCGGCGTCTTCGAGGGCTACGGGAAGTATCAGACGATGGGCATCCAGATGGCCGTCGAAGAGCTGAACGCCAAGGGCGGCGTCCTCGGCCACAAGATCGAGATCATCTCCGAAGACGACGAGACCAAGCCCGCCCCCGCCGTGCGCAAGGCGGAGAAGCTCATCCTCCAGGACGACGTGAAGTTGCTCGTCGGCGTCGTCTCGAGCGGCGCGACGATGGCGGTGATGGACGTCACCAAGAAGCACAAGACGATCCACTGGAACTCGGTCTCGTGCGCCGAGTTCATGCGGACGACGAAGTTCCACAAGTACTACTTCTCGAACCAGCCCGACTCGCGGATGCAGGCGAACGGGCTCGCCAGGTATATCGTCGACAAGATGGGCAAGCGCGTCTACATCTTCTACACCGACTACGCCATGGGGAAGTCGGACGGCCGCCAGTTCAAGACCGCGCTCGAGAAGCTCGGCGGCGACGTGGTCGGCGTGGCCGGAGCGCCGCTCGACACCAAGGACTTCAGCCCGTGGTTCGGCGCCATCAAT
>QHTD01000007.1 GCA_003220675.1 Candidatus Rokuibacteriota bacterium | reverse complement strand
CTCGAGGACTACGCCATGGTGGCCGCCGCCCTCGTGGACGTCTACGAGGCGACGTTCGACCGGCGCTGGCTCGACGAGGCGCGCGGGCTCGCCGAGGACATGGTGAGGCTCTTCTGGGACGAGCGGCTCGAGGGCTTCTACGACACCGGGGTGGACCACGAGCGGCTCATCGTCCGCCCGCGCAACCTCTTCGACAACGCGGTGCCGTGCGGCAGCTCGGTCGCGATCGAGACGCTGTTCCGGCTCGCGATCCTGACGGGCGAGTCGCGCTACGAGGCGACGGCGGTCCGTGCGCTCAGACCGATGGCGGACCTCATGGCGCGCCACGCGTCGGGCTTCGGCCGCTTCCTCTGCGCGCTCGACTTCCACCTGGGGCCCGTCGTCGAGATCGCGCTGCTCGCTCCCGAGCGGGGCGACGGCATCCAGGCGCTCGCGGCCGAGGTGTTCGGCCGCTACTTGCCCAACCGCGTCGTCACGGGCTCGATCGCGGGAGACCCGAGGGGTGCGGAGGGGATTCCGCTGCTCCAGGGCCGCGAGGCCATCGGCGGCAAGCCGACCGCGTACGTCTGCCGGAACTACGCGTGCGAGCTGCCCGTGACCGATCGTGAATCACTCGCCCGCCAGCTCGACGCGAGCTAGTGTTCCGTCCCTGAAAACTTGGTCCGGGGCGGCCTGGGGACCTATGGTTGATATCACCCAGCTCAGCCGAGGGAGGATCACCATGGCCGACGCCGATTCGTCGTCCGCAGCGACGCCCAGCGCGACAAGGTGCGGGCGATGCCAGACGGCGCTGACCGACAGCGAGCGCGTCCCCGCGCAGGACCGCTTCTTCTGCCGCACCTGCTACGAGATCCTCAAGCTTCAGCTGCGGACCACCGTCGCCAGCATGTCAGAGAACGTGAACTATCCGATGGCGCTGCTCGGGGCGGTCCTGGGCGGGGTCGCCGGCGCGCTCGTCTGGTGGGGCTTCACCGTGCTCACCAAGATCGGCCTGGGCCTCATCGCCGTGGGGATCGGGTTTCTCGTCGGCCACGGCGCGGCGCGCGGTGCCGGAGGCAAGCGGAGCGCGGGGCTCCAGGCGCTCTCGGTCGCCGTGGGGGCGGTGTCGTTCCTCGTGGCCGCGTATCTGGTCAACATGACGTTCATCAATCAAGAGCTCGCCCAACAAGGCCGGCCGGTCCGCGTGCCGTTCCCGCCCGCCAGCCTCGGCATGTTCTTCCACGTGCTCGCGGCGAACTTCGGCGTGATGAAGCTCGTGTTCCTGGCGATCGTCGTATACGAGGCCTGGATCATCCCGCGCCCCGTGAAGCTGCCGGCGTGACCGCGGCGGGCGACGCCGAGGGCCGCGCGCGGGAGGTCGAGAACCTGCGCGCCGTGTACCAGAGCCTGCAGCAGCCACAGGCGCCGGTGGAGGCGCGCTCGGGGCAGGCCAAGAAAGTTGCGGCGGGTGCCGCCGGCGCCGGCCTGCTCTTCGTGCTCGGCAAGGCCAAGTTCCTGGGCCTTCTGGCGGGCGTCCTGAAGTTCAAGACGCTGGCGACGATGCTGATCTCGATCGGCGCCTACGCGATCGAGTGGGGCTGGCTGTTCGCGCTCGGGTTCGTGCTGCTGATCTTCGTCCACGAAATGGGGCACGCGGTCGCCATGCGAATCGAGGGCATTCCGGCGGGCCCGCCAGTGTTCATCCCGTTCGTCGGCGCCTTCGTCGCGATGCAGGGCCACCCGCGCGACGCCGCGGTCGAGGCCAGGGTGGCGATGGCGGGCCCGGTCGTGGGCTCCCTCGCCGCGTGGGCGGTACTCGGCGCCGGGCTCGAGCTCGAGCAGCGGCTCCTGGTGGCGCTCGGGCACACCGGGATCCTGCTGAACCTGTTCAACCTGGTCCCAGTGCCGCCGCTAGACGGTGGCCGCATCGCGGGCGCCTTCACGCGCACCTACTGGCTGATCGGCTACGCCGTCGGCATCACCGCGCTGCTGGTGACCGGGTCGCCGATATTGCTCGTGGTGCTGGTGGTCGGTCTCTTCATGCTCGTGCGACGCTGGCGCGACCCCATGCCCGGCTACGACTCACTGCCCCGCCGCCAGCGAACGCTGATCGCGCTCGCCTACGCGGCGCTCGTCATCGGCCTGGTCGGGACGCTGTCGTTGCGTGGGTGAGGCGCCGAAGCGAGTAAACTCCCTTGTCGAGGGGGGAGCCCATGAGCGAGACGGGCAAGAGCGAGATCATCTGGCGCCCCACGCCCGACTACGTCGAGCGCTCGCGCCTCGCCCGCTTCATGCGCTCGCAGAGGATCGGGTCGCTGGAGGAGCTACAGCGCCGGAGTGTCGAGGACCCCGAGTGGTACTGGGACGCCGTCGTGCATGACCTCGGCGTGCGCTGGACGCGCCCGTACACGCGCGTGCTGGACGCCTCGCGCGGGATCCAGTGGCCCCGGTGGTTCCCGGGCGGCCTGCTGAACTTCGCCGACAACTGCGTGGACAAGAACCTCGACGCCGGCCGCGGCGACAAGCCCGCGATCATCTGGGAGGGGGATGACGGCCAGGGCCGGACATTGAGCTACCGCGAGCTCGCGCGCGAGGTGAACCGGCTCGCGAACGCCTTGAAGCGGCTCGGCGTCGGGGAAGGGGACCGCGTGGGCGTCTTTCTCCCGATGTCGCCCGAGGCGGCCATCGCCACGCTCGCGGTCGTCCGGATCGGCGCGATCTACACGCCGTGCTTCTCGGGGTACGGCGCCCAGGCCGTCGCCTCGCGCCTTCAAGATTGCGAGGCGAAGGTGCTCATCACCGCCGACGGCTTCCAGCGCCGCGGCCAGGTCGTGAAGATGAAGGAGACTGCCGACGAGGCGGCCGCGGCGTCGCCGAGCGTCCGGCACGTGGTCGTGTACCGGCGCCTCGGTCGCGAGATCCCGTGGACCGCGAGGCGCGATCTCTGGTGGGACGAGTTCGTCGCGAAGGAGCCCGACCGGTGCCCCGCGCTCCCCGTCGAGGCCGAGCGCCCCTGCCTCATCATCTATACGTCGGGGACGACGGGGCGGCCGAAGGGGGCCGTGCTCACCCACGGCGGGTTCCTGGTCAAGACCGCGAGCGACTTCGCCTACTGCCACGATGTCGGCGAGGGGGACCGGCTTTTCTGGCTCAGCGACCTCGGCTGGCTCATGGGCCCGATGCTCATCACGGCGGCGCTCTTTCACGGCGCCACGGCCGTGCTTTTCGAAGGCGTGCCGGATTACCCGAAACCCGACCGTCTCTGGGCCCTCGTCGAGCGCCACAAGGTGACGGTGATGGGGCTGTCGCCGACGGCTGTGCGCGGGCTCATGCCCCACGGCGCCGAGCACGTCCACGCCCACGAGCTCTCCTCGCTACGCATCCTGGGCTCGACGGGCGAGCCGTGGAACCCCGAGCCCTATCGGTGGCTCTTCGAGAACGTCGGCAAGGCGCGCGTGCCGATCATCAACTACACGGGCGGGACCGAGATCTCGGGGGGCATCCTTGGATGCTTCCCCAGCATGCCGATCAAGCCGTGCTCGTTCGCGGCCCCGATCCCCGGCATGGCCGCCGACGTCTTCGACGAGCGTGGCCGGCGGGTGCGCGGCCAGGTCGGTGAGCTCGTCGTCACGGCGCCGTGGCCCGGCATGACCCAGGGCTTCTGGAAGGACCCGGCGCGCTACGAGGAGACCTACTGGTCACGCTGGAACGACGTCTGGGTGCACGGCGACTGGGCGTACGTGGACGACGACGGCTTCTGGTTTCTCCAGGGGCGCTCCGACGACACGCTCAAGATCGCGGGCAAGCGCCTCGGGCCGGCGGAGGTCGAGTCGGTGCTGGTCGGCCACGCAGCGGTGGCGGAGGCCGGCGTCATCGGCGTGCCCCACGCGGTGAAGGGCGAGGCGATCGTCTGCTTCGTCGTCCTGCGACCCGGCCAGTCGCCGTCGGATTCGCTCCGCGCTGAGCTCACCGAGCGCGTGGCCCGGCAGATGGGCAAGGCGCTCAAGCCCGAGCGCGTGCTCTTCGCGCGCGACCTCCCCAGGACGCGCAGCGCCAAGATCATGCGCCGCGTGATCCGCGCGACCTATCTCGGCAAGGAGGCCGGCGACCTGTCCTCGCTCGAGAACCCCGCGGCGGTGAAGGCGATCACGGACGCCGTGTGAGAGCAGTGCTATACTTCGAGTGTCGTCGTGGGGGGAGGATTCCTGAGAACCGGGTGCGGCCCGGGACCCCTCGAACCTGCTCTGGATAATCCCAGCGAAGGGAACACGGCGAGCGAGAGATGAGCGCGGCCGCACCCGAACGGGGTTGCGGCCGTTTTGCTTTCGATGAAGATCACGGTGAACGGCAAGCCGCACGAGGTCGCGGAGGGCACCAGCGTGGAGGCGCTGCTGGTAGAGCTGGGCGTGAAGCGCGAGTACACGGCGGTCGCCGTGAACCGCGAGGTGACGCCCAAGAGCGCCTACGCGGCGACGCGCCTCAACGCGGGAGACAGGGTGGAAATCGTGCGACCGATGGGTGGCGGTGCGAGCTGAGCGGCGTCGAGCCGCGAGGCGAGCGGTGACATCGTTCGGTGGGGGATAGTGCCATGACCGACACGAATCTGGTCCTCGGGGGCAAGGAGTTCTCGTCGCGCCTGATCGTGGGCACGGGCAAGTACGGGTCGATGGAGATCATGAAGCAGGCCCACGAGGCGTCGGGCGCCCAGCTCATCACCGTCGCGCTCCGGCGCGTGAGCCTGCCGTCGGGTGGGTCGATCCTCGATCACCTCGACACCACGCGCTACACGCTCCTGCCGAACACCGCGGGGTGCTACACCGCCGACGAGGCGATCCGCACCTCGTACCTCGCGCGCGAGGCGGGACTCGGCGAGATGGTCAAGCTGGAGGTCATCGGCGACTCGCGCACCCTCTTCCCGGACGTCGAGGGACTGCTCGAGGCGACGCGGAAGCTCGCGCGCGACGGGTTCACGGTGATGCCGTACACGAACGACGATCCGGTGATCGCGCGGAAGCTCGAAGACGCGGGCGCCGCGTGCGTGATGCCGCTCGCCGCACCGATCGGCTCGGGGCTCGGGATCCGAAACCCGTACAACATCAAGATCATCCTCGAGTCGGTGTCCGTGCCCGTCATCGTCGACGCGGGCGTGGGGACGGCGTCGGACGCCGCGATCGCGATGGAGCTCGGCTGCGAGGGGATCCTCATGAACACGGCGATCGCGGGCGCCCGGGATCCGGTGGCGATGGCGCAGGCGATGCGGCTCGCCGTCGAGGCGGGGCGGCTGGCGTACCGCGCCGGCAGGATCGGCAAGAAGCTCTACGCGACCGCGTCCTCGCCGCTCGAGGGCGTGCCCGATTGGACGAGCTGAGGCTCACTCTCGTCACGGACCGTACCCAGACGCGAGGCCGGGAGCTCGTGAGCGTCGTGGGTGACTGTCTCGCGGCCGGGCTGCCGGCCGTGCAGGTGAGGGAGAAGGACCTGGGCGCCGCAGCGCTGGCCTTGCTCTGCCGCCGCATCCGCGGCCTCACGCTCGACACCCGGGCGCTCCTGATCGTGAACGACCGCGTCGATGTTGCGCTGGCGGTCGGCGCCGACGCCGTGCAGCGTACCGCCACGTCGCTGCCGGTCGAAGATATCCGCACGGTTGCCGACAAGCGGCTCCGGATCGGCGCCTCGGTGCACTCGCTCCCGGACGCCCTCCAGGCGGAGCTCGAGGGCGCCGACTGGCTCGTCTTCGGCCCGGTCTACGACACCCCCTCGAAGCGCATGTACGGCCCGCCCCAGGGGCTCGACAAGCTCGCGCGCGTCGCCGCCGCCGTCCGCATCCCCGTTGTCGCGATCGGCGGGATCACGCCCGAGCGCGTCGGCGAGGTGCGGCGGGCCGGCGCGCGCGGCGTGGCCGTCGTCTCGTCGATCCTCGCAACGGACTCCCCGGCCGACGCGACCCGGCGGTTCCTCGAGGCGCTGGCGGCGTCGTGAAGATCGTCGTCGTCGGCGGCGGGATCATCGGCTGCGCGACGGCGTACGCGCTCGCCAGGGCGGGCTGCGCGGTCACGCTTCTCGAGCGCGCGACGCCCGGCGCCGAGGCCTCCGGCGCAGCGGCGGGGATGCTCACACTGCTCGGCGAGTCCGGGCAGTCGCCCTTCGAGAACCTGGCGATCGCGAGCTGGCGTCTCTACCCGAAGGTCGCCGAGGAGCTGCGCGAGCAGACCGGGATCGACGTCGAGCACGTTACCCGAGGCACGATCTATCCGCTCTTCACGGCCGAGGACGTCCTCCACGCCGAGGCGCGGGCCGCGCGCCACCCGGCGAAGGACTTCGGGATCGAGGCGTGGGACGCGGGCCAGGTGCGCGATCGCGAGCCCGCGCTCGCCTCGAGAGTGCGCGGCGCCATGTTCGTGCGGGGCGAGCACTGGGTCAACAACCAGCGCCTCGTCGTCGCCTACGCCCAGGCCGCTGTCGCCGCGGGCGTGGTCCTCCGCGCCGGCCTGTCGGTCTCGCGTGTCGTCGTCGAGGACGGGCGGGCGCGCGGCGTGGTCGCCGACGGCGAGCGCGTGGACGGCGACGTCGTGCTGCTCGCGGTGGAGGCGCAGCCGGGCCAGCTCGTCGCGTCATTCCGCGCGCGGCTGCCCGTCGAGCCGAGGCGCGGCCAGATGCTTGCCCTCACCCACGTGCCGCCTATCCTGCGCCACTGCGTGCACGCGGAGAGCGTCTATCTGGTCCCGCGCCCCTCGGGCGAGCTCCTCGTCGGCGCGACGGTCGAGCGCGTCGGCTTCCAGGGCGCCGTCACGGCCAAGGCGATCGCCGGGCTTCTCCGCGCGGCGATCGAGCTCGTACCCGCGCTCGGCGACCTCCCGATCAGCCGCACGTGGTATGGATTCCGCCCGTGGGCGCCCGACAGCCTCCCGGTGCTCGGGCCGTGGCCCGGCGTCGAAGGGCTCTGGGTTGCGACCGCGCACTTCAGGAGCGGTATCCTGCTCGCGCCGATCACCGCCCGGCTCATGACGAGCTGGATCACCGCGGGCAAGCCGGGCATGGATGTGCGGGATTTCCTGCCCGACCGGTTCGTTCGCGGCTAGCGGGCCGCGCGGAGCCCGTCCCGCGGCAGTAGAATGTCGGACGGCTTCCGAAGACGCGAGGATGAAAGGACGCCCATGACGAAGGACGAGCTGAAGCGGCGCGTGTGGGAGGCGGTCGACCGGCGGCGCGCGGAGATCATCGGGCTGGGTGAGCAG
>QHTD01000430.1 GCA_003220675.1 Candidatus Rokuibacteriota bacterium | reverse complement strand
CCTTTACTTTTGGGTCGTTAGGTTCGGTGAGCCCCAGGAAAAACGTGGGCGTTCCCTGCACCCCGGCCTTCTGCCCGTCCGCCAGGTCGCTCCTGATTTTGCCCGCATGTTTTCCGCTGTCGAGGCACTGTTGAAATCGTGGCAGGTCCAAACCAAGCGCTTGTGCGTGTTGTGGGAGCTCCGTCAGACCCAACGCATTCTGATTGCCAAAGAGTCGGTTGTGCATCTCCCAATATTTCCCCTGGTCTCCGGCACAGCTCGCTGCCTCCTGTGCCTTGAACGCGTAGGGATGGATCGATTCAATCGGAAAGCTCCGGAAGACGTACTTGACCCTGCCGTTCACGACGTAGTCACGCTCTATCTGTGGCAGGGTCTCGCGGAAGTGGCGGGCGCAAAAGGGGCACTGGTAATCAGAAAACTCGATGAGTGTGACCTTTGCCCCTTTCTCGCCCTTGAAAGGATCATCAGCGATACTGAAAACAACGTTCTGGGGTACGGGCGGAGCCTGTCTGCTTTGTAGAAGACTTTTAAGTTCCTGCAGCTCTTTCTGAAGGGCTGAGTGGCTCTGTTTGAGCGCCTCAATCTCGTTTCTCAGGGCGTTGAGCTCTTCGCTCGATTGGCTAAAGGCGGGATGTGTGTGGAACAGGGTCAGCACAATCCCCGCAAGGACTATCCCTGGCACCCTCTTTGTCATGGCTTTATAGGATACGCTGACGACTACTTCTCCGTCGAGTCGTGTCGGTCATCGTCATCGTCATCGCCCTGCCGCTGCGGAACCGGGCACGCAACGCTTCCAATGTTTCCCGCCGCGTCCGTCGCCGTGATCACGGCCTCGCCGGGACCGACCCGAAAGCGTCTGATACTCGGCGCTCGGTCATCGTCGTCATCGTCCCTTCCCACCAACCGGATCCCCGGCCTCGCCGTCGGCTTGATCTTGATGATCTCGCCGTCGACCAGCACGGTTCCGCCGAGCGTGATCGTGTATGCGCTGCAGATGTCACTCGCGGACACCCGGAAGAGCCCCTGCTTGAGCTTTCCCTTCTCATCGTCGCGATCCTCGTCGTGGTGCCACTTCCTCACCCGGGGGACCGGGACACAATACACCGTCGGCGCCGTAGTGTCCCTCACGGTCACGCTGGAGTTGCAAGAGTTGGAGTTCCCGGAGCCATCCGTAGCACTGCAAGAGACGCTTCTTGTCCCGAGCGGGAAGGTCGATCCTGACGCGGGGCAACTCGTCGAAGCGATACCACAGTTGTCCCCGGCTCCTGCGCTAAAGGTGGCCGTAGCCCCGCCTGGCCCCGCGCATTCAACAATCTGAGGAGCCGGCTATATTGGCCCGAGGGCGTTTGGGTTAGTGTAATTACGTCCCCATCCGGGTCGGAGGAGCCGTTGTTCACGGATGCCGACGCAGCCGTGCAGCCTCCCGGATCAGTCGTCACGGTCACGTTCTTGCACATGGCATTCGGCTGGTGATTGGTAATCTCCTGAATCTTACATTGCGCCGAACAGCCGTCACCGTTGGCGGTATTCCCGTCGTCGCACTCCTCACCTGGGTCCAGGGTGCCGTTTCCGCAGAGGATCGGTGAGAGGGTCTCGCCGCGCGCGAGGATGTAAGGTCCCCCAACGGTTCCATCCGGCGCCGTGAAGGTTTGGGAAATCTCCGAACTGATTACCAGCACCAAGAAATCAGACGGAAACGAGTCAAACGCCTCGTGAGCGGAGCAGCCCCAGTTCGACAGAGCTGCGTCGGTGAGCGCGGAGAGCGCGGGGTGGACGGCTACAATGTGCGAATTCATGGGGCAGCTGCTGAAGTTGAACTGGCCGAGGACCGTGAAGCTACCGAATGGATCCAACAGGGGGACAGGGGTGGCCACGCCCGCGCGGGCGTAATAGCAGCTCAGCGTAATGTAGGCGCCGGTCTTTGTCGGTTCAGCCGCCGCAAACTGAATACCGCTCTGTGTAAGTTGACGACCGCCTTGAACACCGCCTGGCCCGGAAATCGAGTGATGCACTGGGTCGGTTCCGATGACGATCACGTTGCCATTAATCGCTGGCCCCCAAACGGTGTTATTGGCCGTCGCAGCGTCGATTGGACTCGTGTTGACGGAACAATTGGGATCGCCAAGGATGACCGCCCTGTACGTCGAGAAATCTGAAGTAGTCCTCGCTCCCCAACCAGTGGCGTCAGTTACCTCAACGGTGAGTTTTTCCCCAGTTGGGTCAGCTGGGTCAGCCGGGATTAACGCAGCCCGGACCGCCTCGAGACTTGTAGCTCCACCTGTGACCGTTGAGTCTAGGATGAGCACTGACTTGCTATCATGCGCCGGGCCGTGCATCGCGAGCGATTGCTTGCATGGCAGCAAAACAAAGATACCGATAGACAGCAGGGCAAGACCTGTCCTGGCAATCGTCGTTAATTCGTCGTCACCCATAATGTGCTTCCCCAAGGTGTTTCCCCTTTCTTTGGCGGTGGCGGGACGAGGTACGTGACGGACTTTCTATTCTAGAAGCTTCTCTGGATTTTTTAGAAACTTTCCTTGAATTTCTGGAAATCCTCTCGTACTTTCTGGAATCCTCTCGTACATGGAGTTTGCGCTCCCCATCGACCCGCACCCCTACCATCGGCAGCGACCTCACGCCCGACCCCTACAACTCCATGGCGGAGGCGGTCGCCGGCTACCTGGGCGCCGTCGGTATCCTCTCGCGGGTTAGGACGATGGAGCGCGCCACCTTCGTGTCGACCTGGGGGGAGAAGAAGCTCCGCGGCGTCGTGCTGGGCGCACAGGGCGCGGGCGGGAGCGCGGCGACCCGCATCGAGCGCGTGGCGTTCGCGCCGATCTGGGAGAACGGGTTCATTCGTGGCGTGGGACCGCGGGTGGAGGAGCCGGGCCTCACCCTGATCCCCTCCTCCCCGTACTCGGCGCGCTACGAGGACGTCCGGCTCAAGCGAGAGGAATCCTCACGGGTGCCCAGGCTCCACCACCCGTGACACGGCTCTCACGATGACCTCGGGCTTGTTGAGGCCTGAAATCGACGCCCACCTGCCGATCGCGTCGTTGCCGTAGACGACGAGTCCGCCGTGCTGGGTAATGTCGGCATCAATGACCGGGTCCCGGTCGTCCACGCCAAGCTTCCGGCGAACGGGTGTGTCGGTCGCTGGGTCGAGGGTGATCGAATACATGAACATGTCCCTCCCCACGCGTTCCCCGAGAGTTGCTCGAACCTTCACGAGATTCGGGGTCGTCACCGGGCAGAAGCGTTTGCAACTCGTGAACATGAAGTTGATGAGCACGACCTTGCCCTTCACCAAGTCGTCATAGAACCGGACCGTCTTGTTGTCGTGAGTCGTCAGGACGACGTTGGGAAAATAGCTCTCCGCTCCCGCGACGGCCGGCTCCGGGCCCGCAAAAGCAGCCAGGACGGACGAGACGAGGAACGAGGCGAAAAACAGCACGCTCCCCGGCTTGCGCCGATTCATGTCTTGGGTCACACGATGTCCATTCGCGCCATCATTCGCATGTCCTCGTGCTCGATGTTGTGGCAGTGGAAGACGAAGGCACCCGGGTAGTCCCTGAACTTGATGAAGAGGTCCACGTTGCCAAAGTCAGCTCCAATGACAATGGTGTCCTTCTTGGCCATCCCGGGGGCAGTTTCCCGTCCCGGCTCAGGATGCGCATAAATTCCAGGTGGATGTGGACGGGGTGCGCCCACCCGCCGCCTGAGTCCAGGTGCCAGATCTCGCCACGGTTCCTGACGGAGGTGGTCAGGGCGTGCTCGAGGTCGGCGAATCGCCCGTTGATGGCCCAGGCCCCGTCGGTTCTCTCGAACTTGAATTCCCTGCGTCTGGCACCGGCCAGCTCTTGTGCAGAGATCGCGGCGAACTGGCGCAGCACATTGGGGACCTGACTCGGGTCGGCTGCGGGGCTAGTCCCCTGCACCCTCAACTGGAGGAGCTGCGTGCCCCGCGACAGAACGTCGCCCGGTTTACGTCCATCATCCTGCGCCAAGCGGTTCTCCAAAAATAGATTCGTCTTGTCCGGGAAGTCCTTGAAGTTGACTACCACCTCCACGCGCTCGGCCGGGGCGATCTGGAAGCTCTGGATGTTCCGGATCGGCGCGGCCAGCAGTCCCCCCTCGGTCGCGATCTGGTCCATGGGGAAGGTCTGACCGCTCGAGTTGGTCAGGAAGATTCGGTAGAAGCGCGCGTTCGAGCCGTTCAGGAAGCGGAAGCGGTACTTCCGCCTCTGGACGTTAGCGAGGTAGGGCTGGACCGCACCGTTCACGAAGAACGTGTCCCCCAGGAAGCCGTCGTGGTCCAGGGGGTCGTAGATCAGACGGCCGAAACTGTCGACTCGCTTGTCTTGAAGAACCAGCGGGATGTCGAACGGGCCGACGTCATTGGTGA
>QHTD01000309.1 GCA_003220675.1 Candidatus Rokuibacteriota bacterium | reverse complement strand
GCGCCTCTCGCTTCTTCGGGTCGAGCTCACTCGCCTGCTCCTTGAAGAGCCCGTCGATGTCGGGGTACCCCCCGTAGGCGTAGGCGCCGCCCGAGATCACGAACGGCTCCAGCCGGGTGGCCGCGTTGCCGAAGATGCCGCTCAGTCCGTGGATGATGTTCTTGAGCTTCTTCTCCTGATACGCCTTGAGGAACCCCGCCCGCTCGAGCGGGCGGAGCCTCGTCTTGATGCCGACGGCCTGAAGATCGTTGAGGACCGGCTCGGCGTACACGCAGGCCCCGGCATCGCACCAGAAGTCGCCGGCGTCGAAGCCGTTCGGGTACCCGGCTTCCGCGAGGAGCTGCCTGGCCTTGCCCGGATCGTAGGGGTAGATCGGCGGCTGCCAGTAGAACTCGAAGCTGGTGGGGATGATGCTCCCGGTGATCTTGGAGAACCCAAGGGTCACGGCCTGGTTGATCGTCTGGCGGTCGACCGCGTGGTTCGCCGCGAGGCGCACGCGCCGGTCGTGCCACGGAGAGCTCGGATCCCACTGGTCGGCGAAGACCAGCCAGTGGGTGGCCACGAACGGAGTCGGCCGCAGGGTGAGCCCGGGCGTGCGCCGCACCTCCTCGCCGAGCTCGCCCGTGACCGCGTAGGCGATGTCCACCTCACCGCGCTTGAGCATGGCCAGCCGCGTGACCGCGTCCGGGACCGCCTTGAAGACGAGGCGCTTCACGCTCGGCGTCTTCCGCCAGTAGCCCTCGGAGGCTTCCAGCACGAGCTCGACCCCCGGCGTGAACGAGACGAACTTGTAGGGGCCGGCCCCGACCGGCGCCTTCTTGAACCCGTCCTCGCCGACTCTCTCGACGTACTTCCTGGGGACGATCCAGGCCGCGCCCGTTGCCGGTGTGCCGTAGAACGCCATGAAGTCCGGCCACGGTTGCTTGAGCCGGAAACGGACGCGCCGGGGATCCGGCGTCTCGACCGCGACGACCTTCTCCTTGAGCGCCCTGGCGGAGACGCCGCGGTACCGGTCGAACGAGAACTTGACGTCCTCGGCCGTGACCGGCTCGCCGTTGTGGAACGTCGCTCCCTTGCGCAGCACGAACTCGTAGACGAGCCCGTCGTGCGACGTGCTCCACGACTCGGCCAGACTGGGCGCCATGGCCCTCTCCGGCAGCGGCTTCACCAGCGCGTCGTGGAGCGCGTAGAGCATCATGAACGGCGTGATGAGGCCGGGCGTCTCGGCGGGTTCGAAGAGGGTCGGCGCAAGGCTGAAGTGAAGAGCCCAGCTCATCTGACCCGCCGGCGCCTCGGCGGCGAGCGCGCCCGTGGAAGCGGCCGACATCAGGGCGAGCACACCGGCCGCGATCAGTCGTGTGCGTCGGCTCGTCACGGTCGCTCCTTGCGGCATCGGTCGGGAAGTCTCGGCGAGAATAGTCCCGAACGAGCCCGGGGACAAGGCGCGAGGTGCGGCCGGCTTGCTCTCGCCCGCGATCCTCATATACTGATGACCTCTACTGATGGCCTCGGCCGTGACAGGAGGAATCGGCATGGTGCTGCATCGACAGATCTCCAGGCGCGACGTTCTGCGGGCCGTGTTGGTCTCCGGGGCTGCGCTCGCAGTCCCCAGCCTGGCACTCGCTGAGCAGTGCCGGGAGACGCCCCGGCAGGACGAGGGACCATTTTATTTGAACGGCTTCGACCGTACACGGCCGGTGGTCCACAACAACGACCTGACCGTCGTCCCGGGCGCGACCGGAAAGCCGGACGGCGAGATCATTCAGGTCACCGGACGCGTCACCGACGAAGAGTGCCGGCCGGTCAAGGGCGCCATGGTGGAGATCTGGCAGGCCAATGCGAGAGGTCGGTATACCCACGTCGCCGATCCCAATCCCGCCCCGAAGGACCCGAACTTTCTGGGGTTCGGCGAAGCCACCACGGACGCCGACGGCAAGTACTCGTTCAAGACCATCAAGCCGGGCGCGTATCCGGTCCCGGGAGGCTGGGTCCGACCACCGCACATCCATTTCAAGGTGTACGGCGGGTTCTTCAACATGATGGTCACCCAGATGTACTTCGCCGGAGAGAAGTACAACCGGGATGACATCCTCCTGAGCTCGATCTCCAAGGCCGAGCGGCAACGCCTGATCGTCGAACCGATGCGTCCTGCGGGGAGCAGCACGGAGAATCTGTACGTGTTCAACGTCGCCCTGAAGCCGTTTCGGGCTCGGAGCTAATAAGGCGCCAGTAGCGCGTTCGGTCGAGTCGTGAGCCTTGAGCGCCACCAACGAGCCACGCCGGTCCCTGATCATCTTGATCCACGTCATCTACGGCCTGCACGCCGCCAGCCTCATCACGGGGATCATTGGCGCTGCCACCGTCGTGGGCGCGTTTCTCACCGGCTGGCCTTCCATCATTGCCGTCATCCTGAACTACGCGAAGCGGAGCGAGGCGCGCGGGACGTGGCTCGAATCGCATTTCCGCTGGCAGATTCGCACCTTCTGGTTCGGCCTGCTGTGGGTGACGCTCTGCCTGCTGTTCGTGGTGGCCACGCTGGGCATCGGCATCCTTATCGCCTGGGCTCCGCTTGGTGCCGTGGGGTTGTGGTTCATCTACCGAATCGCGCGCGGTTGGCTGGCGCTGATCGACCGCCGGCCGATGTACACGTTGGACTAGAGGGTCCGAAGACAACCCGACGGCGAGCCCCGGTTCCGGCGCCCGGACGGGCGGCTCCTGCCCGAGGTGCCGCCTCCCGCTGCGACGCCCTCTGATCCCGTCCAGGCCCTCCGGGCGCGGCACGAGGCGCAGGGGCTCCGCATCCACGCGCGGACGGCGAGGCCTGGTTGGCTGGGAGAGCGCTTGGACGTGGGCTGGGCGATCGACGTCATGCACCCCTTGGCGGGGTAGTGCTGTCACTCAGACCTTTGGGCGCGGCTCTCAAAAGCCCCAAAAGATGTGACTGAAGACGAACAGCCAAGCAAGCACCGCGGCGCGGATCAGGAGCGGTAGATTCGTGCCCACCAGAACAATGAGGAACAAGAAAGCGGAGATGATTCCCGCGAAGAAATAGACGGGATGGTGGCTCTCCGCCAAACCACGAAGAAAGCGTGAGATCGTCACGTGATCGTTGAGGAGTGCGTAGGCTTCGTAGACCAGGGCAGACGGCGTGACAAGGATGACTACCCAGACGATAGTCTTCGATAGCGCCTGGCTCACCCGGAACGGCTTAGTGTCGTATCAGCTGGATTGCAGCGAGGAGAATGGCTGCGCCGATGCCAACGATTTGGATCCAGCGCGGCACCGACCTAGTTGCTTCCGAGAGAGACTCTTGGGACGATCGGACCCTTTCGTCTAAGCGCTTCACGTCAACAGGTTAGCACATTCAGGATGACGTCGCCGCTCGCTGGAGGCCGATCATCGGATAGCCGCTGGCGCGCCAGGCGTAGAAGCCGCCGGCCAGGGGCCGCACGCGTTCGATGCCGCGACGTCGTAGGAGCAGCGCCGCCCGGGCGCTCGAGGCCTCGCTGGGTCAGGTGCAGTAGAGCACGATCTCCCGATCGCGCGGGATCTCGAGATGCCGCGCCTCCAACTCCTCGGTCGTCAGGTGGAGGGCGCCGGGAATGATCGATGGCTCGGCCTCGAAGTCCACCCGATGGCGCAGGTCCACCACCATCATGTCCTCGCCCGCGTCCAGCCTGGTCTTGAGCTCCGCCGGCGTGATCCTGGCGATCCGGATCTTCCGCAAGAAGCGCTGGCGCGCGATGAGCTTCCAGGCAATGTAGGCGCCGAGTGCTACAGCCAGCAGCACGATGACCAAGCTCCCCAGGCGCGCGGCGTAGCTCGCCGCCAGCTCGAGCTGGGAGCTGAACAGCCAGCCGACGCCGACGAAGGCCCCGGCCCAGATCACGCCGCCGAGCCCGGTGAACACGAGGAATTCGAGCAACGGCATCCGGATGATACCTGCCAGCGGAGGCGCCGCCGTGTTGAAGCCAGGCACGAATTTGGCGAACAGTAGCGAGCGGGCGCCGTAACGGCCGAAGGCGTCCTGGGTGCGCCGGACGCACGAGTCGGGTTCGAGAAAGATCCGGCACAGCCAGCGGAGAACGCGGCCGCCGCCGACGCGGCCGATCCAATACCAGACCGTATCGCTCGCTAGCGAGGCCAGCGCGGCGGCGGCGAGGATGAGCGCCACGCTCAACCGACCGTTCCCGGCCAGGGCGCCGGCGGCCAGAAGGAACGGCACGGCAGGGAGCGGCAGCCCGATCTGATCGGCGAGCACCCAACCGAAGACGACCAGGTACCCGTGCCGGACGAGAAGGTCGATGACTCCGTCCATTACGCTCCGGCAGGATACCAGGTTGATCAACCTGGCGTTCGAGAGCGAGCGAGGCGCTCAGGAAAAGATTCCGCTTGACAGCTTTCAGCATGAGGGATGGCCGCGTTCCGTCAGCCCCTCGCAGATGCCGGCTCAGCGGCGCGCGCGGGCCCGGCGACGCCGGCATGGCCGCGTTCGCATCGAAAAGTCATGGATCGCGGCGCGATCGTCCATCCTGTAGGTACCACGGCGGCTCGAAAACCAGGGTGTAGAGTCGCCCCAGCGGAAGGGGGACTCGTTCATGGAAATCCGCACGCCCGACATTCCCACCGCCCTGGAGCCTGCCGCCGAGCTGGATCAGCTGGGTGATGAGATCGCCGAGCTGTCGGCGCACATCGAGGCCGCCACTGCGCACCTTCTGGACCTGATTCGCGAGTTCGACGCCCGCGGTGGTTGGAACACCGGCTTCCGCTCCTGCGCAGCCTGGTTGGCCTGGCGAGTGGGGCTCGACCCGGGCGCGGCCCGCGAGCGCGTCCGCGTCGCGCACGCCCTGGGCACGCTGCCGCTGCTGGCCCGGGCTCTCGCCCGGGGCGAGCTCTCGTACGCCAAGGTGCGGGCGCTGACCCGCGTGGCCACTCCCGAGACCGAAGCGCGGCTGCTGGCGGTGGGTAGGGCCGGCACCGCCGCGCACGTCGAGCGGATCGTTCGCGGGTGGCGGCGGGTGGATCGGAAGGCCGAGGCTCGCGAGACCGCCCGGCGGCACGCGAGCCGGGCGCTGCACGTGTATCAGGACGAGGACGGCATGGTGGTCATCCGGGGACGGCTCGCGCCGGAGGTCGGCGCTCTGCTCGTGCAGGCGCTGACCGCCGCGCGCGAGGCGCTGTACCAGCAGCGTCGCGCGGACGTTTCCGCGGAAACGCCCTCGCCGGACGTTTCCGCGAAAACGCCCACCATGGCCGAGCAGCAGGCGGACGCGCTGGCCCTGCTCGCGGAGACGGCCCTCCACTCTGGAATAGATCCCGGCGCGCCGGGAGAGCGGTACCAGGTCGTCGTCCACGTCGATGCTCCGGTGCTGGCGGATCCGGACGCGCCCGGCCAGTCCGTCCTCGAGGACGGGACGCACGTTTCCGCGGAAACGTCGCAGCGCCTGGCGTGCGATGCGAGCCGGGTGGTGATGCGGCACGCCCCGGATGGTCAGGTCGTCGAGGTCGGCGCCCGCACCAGGACCATCCCTCCGGCCATTCGGCGGGTGCTCCACCACCGGGACCGGGGCTGCCGCTTTCCCGGCTGCGGGCTCCCGTTCGGCCAGGGGCACCACATCCGCCACTGGGCGCACGGCGGCCCGACGACGCTCTCGAACCTCGCGCTTCTCTGTCGCCGGCACCACCGCGCGGTCCACGAGGAGGGCTACCAGGTGGATCGACAATCAGACGGCGAGCTCCGGTTCCGGCGCCCGGACGGGCGGCCTCTGCCCGAGGTGCCGCCTCCTCGGGAGGTGCGCGGCGATCCCGTCAAGATCCTACGAGCACAGCACGATGCCGAGGGGCTTGTCCTGAACGCGCGGACCACCACCCCGGGGTGGCTGGGGGAGCGCCTGAACGTGGGCTGGGCGATCGACGTCTTGCACCCCCTGGCCCGCTAGATGCGGGCCGCCAGAATCACCTGAGGTCGAACTTTTGGGACATGGCGCTAGGCGACGCCGAGGTGGATGGCAATTGTGCCGAGGCCGCAACGCCGGTAGCCGACGTCGCGCAGCCCCGCCTTCTCCATGAGGCGCGCCAGCTCGTCCGGCGTGACGAAGCGCTCGACCGACTGCGGGAGGTAGGTATAGGCGGCGCGGTCGCCGGCGACGAGCGCGCCGAGCAGCGGCACCAGGCGATCGAAGTAGAGCCCGAACAGCGCGTCCCAGC
>QHTD01000308.1 GCA_003220675.1 Candidatus Rokuibacteriota bacterium | reverse complement strand
GCGCAACTGGGGCGACTGGGTGCTGACGGGTCTCGGGATCGTGCGCCGCCCCGATCTCCTGGTCCCGTGGCTCTACTCGGGGTCGCTCCTCAATGGTGGCGTCCTCCTGGGGGGTCTCGTCGCCGCGCTCCTGTCGAGCGAGTTCGCGATCCGCCTGCCGCCGCGGGGTGAGCTCGCGAAGGGCGCCATCGGCGGGCTCCTGATGGGCGTCGGCGCCGTCCTCGCCTTCGGCTGCAACATCGGCGGCTTTTTCTCGGCGACGAGCGCGCTCTCCCTCGCGGGCCTCGCCATGATGCTCGGGCTCGGCGTGGGCGCGATCCTCGGGCTCCGCTACCTGGTCTGGGAGACAGAGCACCGGCCCCGGTGGTCGAGCGGCGCGGGGCGCGTGTACCTGGCGCCGTCGCATGCCCGGGCGAGCCGCCAGCCGTGGCTCGGCGCGCTGCTGCTCGTCCTCCTGCTCGCGACGCCGGCCGTCTACTCGCGCGCCGGCTACGTCGCGCAGGGCGTCTTCCTCCTCTTCGGCGTCGCGTTCGGCGTCATCTTCCAGCGTTCGCGTTTCTGCCTCGTGCGCGCGTTCCGCGAGCCGTTCATGACCGGCGACGCGGAGCACACGCGGGCCGCGGCGCTGGCGCTCGTGATCAGCACGCTCGGGTTCGCGATCCTCAAGTTCACCGATCTCAAGGACAAGAGCGAGTGGGTCTTTCCCGCCGCCGGCGCGGGCGCGCTCGCTGGGGGCCTCGCGTTCGGTGTCGGGATGACGCTGGCAGGCGGCTGCGGCGCCGGCTCGATCTGGCGCGCGGGCGAGGGCCAGGTGAAGCTCTGGGCGGCGATCGCCTGCTTCGCCCTCGGCGTTTCGCTGACGCGCCTCGCCGCGGCGCAGGCCGGCCTCCTCCAGCAGCTCGGCGCCGCCGTGTTCCTGCCGTCGGCGATCGGCTGGGGCGGCGCGATTGGCCTCGTGGTCCTCGTCATGGCGGCGTGGGCCCTCGGCGCGACCTGGAACGAGGAGACTCGACGATTCAGCGCGCTGTGAGCGCCGCCGCGGAGAACGCCCGAGCGAGTCGGAGGGAGTCATGACACGATTGACGCGCAGGGAGTTCCTCAGAACGTCGGGGACGGGCGCCGGGCTCGGGCTCCTCGCCGCGGCGGGCGTCGCGGGATGCGCGCCGGCGATCAAGGGCGACTTCGCGCCCAAGGCAGGCCGCCGCGTCGTCGTGATCGGCGGCGGCTGGGGCGGCGCGACGGCCGCGAAGTACGTGCGGTTGGCCGACCCCTCGATCGAAGTCGTCCTGCTCGAGCCGAACCAGCAGTTCGTGTCGTGCCCGTTCAGCAACCTCGTCCTCTCCGGCGTCCGCTCGATCGACAGCCTGACCTTCGGGTACGGCGGTCTTCGGAGCCACGACGTCAAGGTCTACCATGCGGCGGCCAGCGCGATCGAGCCCGACACGAGGCGTGTCAGGGTGGGCGAGGGCTATCTCGAGTACGATCGGCTCATCGTCTCGCCGGGCGTCGAGTTCCAGTGGGAGCAGGTCGACGGCCTCGCGGAGGCACAGGACCGCGTGCTCCACGCGTGGAAGGCCGGCCGCCAGACCGTCCAGCTCGCGCGGCAGCTCGAGGCCATGCCCGACGGCGGCGTCTTCGTGCTCACGGTGCCGCCCGTCGCCTACCGGTGCCCGCCCGGCCCGTACGAGCGCGCGTGCCAGGTGGCGTGGTACCTCAAGACGCGCAAGCCCAAGTCGAAGCTCGTCGTGCTCGACGCGAACCAGAACGTCGTCTCGAAGGCCGCGCTCTTCCGCGCCGCGTGGAAGGATTACCCGAACCTCGAGTACCGCGCGTCCAACAAGGTCGTCAAGGTCGATCCCTCCACGCGCGAGGTGACGACGGACTTCGGCGACCGGGTGAAGTATGACGTCGTCAACCTGATCCCGCCCCAGCGTGCCGGGACGATCGCGGTCCAGGCCGACCTGGTCGGCGCGGACAAGCGCTGGTGCGAGGTCGATCACGTGACGTACGAGTCGGTGAAGCACAAGAACGTGCATGTGGTCGGCGACTCGACCATCGGGCTGCCGGTGCCCAAGTCCGGCAACATCGCCAACGCCATGGGCAAGATCTGCGCCGTCGCGGTCGTCCACCTGCTGAACGGCAAGGAGGTGCCGTCGATGGCGCCGGGCAACACCTGCTACAGCTGGGTCAACGACCGCGAGGCGATCGCGGTCGTCAACGCGTACAAGATCGAGGGCGGCAAGGTCGTCCAGATCGAGCAGAAGCTCACCCCCAGCCAGTCGGCCGAGTGGGCCCAGCACGCGGACGGCTGGGCGAGGAGCATCTGGCAGGACATTCTCGCCTAGGCCGGAGGAGGGAGCGCCCGATGCGAACGACCATTCGTCTCGTCGCAGGCTCACTGAGCCTCGGCGTCGTTCTGGTGGCCGGCGTCGCCGCGGCCGGACCGCTCGACGGGCCCGGCGCCGCCAAGGCGCTCGCCTGCAGCGCGTGTCACGGCCCGGGCGGCCAGAGCCCGTCCAACACGATGCCGATCATCGCGGGCATCGCGCCCTGGTACTTCAAGAAAGCGATCGAGGACTACGCCGGGGGCCGGCGGCCATCGCCCGAGATGGAGCCGTATGCGAAGTACGTGATCCAGGCGGGCGTTGACGACCTCGCCGCCTACTTCACGGGCCAGGCGCGCCAGCCCACGGCGATGAGGCCGGACGCCGCGGCCATCGAACGGGGTCGCGCGGCGTCCAAGCAGTGCGCGATTTGCCACGGCGAGTCCGGCAGGGGGGATGCCGCGAAGGGTAGTCCCGACCTGCGCGGGCAGCCCCCCGGCTATCTCAGGCACCAGATGCTCCTGTTCAAGGCCGACCGCCGGAACCCCGCGGATGAGACGCTCAAGGCGCTCAAAGCGCTGATGAAGACGGTCCCGGACGACCAGATCGGGGATCTCGCGGCGTACTACTCGAGCCTGCGTTAGTGCCGGGCCAACGAAGTTCGGCGCGGACCCGGTGACGCTCGCGTTCGCTCTGACCCTGCTGGCGCTCGGGTTCGTCGGCGCGTTCGTGGCGGGCCTGCTCGGCGTCGGGGGCGCGATCGTCATGATCCCGCTCCTGCTCTACGTGCCGCCGCTGATCGAGGTCGGGGCGCTGGACATCAAGTCGGTCGCGGGCGTCACGATGACCCAGGTGCTCGTCGCGGCCACGGCGGGCATGCTCGCCCACCGGCGGCACCGCACGGTGAACCGCGACCTCGCATGGGCGGGCGGCCCCGCGATGGCGGCGGGCTCGCTCGCCGGGGCGCTCGTGTCGCAGTACGTGCACGAGCGCTGGCTCCTGCTCGTCTTCGCGCTCATGGTGACCGGCGCCGCGTTTCTCATGTTCGTACCGGTGGACGGCATCGACCACACGCCCGACGCCCGCCAGCTCACGTTCAGCCGGCCGCGCGCGGCGATCGTCTCGGGCGGCGTGGGCGTGGCGGCGGGCCTCGTGGGAGCGGGCGGCGCGTTCCTCCTGGTGCCGCTGCTCCTCGTCGTCGTCGGTGTGCCGATCCGTGTGACGATCGGCAGCTCGCTCGCGATCACCGCGCTCGCGGCGACGGCGGGCTTCGTCGGCAAGCTCGTGACCGGCCAGGTCCCGCTGCTCCCGACCCTGGCGGTTGTCGCCGCGGCGGCGCCTGGCGCGCAGCTGGGCGCCGTGGTGAGTCGGCGCGTGCCGCCGCTCGGGCTCCGTGTGGCGCTCTGCGTCTTCATCGCCACGACCGCGGTCAGGGTCTGGGTGGATCTCCTGTGGCGCTGACCCTTGGGGAGGCCGCGTGCGCTACGGCTTCGTGATCGACCAGCGCCGCTGCATCGGCTGTCACGCGTGCACCGTGGCGTGCAAAGAGGAGAACCAGGTGCCCCTCGGCGCCTTCCGCACCTGGGTCAAGTACGTCGAGCGGGGGACTTTCCCGAACACGCGGCGCTCCTTCGCCGTGCTCCGCTGCAACCACTGCGACCGCGCCCCGTGCGTGACGATCTGCCCGACGGTCGCGCTCTACCGGCGGCCCGACGGCATCGTCGACTTCGACGGCGACCGCTGCATCGGCTGTAAGTCGTGCATGCAGGCGTGTCCCTACGACGCGCTCTACATCGACCCGAACACGCGGACGGCCGCGAAGTGCCACTACTGCGCCCATCGCGTGGAGGTGGGGCTCGAGCCCGCGTGCGTGATCGTCTGCCCCGAGCAGGCGATCGTCGCGGGCGACCTTGACGATCCCGGGTCGCGGATCGCCCGGCTCGTCGCTCGCGAGCCGGTGCAGGTGCGCAAGGCCGAGCAGGGCACGCGGCCGAAGGTCTACTACCTGGGCGCCGACGCCGGGGCCCTCGTGCCCCAGCTCCAGTCGACGACGGACCGCTACCTCTGGGCGGAACGGCCCGAGGGTGAGCTCGACCTCGTGCGGATGGTCGCCGCCGTCCAGGAGGACCAGGGTGACGGCGCGCTCTCCCGTCCCGTTTACGACGTGCCGCACCTGCCGCGGCCGTGGGGACGGAAGGTCTCGGCGTATCTGTGGGCGAAGTCCATCGCCGCCGGCCCGCTCCTGATCGCGTCCGTCGCGGTGCTCGGCGGCGGCGCCCCGTCGAGCGGCCTGTTCGGGATCGCCGCGCCGGCCCTGGCGCTCCTCTTCCTGCTCGCGACGACGGCGCTCCTCGTCCTCGACCTCAAGCGCCCCGAGCGCTTCCACTACATCCTGTTCAAGGCGAACTATCGATCCTCGCTGGTGTGGGGAGCGTGGATCCTCATCGCCTACGGCGGCGTCGCCGCCCTGTGGCTCGCGAGCGTGTTGGCGGGCGCCGGCGAGCTCGTCCCCTTCCTGGCGCTGCCCGCCCTCGTCCTCGCAGGGGCGTCCGCGGGCTATAGCGCCTTCCTCTTCGGGCAGGCGGAGGGCCGCGACTTCTGGCAGAGCTCGCTCCTCCTCCCGCAGCTCCTCGTCGCCGCGCTCGTCGCCGGCGCCGCGTCGCTGCTCATCGTCGGCTTCGTCAGCGGCGCCGACCTCGGGGGTCTGTGGACACTGAGCATGGTGATGGCGGTCGCGCTCCTTCTCCAGGGGCTCGTGCTCACCGCCGAGCTGCTGGTGCCCCACGCGAGCCTCGACGCCGCCCGCGCCGCGGCGCTCATCACGCGCGGCGAGTGGAAGACGCCCTTCTGGGGCGGCGTCATCGCGGCGGGCACCGCGCTGCCGATCGTCCTGGTCTGGCCCACCCCGTACTCGGCGGCGCTGGGCGGGGCGCTGGCCCTCGCCGGCCTCTGGATCTACGAGGACCTCTGGGTCAAGGCCGGGCAGTCGGTGCCGCTGTCGTGAGCGCCACGGATCCTCGAGCGCCCGAGCCACTGCATCCTGTGGCCCGCGAGCTCGCGCCGCCACGGGGCGGTCTCCGGAGCTACCCACCCGTCGAGCGCTGGGACGACTGGGAAGAGTACGACCCGGCCGCGTGGCCGCGGAAGGTCACGCGCCGCTACGCGCTGATCCCGACGATCTGCTTCAACTGCGAGGCGGCGTGCGGGCTCCTCGCCTACGTCGACAAGCAGACGCTCGGAATCCAGAAGTTCGAGGGCAACCCGGCGCATCCGGGGAGTCGCGGACGCAACTGCGCGAAGGGGCCCGCGACCCTCAACCAGGTGAACGACCCGGAGCGGATCCGCTATCCGTTGCGCCGGGTCGGGCCCCGGGGCGGCGGCCAGTGGGAGCGCGTGAGCTGGGACGAGGCGCTCGACGACGTGAGCCGCCGGATCCGGGCGGCGCTCGTCGAGGGCCGGCACAAGGAGATCATGTACCACCTCGGGCGCCCGGGCCACGAGCTCGTCTATCTCCAGCGCGTCTTCCACGCCTGGGGGATCGACGGCCACAACAGCCATACCAACGTGTGCTCCTCGAGCGCCCGCGCGGGCTACGCCTTCTGGCACGGCATGGATCGGCCGTCGCCCGATCACGCGAACGCGCGGTTCATCCTGCTGCTCTCTTCGCACCTCGAGACGGGCCACTACTTCAACCCGCACGCCCAGCGGATCATCGAGGCCAAGGAACGCGGCGCACGGGTCTGCGTCATCGACTCCCGGCTGTCGAACACCGCGTCGATGGCCGACTGGTGGCTCGCGCCCTGGCCCGGCTCGGAGTCGGCGCTGCTGCTCGCGATGGCGAGCGTCCTCGTCCGCGAGCGGCTCTACGACCGGGAATTCGTGCGCCGCTGGGTGAACTGGGAGGAGTACGTCCGCGCGGAGCGGCCGGACCTTCCCGTGAGCTTCGAGGCCTTCGAGCAGGCGCTCGGCGAGCTCTACGCGCGCTACACGCCCGAGTTCGCCGAGAACGAGAGCGGCGTCCCCGCCGCGACGATCGTGGAGGTCGCGCGCACGATCGGCAGCGCCGGCTCGGCCCTCGCGACCCACGTCTGGCGCAACGCCGCCGCCGGCAACCTCGGCGGCTGGCAGGTGGCGCGGGCGCTCGAGCTGATCGTGGTGCTCATGGGCGCCGTCGCCACGCCCGGCGGCACCGCGCCCAGCGCCTGGAACAAGGCGGTGCCCGCGCCGCCACTGATGCCACCGCCCGCCAAGGTGTGGAGCGAGCTCCTGATGCCGCGCGAGTACCCGCTCGCGTTCTTCGAGATGAGCTACCTCCTGCCGCACTTCTTGAAGGAAGGCCGGGGCAAGCTCGCCGTGTACTTCACCCGCGTCTACAACCCCGTCTGGACCAACCCGGACGGCATGTCCTGGATCGAGGTGCTGACCGATCCCGAGAAGATCGAGCTCCACGCCTGCCTCACGCCCATCTGGAGCGAGACGGCGTGGTTCGCCGACTACGTGCTCCCGATGGGGCACGCCTCGGAGCGCCACGACCTCATGTCGCAGGAGACTCATGCGGCCCGCTGGATCGGCTTCCGCCAGCCCGTGTTGCGCGTGATGCTCGAGCGGCAGGGCAAGACCTTCGACCTCACCTGGCAGGCCCACGAGGCGGCGGGCCTCGGGCAGGTGTGGGAGGAGGACGAGTTCTGGATCGAGCTCTCGTGGCGGATCGACCCCGACGGGAGCCTCGGCGTGAGGAAATACTTCGAGTCGCCCGACCGCCCGGGCCAGAAGCTCCGAATCGAGGAGCTCTACCGCTGGATCTTCGAGCACAGCGTCCCCGGCCTCCCCGAGGCGGCGGCGAAGGAGGGGCTCACGCCGCTCGCGTACATGCGGAAGTACGGCGCGTTTCTCGTCGAGGACCAGGTCTACCACACCCACGAGCAACCGCTCTCGGCCGACGAGCTCCACGGCGCCCGGGTGGATCCCGTCACGAAGGTGGTCGTCAAGGGCGGCGAGGCGGTCGGCCTCGAAGTGGACGGCGTGCCGCGACTCGGCTTTCCGACGCCGTCGCGGAGGCTCGAGTTCTTCTCGCGGACGCTCAAGGAGTGGAAGTGGCCCGAGCAGGCCGTGCCGAGCTACATCCGAAGCCACGTGCACT
>QHTD01000072.1 GCA_003220675.1 Candidatus Rokuibacteriota bacterium | reverse complement strand
CCTGGGCGTCCACGTAGATCCCGTGCTCGTTCAACGGCCAGTCGTAGCCCTGCCCCTGGCCGCCCCACGCCTGGAGGAGATTCCCGTCGGCGTCGAACTCGAGGACGGGCGGCGCCGGCGCGCAGCAGAGCGAGCGCGGCGGGCTGAGGGTCGCACCGCGCTCGTCCTCGGTCAGCGTGCGCGGCCGCTGAATGACCCAGATGTGGTCCTGGCGGTCGACCGCCACGCCCGAGGCCTGGCCCATGAGCCACTGGTTCGGCAGGGGCTTGGGCCACCACGGGTCCACCTGGAACTGGGGTACCTGCCCTGCCGCCGTCCGCTGCGCCCGAGCGGCCGCGATGGGGAGAATCGACGCGCCCACCCCGACGACGGCGGCGACCACGGAGAGGATCGGCCACAAGCGCGCCGGCACTCTCACGACATCGCCTTCCGAGGAGCGGGGGCAATGATGAGCACGATCGTTCTCATGCCAGCCCTCTCATCTCCGCCTCTGCCTGCTCCAACCAGAACCGCATGTCCATCACGCGGTACATCGTCGTCGCGGTGGTGAGGTGGTCGCGGGCCTGCTCGCGCTGGCCCGTGCGCCGGTAGAGCTTGGCGAGTCCGAGGTGGCAGTGGCCGACGAGGGGGCGCATACCGCGCGGCTCGGCGAGGGCCAGCGCCTCGCGGTAGTGGGCCTCGCCGCTCTCCGGATCGAACCGGTCGGGATGGGTAGCGATGTCGCCGAGCAGGTGCAAAGCGTGCGCCGCGAACCCGGGCTGACGCTGTGAGGATTCGACCGCCTGGTCGCCGAGGCGCCGCGCGTCGTCGAGCCGGCCGAGCCGCAGGCAGGCGCGACCCAGCATGAGATAAACCCAGCCCAGATTGCCGAGGACTCCCCTGGCCGCGTTACGCTCGAGGTGCTGCTCGCCTTCCTGGAGCCGGTTCAGCGCCCCGCTCGCTTCGCCGAGCTCCGCCAGGACCCAGGCCGAGGCGGCGACCGCGCGAAAGAGGTGGAGGACGACATTCCCCCTCCGGGCCGCAGCGACCCCGTGCTCGATCAGCGGGCGCGCCTCGGCCCAGTCACCCTTGAGGAGGTGGAGCGTGCTCGCGGCGAGGTACGCCAGACCGACAGTGAACGCACGCTGCGTCGGCTCGGCGAGCCGGACCATCTGGGCTGCGTACTCGGCCGCCTCGGTGAATCGGCCGAGCTCGGCGAGGCTCAGGACCAGCCACTGGCGATTGAACACCGACGCCGGTGCGGAGTGTCCGAAATACTCGTCGACCCGGTCCCCGGGCAACGCCGCCAGATTGTCGGTAGCCAGCTCCACCACTTGCTCGTACTCGCCCCGGAAATAACGCGCTTGCTCGAGAAAGCCCGTGCTGAGGATGCGCAGCGGGATGTCCCTGAGCATCGTTGCGATCTCGAGTGCGCGCCTTCCAGAGGCAGCGGCCTCGTCCAGCTCGCCGAGCAGCGAGTGGATGTTGGTCATGAACGCACAGACGCGACCACGTCGGCGGTCGTCGTTCAATCGCTCGGCCAGGGTCTCGGCCGCCCGCAGGTGCTCGAGCGCCCGCCGGACTTCACCGAGCTGGTGCAGCACCGTTCGCAGCTCGAGACGGATGTCGACGGCCTGCTCCAGCGTGGATCGGCTCTCCGGCAGCGTCTCGAGGACACTCAGCGCCTGCTCGAACCAGCCCCGAGCGTCCTGGAGCGCCGACCGCGCGGCCGCCTTGAGTCCGGCCTGCCGGAGATAGTGCACCGCCTTCTCCTGGAGCTTGCCCCGGAGGGCGTGATGGGCGAGCCGCTCGGTGTGCTCGCCGAGGCGATCGCGATGGAGCGTTTCGATCGCGTCGACGATCCGCGCGTGAAGCTCGCGCCGGCGCTCCTGCAGCAGACCCTTGTATGTCACCTCGTGAGTGAGCGCGTGCTTGAACGAGTACTCGAGATCCGGATAGCGCCCAGTCTCGTAGAGGAACTCGGCGGCTTGCAGGTGGTCGAGTCCGCGACGGAGCGCCTCGTCCGGGATCTCGGCGATCGCCTGGAGCAGCGCGAGCGGCACGACCTTGCCGAGGATGGAGGCCGTCTGCAGCAGACGTTTGTCCTCCGGAGGGAGCCGGTCGATCCGCGCCGCTAGCATCACCTGGACCGTGGGCGGGACCTGGATCGCCTGGACCGATTGCCTTAGCCGGTACCGGCCACGATCCCCGACCAGCGCCTTCGTCTCCACCAGCGTTCGGACCGTCTCCTCCAGGAAGAACGGGTTCCCCCGCTTGACCAGGAGCTGCTTGAGCGGCGCCAGCCCGGGATCGTCGCCGAGGAGTGCATCCAGCAGTTCCGCGGCGCTCTCGGCCGGGAGCGCGTCCAGCCGCAGCTGGCTGTAGGCCGTCTTGCTGCCCCAGGCGTGCTGGTACTCGGGGCGGTAGTTTACGAGCAGCAGCAGGCGCGCCGACCCCAGGCTCTCGACCAAGCCGTCGAGTAGCGCCTGAGTCTCGCCGTCGATCCAGTGGAGGTCCTCGAAGATCACGAGGAGCGGTTGTTCGCGCACTTCCCTGAGCAGCAACCGCTTCACAGCGTCGAGCGTGCGCTGCCGACGCTCGGCCGGGTCGAGCGTCTGCCACGCAGGGTCGTCCGCAGGCACGTCGAGCAGGGCCAGCAGCGCTGGCAGCGTTGGCTTCAGGGATTCGTCCAGGGTGAGCACCGTGCCCGTGACCTTCTCGCGGATCTCGCGGGGGTCGTCCCGGTCGTGGATCTTAAAGTAACCCTTGAGGAGATCGATCACCGGCAGATAGCTCGTCGCCTTGCCGTACGAGACCGAGGCGCTTTCGAGGACCAGCCAGTTCTGCAGGTGACGGGAGTGCGTGAACTCGTAAACAAGACGCGACTTGCCCACGCCCGCCTCGGCGACGATCGCCGCTACCTGACCATGTCCGTTGCCGGCGAGCCGCTGGGCGCGACGGAGCTGCTCCAGTTCGGCGTCGCGGCCGACGAACCGCGTCAGCCCGCGGCGGGTGGCCGCCTGCAGGCGGGTGCGCGCCGGGCCCGCCCCCGTCACTTCGTAGACCTCCACCGCGTCGGCGAGTCCCTTCACCGACACGGGGCCCAGGGACTTCACGGCGACGTAGCCCTCGGCCAGCGCCAGCGTATCGGGCGTGATCACGATCGCGCCGGGATCGGCGAGCTGCTCCATGCGCGCGGCGAGGTGCGTCGTCTGGCCCACGGCCGTGTAGTCCATGTGCAGATCGCTGCCGATGGCGCGCCGTGGTCCTCGTGGGCGAGGGGAGCGCCGAAGAGCGCCATGATCCCGTCGCCCATGACTTGATTCACCGTGCCCTCGTAGCGATGGACGGCCTCCATCATCCGCTCGAGCACCGGGTCGAGGAGCTTCCGCGCCTCCTCGGGATCGCGGTCAGCGAGCAGCTCCATGGAGCCCTTGAGATCGGCGAAGAGCACAGTGACGAGCTTGCGCTCGCCTTCGAGGGCACTCTTGGAGGTGAGGATCTTCTCAGCGAGATGCTTGGGGGTATAGGAGTCGGGCGACGCAAACCGGCGGCCTTCTGGGTCGACGCCCGACGCGGCAGTCAGGGACTGACCGCACTTCTTGCAGAACTTATGGATGGGTGCGTTCGCGGTCCCGCACTGCGAGCACAGAGCAGCGAGTTTCGCGCCGCACTCCGGACAGAACTCAGCGTCAGAAGGAGCTTCCTGCTGGCACCGAGGACATTTCATGCTGGACATCTTTCAGACCGGCGAACTTAGTTGATCCGCTTCTCCTTGCCCCGCCACTCCTTCTCGCGCAGCACGAACTTCTGGACCTTCCCGGTGGAGGTCTTCGGCAGGTCGCCGAACTCGACGGCGGCGGGACACTTGAAGTGAGCGATGTGCCGGCGGCAGAACTCGATGACCTCCTGCTCGGTCGCCTTCGTCCCCGGCTTCAGCGCGACGAACGCTTTGGGCCGCTCGCCCCACCTCTCGTCGGGGATCGCGACCACCGCGCACTCGAGCACGGCAGGGTGCTTGGCAACGGTCTGCTCGACCTCGATCGTCGAGATGTTCTCACCGCCCGAGATGATGATGTCCTTCTTCCGGTCGCGCAGCTCGATGTAGCCGTCGGGGTGCCACACGGCGAGGTCGCCGGAGTGGAACCAGCCGCCGCGGAAGGCCTCAGCGGTCGCGTCGCGCTGCTCGAAGTAGCCCGTCATGACGTTGTTGCCGCGCATGATGACCTCACCGAGCGTGACGCTGTCCTTCGGCACGTCGTGCATGTCGGCGTCCACGACGCGCACGAGATCGAAGAGCGCGTAGCCCTGCCCCTGGCGGGCGGCGAGGCGCGCCTGCTCCTCGAGCGGCCGCGCGTCCCACTCCGCGTGCCACGCGCACACGGTGTGCGGGCCGTACGTCTCGGTGAGGCCGTAGATATGGACGGGTCGGAAGCCGAGCTCCCCGAGCTTGCCGAGGAGCGTCGGTGAGGGCGGGGCGCCCGCGACGCACACCGTGACCGGGTACCTGAGCCTGTGGGCCTTCGGGTCGTTGACGACGCCGATGTGGACGGTCGGCGCGCCGCTGTAGTGGGTGACGCCCTCCTTGTCGATCAGCTCCCAGATCCGGGCGGACTCGACCTTGCGCAGGCAGACATGGGTGCCGGCGACGGCGGTGACGCCCCAGGGAAAACACCAGCCGTTGCAGTGGAACATCGGGAGCGCCCAGAGGTACTTCGTGTCGAAGCTCATGTGCGCCTCGATCACCTCGCCGACCGCGTTGAGCCACGCGCCACGGTGCGAGTACATGACACCCTTGGGACGGCCCGTCGTGCCCGAGGTGTAGTTGATCGAGATCGTCTCGTCCTCGTCGTCGAGCCAGCTCTCGACCGGATCCGGCGAGCCGGTCGCGAGGAACTCCTCGTAGGGATCGCCCACCGCGCCGGTATCGTCGACGCGCACGACCCGCACGCCCGTCAGGTCGGCCGGCTTCACGAGTCCCTCGAGCTCGTGGTCCACGAAAAGGAACCGCGAGCCCGAGTGCTTGAGGATGTAGCCGATCTCGTCCGAGCCGAGCCGCGTATTGACGGCGACGAGGATCCCGCCGGCGGCCGGCACGCCGAAGTGTGCCTCGAGCATCGCCGGGATGTTCGGGCAGAGGAACGCGACCCGGTCGTGCTTCTTCATCCCCGCTCCGCGCAGCGCCGAGGCGAGGCGGTGCACGCGCTCCCCGAGCTGTGCGTAGCTGTAGCGCCTGCTGCCGTGGACGACGGCGGTCTTCTGCGGGAAGACGTACGCGCTGCGCGTGAGGAAGCTCGCGGGGGTGAGCTCGGTGCGGTAGACGTCGCGAAACTCGCCGCTCATCACCGGCTCATGATAACCCGATCCGCCCGCGCATCACGGGCGAGTCAAAAACGGTCCTTGCGAACCCGCTCGCGCGCGGCTACCGTCGGCGCGAGGAGGAGGCCATGAGTGATCTCTCTCGGCGGGACGTGCTGAAGACCGCGGGGGCGCTGGGCGCGGCGGGGGCGCTCGCCGGGACGGCGAGCGGCCAGGGCCGACCGTCGGCCGACGACTTGATCCGGACGGTCAAGGGCGCGCGGGTGTTCGACCTGTCGTTCGTCTGGAGCGAGCAGTCGCCGATCCTCTCGCTGAACCCACCGTACTCGTTCGCGCTCAACCGCACGCACAAGATGACCTACGAGATCTTTGGGCAGGCGCCGGGGAGCCGCGTCTCCTGGGCGTCGGACATCATGTACTTCAGCGGCCAGCACGGCGCGCCCACGATCGACGCCATCGGCCACATCGGGCGCGACCTCAAGCTCCACGGCGGCGTGGACGCCGTCGCCGCCACCGCGACGCCGGGAGGCATCGGCGCCGATCTCGGGATCGAGAGCTTCCCGACCGACCTCATGGTGAACCGCGCGGTGTTCCTCGACGTTGCGCGGCAGCTCGCCGGCGGGCGTCCGGACCCGCTGCCGCCCGGCTTCGAGATCAGCGCCGCCCACCTCGACCAGACGCTGAAGGCGCAGGGCGTGGAGGTACGCCGCGGCGACTCGCTCCTGATCCGCACAGGGTGGGGACAATACTTCGCCAAGGACAACGCGAAGTACCTCGGCGAGCAGTCACCCGGGCCCGGACAGGACGGCGCCCGCTGGATCATCGCCAAGGGCGTGCGCCTGGCGGGCGACGACACCGCGACCTTCGAGAAGCGCCCGGCGGCGTACGGCAAGGAGCTCTTCAGCGTCCACATGATGCTCCTCGCCGACAGCGGGATCTATATCGTCGAGAACGCGAACCTCGAGGCGCTCGGGGACGCCAAGGCGTACGTCGTCCTGTTGATCCTGACACCCCTCCGGATCCAGGGCGCCAGCGGCTCGCCGCTCCGGGCGATCGCGCTGACGCCCTGAGCGCGCCCGCTCACCGACCGGGCTGGGGCGTCAGGCGGAGGTACGACTTGAGCGCCCGCCAGCCCTTGGGGAACTTCGCGCGCGCCTCCTCGTCGCTCACGGCCGGGACGATGATGACGTCCTCGCCCTGCTTCCAGTTGACGGGCGTCGCGACCTTGTGGGCGTCGGTGAGCTGGAGCGAGTCGATCACACGCAGGATCTCGTCGAAGTTGCGCCCGGTGGTCTGCGGGTACGTGATCGTCAGGCGGACTTTCTTCTTCGGGTCGATGACAAAGACCGTCCGGACCGTGTAGACCTCGTCGTGGGCGGGGTGCATCATCCCGTAGAGGTTCGCCACCTTGCGCTCCGGGTCGGCGATGATCGGGAAGTTCGGGGCGTACCCCTGGGTCTCCTTGATGTCGGCCGCCCAGCCGCGGTGGGAGTCGAGCGGGTCGATCGACAGACCGATCGCGGCCACGTTCCGCTTGTCGAACTCCGGCTTCAGGCGAGCGACGTAGCCCAGCTCCGTCGTGCAGACGGGCGTGAAGTCGCGCGGGTGCGAGAAGAGAATGGCCCAGCGGTCGCCGATCCACTCGTGGAACCGGATCGGGCCCTCGGTGGTCTCGGCGATGAAGTCCGGTGCGGCGTCTCCGAGTCTCAGTGACATGTGTCCCTCCCTGATGAGGTGGTGTCTGTCGTCAGGCCGTGGCGCGGGCCTTGCCCCGGGTCGCAACGCTGACGATGTAATCCGCGAAGCGCGGCGTGGGGTCGAAGCCCAGCACCGCCGGGGCGTTCGCGACGAAGTTGGACGTGGCGTTGATGTCGTAGAAGTACACGCGGCCGTCGGCGCCGCCGACGAGGTACTCGACGCCCCCGATGTCGATTGACGCCGCGCGTGTGAGCGCCAGCACCGCGTCCACCACGTCCGGCGGGGCGTCCCAGCGGGTGACCGTGAGCCCCGGCCTCGGGTCCACCGGGCACGCGCCCAGGTCGCCGGAGGCCAGGACCGGCGGGGCCTCGCAGAGGTCGGCCGGGCAGAGGTTGAAGTCGGTCGCGGTCCTGACGATGCGGATCGCGTAGAGGAAGCGCCCGTCCATCACCTCCACACGCACGATGGCGCCGTCCTCCGACTCGACGTACTCCTGGAGCAGCGCGGTCCCGTCGGGCCCGAAGTCCAGCCGCTCGGCCGCAGCCTCGAGGTCCACGCGCGAGTCGAACCGCTCGATGAGCGCCCCGGAGCCGCCGACGCCGGGCTTGACCAGCACCGGGAAGCAGAAGCCCGCGCTCGCCTTGACGAGCTCGGCGCGGTGGTTCACGACGACCGTCGGCGGATACGGGAGGCCAAGCCGCTCGAAGAGCTCCACCTGGAGCGCCTTGGACTTCTCGAACCGGTAGGCCGCCACGGGATTGATCACAGGGATCCCGAGCGATTCGTAGTGGCTCAGGAGCGCCTCGGCGTAGAAGAGCACGCTCGCGTGGCCGCGGCGGTGCGACGACGGGCTCGTGCGGTTCACGACGACGGCGTAGCGCCGCCTGCGGTCGCGCGGATCGTAGCCGTGGTTGGAGTGGTCGATCTTCTCGAACGGCAGCCGCCGCCGCTCGAGCTCGGCGATGAGGCGGGCCGACCACTCGGGGTGCTCGTCCAGGATGCCGATCGGCGCCGAAAGCTCGCTGCTCATCGTACCGCTCCGATCGGCAGTGCCTGCTCGTCGAACCATGCGAGGCGCTCCCGCAGCGCGACGACGTCGCCGATCACCGTCACGACCGGCGGCTCCAGCCGCGCGCGGCGCGCCCTCTCGGCGATGTCGGCGAGCGTGCCGACGACCGTTTCCTGCCAGTCGGTGCTTCCCCAGCGGACGAGCGCCACCGGCGTCGCCGCCGCCCGCCCGTGGGCGACGAGCTCGCGCGCGATCTGCGGCAGACGCTCGAGGCCCATCAGCACGACCAGCGTGTCCACCGCGGTGGCGAGCCGCGCCCAGTCGACGCGACCCTGGCTCTCCGACGCGCACTCGTGCCCGGTGACGACGGCGAACGAGGACGCGACCCCGCGGTGAGTCAGCGGGATCCCGGCGTACGCGGGGGCCGCGATGGCAGAGGTCACGCCGGGCACGACCTCGAACGGGATCCGCGCGCGCGCCAGCGCCTCGGCCTCCTCGCCGCCCCGGCCGAAGACGAAGGGGTCGCCGCCCTTGAGCCTCACGACACGCCGCCCGCGCCGCGCGTGACGGACGAGGAGCGCATTAATCTGCTCCTGAGGGAGCGCATGGGCGCTGCTCGCCTTGCCCGCGAAGATACGGCGCGCCCGCGGCGCCTCGGCGAGGAGACGCCGATCCACCAGGCGATCGTAGACGACGACGTCGGCGCGCCGCAGGAGCTCGAGGCCGCGCACGGTGATCAGCCCCGGGTCGCCGGGGCCGGCGCCGACGAGCGCCACCGACCCTACGCGCACGCCGGAGTAAGAGGCCGTCGATCGAGGTTCGAGCGCCGGCTTTGCCGGCGCAGCCGGTCCTGGGGGGAGGTTTCGGAAGGGGGGCGAAGCCCCCCTCCGAGGATCTACGCGCATGACGTAACTCCCAGGAGCTCGAGAAGGTGGCGCTTGGCCGCCTCGGGTCCTCGCTCGACGATGAGCCGGCGCACCTCGGGCCCGAGCGCGCGCTGCCACGTCCGTGCGTCGGCGACCAGGCCGGCGGCGCGCATCGCGCGCCGCGCCTCGGCGGCGATCTCCGCCAGCGTCGCGTACTCCGCCGTGAGGTACCGCTCGAGCTCCTCTCGGATCGCGCGGGCGAGCGCTGGGCTCGTGCCACCCGTGGACACCGCCACGGTGAGATCACCGCGCCGCACGAGGGCCGGCAGGATGAACGTGCAGTTGGCGGGATCGTCCGCCGCGTTCACCCAGACCCCGCGCGCGTGACCCTCGGCGGCGAGGGCGGCGTTGACCTCGCCGCGGTCGGTCGCCGCGAACGCCAGGTCGACGCCGTCGAGGTCGCCGGTGCGGTAGCCGCGTGGCTCGTGACTGATCCGCCCTTCGGACGCGAGCGCGGCGAGACGTGGTGTGAGAGCCGGCGAGATCACCGTCACCGCAGCGCCTGCCGCTAGAAGGCCCTCCACTCTGCGCTCGGCGACGAGCCCGCCGCCGACGACGAGGCAGCGCCGGCCGGCCAGCTCGAGGAAGACCGGGAAGAAGCCCATCTCAGCCGTCCACCCCGTGCGGCGGGCGGCCGGCCGGGACGTCGCGCTCCACCACCTCAACGAGTCCGCCCGCGAGCCGCGCGCGGAGCTCCTCGTCGGTGTGGCGGGCGCAGAACTGCCGGAAGTTCTCCCCGGGGAGGCGCTCGGCGAGGAACGCGCGGAGCAGCCGCTCGATCGCCGCGCCGACGTCCGTCGCGGGGACGCGGAGCCCGATCGGCCGCGCCGTGGTGGAGTGGCGGCCGAGGGCGCCGCCGACGCAGAAGTAGTAGGCGTCCACGAGCGCGCCGTCCACCTTGACCTTCTTGCCCTCGATGCCGATGTCGGCGATCCAGTGCTGGCCGCAGCTATTCGGGCACCCCGTCACGTGGAGCTTCAGGTGCTCGTCGAAGCCGGGCAACCGAAGCTCCAGCTCTTCCACGAGGGCGCGCGCAAACCCCTTCGTCTCGGTGAGGGCCAGCTTGCAGAACTCGGAGCCCGTGCACGCGACGGTCCCGCGCCAGAAGGGCGAGGCGTCGAGCCGGAGCCCGGCGGCCTCGAGCTCGTCCGCGAGCGCTCCCGCGCGCTCACGGCGGACGTTCGGGATCAGGAGGTTCTGCATGCTGGTCGTCCTGAGCTCGCCGGTGCCGTAGCGCTCCGCCAGGTCCGCGGAGCGGCGCATGTCGGTGGGCGTCAGCCGGCCGCGTAGCACCGCGACGCCCGCGTAGACGAATCCCTCTTGCCTCTGGCGGTGGATGCCGACGTGGTCACGGTAGACGTCCTCCGGCGGGTCGTCGGGCGCCCTGTGCTCGAGGGCGAATCCGAGGCGATCCTCGACCGCCGCGAGGAATTTCTCCGCGGTCCAGCCGTGCTGGAGGAAGAGGAACTTGAGCCGCGCCTTCTCGCGATTCTGCCGCAGCACGTCCGAGTCGCGGAAGATCTCCGAGACCGCCCGGAGGACCGGCAGCACCTCGTGCCAGCGCACGAACGCATCCAGTCGCGTGGCGAGGCGTGGGTCGGTCGAGAGCCCGCCGCCGACGCGCACGACGAAGCCGATCTCCCCCGTCCCCGGGTGCCTGAGCGCCGTGAACCCTACGTCGTTGACTTCCGGGTACGAGCACCACACCCGGCAGCCGGTGATCGAAACCTTGTACTTGCGCGGCAGGTTGTAGAAGGCGGGGTTGCCGTTGAGCATGCGCGTCGCCGCGTGGACGAGCGGCGAGGCGTCCACGATCTCGTCGGCGTCCAGGCCGGCGAGCGGGCAGCCGGTGACGTTGCGCGTGACGTCGCCGCACGCCCCCATCGTGGTGATCCCGGTGCGCCAGAGCGTCTGGAAGACGTCGGGGAGGCTCTCGAGCGTCACCCAGTGGAGCTGGATGTTCTGGCGGACTGTAATGTCGGCGATGCCGCGCGCGTAGCGCTCGGCGAGCCCGGCGATCGTGCGAAGCTGGTGGGCCTGCAGCTGACCGTTCGGGATCCTGATGCGGACCATGAAGTGGCGCGTCGCCTTGCCCTCGCCGCCCTTGCCGCCGATCGCGCCGACGCCGTCGCCCTGGGTGTAAAGGCCCCACCAACGGAAGTAAGTGCCGAGCCACTCTGGCGGGATCGCTTCCCAGCCCTCGCGCGCGAAGCGCTGGATCTCCGCGTACGCCTCCCACGGGTTCAGCTCGCGCTTGAGCCGCTCGACACGCTGGGCCTTCGTCTCGGTGACGGGCATCGGCCGATAAAGTACCTATTATCGATCGGTTTTGTCAAGAGACTCCATACGGTAAGTGCCCCTTGCTCTTACGAGAGGCCGTGATACCTTTCCCGCGCCGCCCCTCCGGGGCGGCGTCCAGGGAGGGTTCGCCTATGGCGAAGAGCGTCTACGACGAGGTCTACGCCCGTTCCATGAAGGACCCGGAGGGCTTCTGGGCGCGGGCCGCCGAGGACATCCACTGGGAGAAGCGCTGGGATCGCGTCTTCGACGACTCGCGAAAGCCCTTCTACCGCTGGTTCACGGGGGGCGTCCTCAACACCTGCTACAACGCGCTCGACCTGCACATCGACCGCGGGCGCGGCAAGCAGCGCGCCCTCGTCTACGACAGCCCCGTGACCAGTACGCTCACGGTCTTCACGTACGACGAGCTGCGTGACGCGGTGGCGCGCGTGGCCGGCGCGCTCCGACGCCAGGGGATCGCGCGCGGCGATCGGGTCATCATCTACATGCCGATGGTGCCCGAGGCGGTGATGGCCATGCTGGCCTGCGCCCGCATCGGCGCGATCCACTCCGTGGTCTTCGGCGGCTTCGCGTCGAACGAGCTCGCCAAGCGCATCGACGACGCCAAGCCCAGGCTCATCCTCTCGGCCTCGTGCGGCATCGAGGTGAGCCGCGTCGTCCCCTACAAGCCGCTCCTCGACGGCGCGATCGAGCTGTCCGCGCACAAGCCCGAGCGCTGCGTGATCCTCCAGCGATCTCAAGAACGGGCGCCGCTCCTCCGGGGGCGCGACCTCGACTGGGGTGACTTCATCGCCTCTGCCCAGCCGGCCGACTGCGTCCCGGTCGCCGCGACCGATCCGCTCTACATCCTCTACACGTCGGGCACGACGGGCGTGCCGAAGGGCGTCGTGCGCGACAACGGTGGGCACGCGGTCGCCCTCAAGTGGTCCATGGAGGGAATCTACAGCGTCGGCACCGGCGAGGTGTACTGGGCGGCGTCGGACATCGGCTGGGTCGTCGGCCACTCGTACATCGTCTACGCCCCGCTGCTCAAGGGCTGTACGACGATCCTCTACGAGGGCAAGCCGGTGGGGACGCCGGACCCCGGGGCCTTCTGGCGCCTCATCGCCCAGCACGGCGTCAACGTGCTCTTCACGGCGCCGACCGCGTTCCGCGCGATCAAGAAGGAGGACCCGCAGGGCACGCACATGGCGCAGCACGACCTGAGGCGCTTCCGCACGCTCTTCCTCGCCGGCGAGCGCTGCGACCCCGACACGCTCCTCTGGGCGCGCGCGCGCCTCGGCGTGCCGGTGATCGACCACTGGTGGCAGACGGAAACGGGCTGGCCGATCGGCGCCAATTGCGTCGGCCTCGGGATGCTCCCGGTCAAGCCCGGCTCGCCGACGAAGCCCGTGCCCGGGTATGACGTGCGCGTGCTGAGCGAGGACAATCAGGAGATGGACGCGGGCCAGATCGGCTCGATCGCGATCAAGCTCCCGCTGCCGCCGGGGTGCCTGCCGACACTCTGGAACAACGACGCGGGCTACGAGACCTCGTATCTCACGAAGCACCCGGGCCACTACCTCACGGGCGACGCGGGCTACAAGGATGGCGACGGCTACCTCTACATCATGAGCCGCGTGGACGACATCATCAACGTCGCCGGCCACCGGCTCTCGACCGGGGCGATGGAAGAGGTGCTCTCCGCCCACCCGGACGTGGCCGAGTGCGCGGTGATCGGCGTCGCCGACGAGATCAAGGGCGAGGTGCCCGTCGGGTTCGTGGTCACCAAGGCGGGCGTGACGCGGAGCGAGGCGGCGATCGTCCACGAGCTCGTCGATCGTGTGCGGGCCGAGATCGGCCCCGTCGCCGCGTTCAAGACCGCGCTCGTCGTCAAGCGTCTACCCAAGACGCGCTCGGGCAAGATCCTGCGCGGCACGATGAAGCGGATCGCGGACAGCCAGGAGTACACGCTGCCGGCGACGATCGACGACCCCGCGATCCTGGGCGAGATCACCGAGGCGCTCAAGGCCAAGGGGTACGCGGCGAGGGGTTAGACGGGCCTCGGCGCTCTCGCGCGGAGCCGCCACCAGAGCATGATCCCTCCGAGGGTCACGAGCCCGAGCGTCCCGTTCCAGAGGAACGCCGCCGACACGCCCCACGCCTGCGAGATCGAGCCCACGAGGAAGGCGCCGATCGGGAAGACGCCGCCGGTCACCCACGTGTAGAGGCTCATCACGCGGCCGCGGAGCGCGTCGGGCGCCCTGAGCTGCATGGACGTGTTGCAGGTCGCCATCAGCATGATGCCGAAGTAGCCCGTGACGAAGAGGAGGGGCGCCGCCGTCCAGGCGTGACGGCTCAGGCCGAGCCCGAGCAGCGCCGCGAAGGCGACGGCTGCCGACAGGAACATCCGCCCGAGCTCGGGCTCGCGGGAGCCGAATCCGCCGACCGTGAGCGCTCCCGCCACGGCGCCGACGCCGAGCGAGGCCATGAGGAACCCGAAGCCCTCCGCGCCGAGGCCGAGCACCGTGCGCGCGAGCAGCGGCACGTAGACGGTGAAGTTGAAGACGAAGAGGCTCACGCTGAGGACGAGCCCGAGGGCGAGCAGGAGCCGCGGCGTGCGGCGCGCGTAGCGGAGCCCCTCCACGATCTCCTCGAGCATCGTCGCGCGCCGTTCGCGCGCGGGCAGCCCGCGCGCCTCCAGCCGCAGCAGCGTGAGAATGACGCCGACGAAGCCCACGCTGTTGATGAAGAACACGGGCCCGACGCCGACCCGGCCGATGAGCACGCCCGCCACCGCCGGCCCGACGATTCGCGCCGCGTTGAACGCGGCGGAGTTCAGCGCGACCGCGTTCGCCACGTCGCCCTTGCCGACCATGTCCATGACGAACGACTGCCGGGCGGGCTGGTCGACGGCATTCGCGAAGCCGAGAACAAGGCCGAGCACGGCAACGTGCCCGTACTGGACCCGGCCCGTCGAGACGAGCGCCCCGAGCAGCAGGGCCTGGCAGGCGAGCGTCGTCTGCGTGGTGACGAGCAGCCCGCGCTTCGGCAGCCGGTCGGCGACCGCGCCAGCGACGAGGGAGAACATGAGGATCGGCGAGAACTGCAGGGTCGAGATGAGCCCGAGCTTGAAGGGCGAGTCCGTGAGCTGCAGCACGAGCCACGCCTGCGCGACCGTCTGCATCCAGCCCCCCACGAGTGCCAGGAGCTGCGCGGCGTAGAAGCGGCGAAAGTCGCGGTGATTGAGCGCCCGCAGCCCGTGGGGAAATCGCATCCTACGCCGGGACGCGAGCCGTGGACTTCATGCGCGCCTATTCTACAGGCGCGCGTGCGGCGCTTGCGTTCCCGAAGCGGCGGGGCTACTCTCGCCGAAACTCAAAACTCGCGGCATTTCGACTCATCCAGGAGGCGGCGGCTATGGCGCTCCGAGTCATGTCGGCGGACAGCCACATGGACCTCGTCTATCTTCCGCCCGACACCTTCACCTCGCGAATGGACCCGAAGTGGGGCGACGCGGCGCCGCACGTCGTCGAGCGCGACGGGCGCAAGTGGTGGGTGTCGCGCGACGCGGTGCTCGGCCCGTACGGCGTTTACGGCCCGGGCGTGACGGGCGGCAAGCGCGGCCGGATCCTCGCCGAGGCGGGCTTCGCCACGGGCAAGCAGACGCGGCCGTCGCACCCGATCGAGCGCCGCGAAGACCAGGCGCGCGATGGCGTCGAAGCCGAGGTGATCTACGGGATCATCGGCATCTCGCGCGGTCTGTTCACCCACCAGGGCATCTCCGATCACGAGATGCTCACAGCCGTCTATCACGCGTACAATCGGTACATCGCCGAATTCAACCAGACCCAGCCCGGTCGTTACTACGGGCTCGGGTGTCTCCCCAACCACGACGCGACGCTCGCGGCGGACGAGTTGCGCCACTGCGCCACGCTCGGCCTGCACGGTGCCGTGCTCGTCCCGTGGGGCTCGGCGATGCCCGTGTGGCACGAGATGTGGGAGCCCGTGTGGTCCACCGCAGAGGAGACGGGCCTCGTCGTCTCGTTCCACGTCTTCGAGGGAGGGGGCGCGACCGTCGGTTACGAGGTGAAGGGGATCCGCCACCCGGCGGTCATCGGCTCGTGGACAACCGTCGCGCCGATGCAGATGGACGAGATCTGCGTCTCGGTGATCCTCTCGGGCGTGTGCGAGCGCCACCCGAAGCTCCGCCTTGTGCTAGGTGAGAGCGGGATCGGCTGGCTCCCCTACATCCTCGAGCGGCTCGATGACACGTACGAGGAGCGGCTGGCCGACGACCTCGAGCTCCCGCTGCCGCCGAGCGCCTATTTCAAGCGCCAGATGTACGCGACCTTCCAGAAGGACTTCCACGGCGTGCGCGCGATGGCCGAGATCGCGCCCGACAACGTCATGTGGGGCTCCGACTACCCGCATCGCGACGGCACGTGGCCGTTCTCGCAGAAGGCGATCGAGGAGCAATTCCGCGGGATCGACCCGAAGATCCAGCGGAAGATGCTCTGGGAGAACGTCCGGCGCGTCTACCGGATCGACGAATGAAGACGGCCACGCTGGAGGCGCTCGGCTGATATGGAGGTACGGTTCTGGGGCACCCGCGGGTCGATTCCCACGCCGGGCTCACACACGGTCCGCTTCGGCGGCAACACCTCGTGCGTCGAGGTGCGAACCGCCGAGGGACACATCTTCATCTTCGACTGCGGGACGGGCGCGCGCCCGCTCGGTGAAGCGCTCATGGCGCCCCCGGTGGCGCCCGTCAGCGCGAGCATCCTCTTCAGCCACACGCACTGGGACCACATCCAGGGCTTTCCCTTCTTCGCGCCGGCGTTCGAGCCCCGGAACACGATCGCCGTCTACGGCCCGGAGGGGGGCCGCCGCTCGCTCCACGACACGCTCGCCCGCCAGATGGAGCTCTCGTACTTCCCGGTGGAGCTGAGCCAGCTCCCCGCCACGCTCAGCTACACCGACCTGGGCGAGGGCGCGCACACGATCGGCGGCGCGCGGATCGTTGCCCAGTACCTCAACCACCCCGCGGTGACGCTCGGCTACCGCGTCGAGGCCGACGGCGCCGCGGTCGTCTACGCGTGCGACCACGAGCCGTTCGGTGGCGCCCTCTGGCGCACGGACGCCGCGCCCGGCCCGCTCGAATCGATCCTGCACGAGGGCGACCGCCGGCACGCCCATTTCCTGGCCGACGCCGATCTCGTCATCCACGACGCGCAGTACACGCCCGAGGAATACCGGTGGCGGAAGAGCTGGGGGCACAGCACATTCGAGTACGTCGTGGAGCTCGCGTGCACAGCCGGCGTGAAGCGACTCGCGCTGACCCACCACGACCCGAGCCACGACGACGCCGTGGTCGCCGAGATCGAGCGGCGCGCGCGCGCCGTTGCCGAGCGCCGACGCTCGCCGATCGAGGTGTTCTGCGCGTTCGAGGGCTGCCGCGCGCGCGTGGAGCCCCGCGGCGTCACGCCCGCCGGCGGGCCCGAGACCGCGCCCCCGCCAGCCGCCACGGTCGCTCCCGGGGCACGCGTCCTGATCGTGGACGACGACCCGGTCATGCGCCGCCTCACGACGCGGGCGCTTCAGAACGACGGCTACGTCCTCACCGAAGCCACGAACGGACGCGAGGCCCTCGAGGTGATGCGCCGGGAGACGCCAGACCTCGTGATCCTCGATTTCGTCATGCCCGAGCTCGACGGCCTGGACGTGCTGAGAGCCCTCCGCGCCGATCCGGCGACGGTCTCCCTCCCGGTCCTCATGCTCACGTCGCAGTCCGACGAGGGCAGCACGCGCGCTGGCTTCGACGCCGGCGCGACCGACTATCTGACCAAGCCCTTCTCGAGCCCACAGCTCAGCGCGCGGGTTCGCGCGTGCCTCACGCGCGCACCGAAGCCCTGAGCCGGGCGCGCGGGTTCTCGCTGCCTCTATACCCCTTGCGGTCGTGCCGGTGCCTTCTGGAGTCCTGGTGCCCTCTTGCCTTGCGGGTGCTTCTTCCCCTGCGGATGCTTCTTCCACTGCGGCCTTTTCTTTCCCTGCGGTTTTTTCTTGCCCTGCGGCTTCTTCTTGCCCCAGCCGCGGCCCTTGTCCGCGGTGCTCCTGACCTGCGTCAGCTCGTTCTGAGCGACCATCAGCCCGGCCACCGTCGACGGTTCGATCGGTTGGGGGAACTTCGTATCCTTCGGCGCATCCGCCCCCACCGCCGCCGCAAGGCCAAGGAGACATGCGGCGGCGGCAACGAGGCCGTGACGCCACAAACTCACCGTAGTCTGTCGCCGCATCATCGGCACCCCCGTCAGGACGTTGGTCAACGACCGCCGCCAGTCGACCGGCATCCGAGCTTGGAACGTCTTGCCGAGATTGCAGGGCCCATGCCAACGAGAATCGGCCATTCGATAGTGACTTACCGCTCACGCCACGGGATATAGAGGCAGGCGTGCCGAAACGCCGGAAAAATTGCCAATTTTTAGACTCGGCCACCGGCCCGAGTGTGTCTGCCTTGAGGGGCAGGGGCGAATCGGGCAATAATCGCCGAACCCGGCGTGCCCGAGGCCGCTCGGCCGTCGTCAGGAGGCCGTGACATGGAGCAGGAGGAGAAGACCCAGTACACGCCGCGTGAGCGCGTCGTCACGGCCTACAAGGGCGGCTTCGCCGATCGCGTCCCTGCCTACCCGATCGCCGGCTCGTTCGCCGGCTGCCTCGACGGCCTCTCGATCGAGGAGTACTGCACGAACCCGACGAAAGCCACGAAGGCGATGCTGAACTACTACGAGCGGTACGAGCCCGACATCATGATCGCCTTCAACGACCTCGCGAAGGAGGCGGAGGCGATCGGCTGTCACGTGAAGTACTCCGACTACGTGGTGCCGTCGATCGACCGCCACGTGCTCCAGGACGACCGGGCCAGGCTCGCCACGCTCGAGATCCCCGACCCGAAGCGCGACGGGCGCCTGCCCGCCTTCCTCGAGCAGTGTGCGGCGCTGTCGAGCGCCAAGCTCCCGAGCGCGCTGGGCGCCGTGCTCGTGGGGCCGTGGACGATCGCGATGCTCATGCGGAATCCCGAGCTGATGTGCCTGGACACGATCGATGACCCCCAATTCGTTCATGAACTGATGCGCTTCACCACGGAGTATGCCAAGCGTGTCGGCGACGCCGTCCTCGAGACGCGGATCGGGCTCAGCTACTCCGACCCGACCGCGTCGTGCTCACTCGTGGGACCCGACACGTACCGCGAGTTCATCAAGCCCTACCACAAGGCGTTGGTGGACTACTTCAAGGCGAAGAAGGTCGGCACGACCGTCCACATCTGCGGGACGACACACCAGATCCATGAGGACCTCGTGGACGTGGGCTTCGTCGCGATCACGATCGACCTCGACCAGCAGTCCGACCCGGCGCTCAAGGTGGACCAGCTCGACAGGCTCGTCACGCTCGGCAACCAGCGGGGCGTGGTGGCGATCGGCAACGTAGACGTGACCATCTTCGAGCGCGCCACCCAGGCCGAGGTCGAGGCCGAGGTCCGGCGCTGCATCGACACGGTCGGCCACCGCTCGCGCTTCGTGCTCTCGACTTCGTGCGAGCTGCCGCCGCGCGCCAACCCCGACTGCGTCAGGTGGTTCATGGAGGCCGCGAAGGAGTACGGCCGCTGGGACCGGATCCTCGCCAAGTGACCGCCCCGGTCGCGGTCTCGCTCATGCCGCTCGAGACCCGGCGCGAGGCGATCGTCCGCGCGGCGACGGGCGCCGACCACCTCGGCTACGACGGCTTCTTCCTCCCCGAGACCTGGGCCCACGACACGACGGCGCTCCTCGCCGAGGCAGCGGTGCGGACACGGCGGATCCGGCTGGGCTCCGGCATCCTTGGTGTGTGGGGGAGGAGCGCGGCCACGATCGCAATGGCGGCCTCGACGCTCCACGACATCTCCGGCGGACGCTTCACCCTCGGCCTGGGTGCCTCCACGGCTCAGCTCGCCGAGGGGCTGCACGACGTGCCGTTCAGCGCGCCGACGGAGCGGATGAGGCGCGTGATCACGCAGGTGCGCGCGCTCCTCAAGGGCGAGCGCATCCCGCTTGCCGCCGCGACGGGCGCGCGCCCGCTGCGCCTCAACCTCCCGCCCGCACCTGCCGTGCCGATCTACCTCGCCGGGCTCGCCGCCGACTCGATCCGGCTCGCGGGCGAGCTGGCAGACGGCTGGATACCGTTCCTCTACCCACGCTCGCGCCTCGCCGAGGGCAAGGCGATCTTGAAGGAAGGCGCGGCGCGGACGGGGGCGCCGCGCGAGCTGCCCTTGGTCTGCCCCAGCATGCCGGCGGTCGTCGCGGCCGACCCCGCCGAGGCCAGGGCTGGCGCCGCGTGGTTCGTGAGCTTCTACCTCACGAGCATGGGACCGTTCTATCCGCGGACGCTCTCGCGCCTCGGGTTCGAGAAGGAGGTCCGGGCGGTCGTTGCCGCCAACACGACGCGCGGCTCGGCGACCATACCGCCGGAGGCGGAGGTCCTCCTGGAGGAGCTGACCGTGTACGGCACGCCCGGGGAGGCGCGCGCCCGCCTCGCGCGCTGGCAGGCGGCAGGCGCGGCGCTCCCGATCCTGCTCCTGCCGCCGAACCTCGAGCCCAAGCAGATCGACTTCGCCCTCGAGGCGTTCCGCTGACGCGGGGCGCGCGGCCTCGGCCGGCGCCCCACGTCTCGCGGCTCAGCCGAGGTGACGCCCGAGGAAGTCGAGCGTGCGGCTCCGCGCGAGGATGGCACTCGGCTCGTGAAAGCTCGCCCGCGCGTCACAGTTGAAGCCGTGCCCCGCCGGGTAGATGTGCATCGGCAGGGTCGGGTGCGCGGCGTGGATGCGCTGGTGGTGCTCCTTCGGGATGGACTGGTCCGTCTCGCCGAAGTGAAGGAGCACCGGGCAGCGCGGCGTCTCCGTCGCGGTGTCGGCGATGCCGCCGCCGTAATAGCCGACGGCGCAGGCGACGCCGTCGACACGCGTCGCGGCGAGCCAGGCGAGCGTGCCGCCGAGGCAGTAACCGACCACGCCGACCGGGAGCTTCTCGGCCGCGAGCGCCTTCACGGCGGCGCGCACGTCCTTGACCATGTCGTCGAGCGGGATCTTCATACGCACGGCGCGCCCGCGCTCGATATCCTCGGGGCTGTAGCCGATCGCGAAGCCCGGCTCGACGCGCTCGAAGATCGCCGGCGCCAGCGCGACGTAGCCGTCTGCGGCGAATCCGTCGCACACCTTCTTGATGTGCGAGTTGACCCCGAAGATCTCCTGCACGATGACCAGGCCGGCGCGCGGTGCGCTCGGCGGGGCCGCACGATACCCCGCGAGCCGCTGGCCGTCCTCTGCGGTGAGAGTGATGGTCACGCCCATGGCCTCCTCCAGTCTTTCGGCGCTGTCAACCGACCCCTGGAGGATAGGCCCGAGGAACCCGCTTGACAACCCGCCCCCGGTCCGCCATTTTCTGCCCACTCTTCGCTCACGAGGTGACCAGATGGCCCAGCGTCGCGACGTCTCCATCCGCCTCCCCCGCCGCAAGTTCCTCACGGGCCTCGCCACCGTTGCCGCGGCGGCCGGGACCCACGAGCTCGCGTTTCCCGCCGTCGTGCGAGCGCAGGAGCCCATCCGCATCGGGCAGCTCATCCCGTTCACGGGCTTCCTCGGCGCCATCGGCGAATACGGCAAGCAGGGCGCGACGCTCGGGGTCGAGGAGCTGAACGAGAAGGGCGGCGTCCTCGGCCGGAAGGTCGAGCTGATCACCGAGGACGAGGCCAACCCGGGCGTGGCGGTGCAAAAGGCGCGGAAGCTGATCGAGAAGGACAAGGTCGTGGCGATCGAGGGGCTCGTCTCGTCGGCCTCGTGCCTCGCCGTCGGCGACGAGGTGCAGCGGGCGAGGGTCCTCATGATCAACGCCGGCGCCAACTCCGACGAGATCCGGAGCAAGCGCTGCCACCGCTACGTCTTCTCGACCGAGGGGTGCAACACCCAGTACGTCAGCGCCATCGGCAACTGGCTCATCAGGGAGCGGAAGATCAGTCGCTGGTACTTCCTCACCTCCGACTACGCCTTCGGCCACGACCTCCTGCGCGTGGCGCGGAACCTCCTCATGGCGAACAAGGGCACGGAGGTCGGGAGCGACCTGGCGCCCACGGGCACGACGGACTTCAGCCAGTACATCACCAAGATCAAGGCCGCGAAGCCCGACCTGGTCTTCCACAACCTGGCGGGCGCCGACGTCACGAACTTCCTCAAGCAGTACGCGGAGGCGGGGATGACGCTCGAGGTCGCCGGCGGCGTCATCGACTCGGCGTACGCGTGGCCCGTGGGCGAGTCGCTCCGCGGCCACTTCCCGATCATCTGGTGGCACGAGCTGAACACGCCGGCCAGCCGGGCGTGGGCGGCGCGCTACGTCAAGCGCTGGGGCCGCCCGCCCGACAATCAGGCGTACGGCGACTACGTCGCGGTCCACGCGATCGCGCAGGCGATCGAAAAAGCCAAGAGCACGGACAGCGCGAAGCTCGTCCAGGCGCTCGAGGGTCACACGCTGACGGCCGCGATGGACGGGCTCAAGGGCCGGCCGCTGACCTTCCGGGCGTGGGACCACCAGCTCCTCCAGCCGATGTACGTCGTCGCGGCCAGGGACAAGTCGAAGTGGAGGGACAAGTGGGACATCTTCGAGGTCATCTCGGAGGTGCCGCTGCCGGGCGAGTCGCTCGAGACGATCGCGATCCCGAAGGCCGAGAGCCAGTGCCAGCTGGAGCCCTTAGCGTAGAACGCTCCGGCCGATGACCGTCGCGGTCTTCGCCGAGTTCGTCCTCAACGGGCTCGTGCTGGGCGCGCTGTACGTGTTGATGGCGCTCGGGCTGTCGATCATCTTCGGGATGCTCGGCGTCATCAACTTCGCCCACGGCGCGCTCTTCACGCTCGGCGCGTACGCCGCCTTCCAGGTGAAGGACGCCCTCGGGTTCCCGGCGACGCTGGTCGTGTCGCCGGTGCTCGTCGGCGTCCTGGGCATGCTCATCGAGGCGACGCTCCTGCGCCGCCTCTACCTCCAGGACCCGCTCCAGGGGCTCCTGCTCACCTTCGGGCTCACGATGATCCTCGAGCAGGGGATCCGCATGGTCTGGGGGCGCAGCCCCAAGCCGTTCGACGTGCCGCCCGCCTTCACTGGCGCGCTCGAGCTCGGTGCGCTCACCTACTCCAAGTACCGGAGCTTCATCCTGCTCTCGGTGGTCCTCCTCATCGTGGCGCTCACGCTGTTTCTCCAGAAGACGCCGATCGGCACGATCGTCCGCGCCGGCAGCCGCGATCCGATGATGGTGCGGCTCCTCGGCATCAGCCTGAGGCCGGTGCTCACGCTCGTCTTCGGCCTGGGGACCGCGTTCGCGGCGATCGCCGGCGTGCTCTCGGCGCCGCTCGCCGGCGTCCAGCCCGCGATGGGCGTGAACGTCGGCACGGCCGCGTTCGTCGTCGTCACGATCGGGGGGCTCGGCAGCTTCTGGGGCGCCATCGTCTCGGGGTTGCTCGTGGGCCAGGTGGTGAGTCTCAGCATCTACTTCCAGCCGCGCGCGGCCGAAGCGTCCATGTACATCCTCATGGCCGTCATCCTCTTGCTCAGGCCGCGCGGCCTCATGGGCGAGCGCTGGGAAAAGTTCGAGTGACCCGCCGCGCCTCCGTCGTCCTGCGCCACCCGCTGACCTGGCTCTACGCCTGGTTCCTCGTGCTGCCGTTCCTCATGGGCACGGTCCAGTCCACCGTGTCGCTCGCCACCGAGATCGTGATCTTCAGCCTCCTCGCCATCGCCTACAACCTGTTGATGGGGTACACGGGGCTCGTCTCCTTCGGCCACTCGGCCTTCTTCGGGATCGGCGGCTACGCGGCGGGGCTCGCCCAGCTCCACCTGGCGAAGGGCATGGTCGTCCCCTTCGTCGCCGGCGTCGCGGGCGCCGCGCTCGCCGGGGCGGTGATCGGCTTCCTCCTGATGCGCAAGCGCGGCGTCTACTTCTCGCTCCTGACGCTCGCGTTCACGCAGATGTTCTTCTACATCGTCTACGGGGCGACGGCGGTGACGGGGGGCGAAAACGGCCTCGGCGGAATCGAGCGCTTCCCCCTGCGCGTCGGCTCCCTCCGGCTCGACCTCGGCGACAAACGCGTCTACTACTACGCAAGCGCGGTCCTCGCCGCCCTCGCCATCTACGTCCTCTGGCGCGTCGTCCACTCGCCCTTCGGGCGGGTCCTCGAGGCGATCCGCGAGAACGAGCCGCGCGCGAGCTTCGTCGGCTACGACGTCAAGCGCTACAAGCTCACGGCGTTCGTCGTCTCGTGCGCCTTCAGCGGCCTCGCCGGCGTCCTCTACACCTTCCTGCTGAACTTCGCCTACCCCGAGTCGCTCCACGTGACGATGGCCGGCGAGATCGTCGCGATGACGCTCGTGGGCGGGATGCGGAGCTTCGTCGGCCCCGCCGTGGGCGCGGCGGTGTTCGTCTTCATGCGCGACACCCTCTCGTCGTGGACCGAGAACTGGCTCGTCTACTTCGGCGTGATCTTCGTCGCCTTCGTCATGTTCTCGCCCAACGGGATCGTGGGCGTGTTCCAGCGCCTGCGCGGCCTTCCCCGTCAAGACGGCGGCCGCGCACGCGCCACGACGCGAGCCGCGCGAGCCGCCGCGCCGGCGCTCGTCCCGGCGGCGGGCCCCACGGGCCCGGCCGGGGAGGTGCTGCTCGAGGCCCGCGATCTCGCCAAGCACTTCGGCGCGCTCGCCGCGGTCGACGGCGTGTCGCTCCGGGTCCCGCGCGGCGAGCTCCGCTCGATCATCGGGCCGAACGGGGCCGGCAAGACGACGCTCTTCAACGTCCTCACCGGCCTCCTGCCCGCCGACCGGGGCCAGGCGCGGTTCCGAGCGACGACGATCACCGCGCTCCTCCCGCACCAGATCGTGGCGTCGGGCGTCTCGCGCTCGTTCCAGATCATCAGCATTTTCCACGCGCTCACCGTCTTCGAGAACGTGCGCATCGCCGCCCAGGCCAAGCGCCGCTGCCGCTTCGCGATGCTCGCCGACTCCGGGAGCTTCACGGACCTGAACGCCGAGGCGCTGCGGCTCGTGGACGCCGTGGGCCTCGGCGACCGGGCCTTCGAGATCGCCGACAACCTCTCGCACGGCGACCAGCGGCTGCTCGAGATCGCCATCGCGCTGGCGACCCGGCCCGAGCTGTTGCTGCTCGACGAGCCACTCGCCGGCCTCGCGGCCCACGAGCGGCTGCGCGTGGCGGACCTGATCCGCACGCTGCGCCGGTCCGTCACGATCGTGCTGATCGAGCACGACATCGACCAGGTCCTCGCCCTCTCCGACCGCATCACGGTCCTGCACCAGGGCCGCGTGATCGCCGAGGGCGCGCCGGCGGAGATCCAGCAGAACCGCGAGGTGCAGACGGCCTACCTCGGCCACGTCTCGCTCGCTCCGGGCCCGGCCGCGGCGGCCGTACGCCGCACGGCAGAGCCGCTCCTGCGCGTGACGTCGGTGAACACCTTCTACGGCAAGAGCCACGTGCTGCACGGCGTCTCGCTCGACGTCTTCACCGGCGAGTCCGTCTCGCTCCTCGGCAGGAACGGCGCGGGCAAGACGACCACGCTCGCGACGATCACCGGCGTCGTCCCGCCGACCCAGGGGCGAATCGTCTACGGAGCGACCGACCTGGCGGGGCGTCCGCCCGAGGAGATCGCACGGCTCGGCATCGGCCTCGTCCCGCAGGGACGGCGGATCTTCCCAAACCTCACCGTCCTCGAGAACCTCACGATCGCGCGCCACGGCAAGAGGGGGTGGACCCTCGAGCGCGTCTTCACGACGTTCCCCAAACTCCACGCGCGCAAGGACGCCCGTGGCGCGACGCTCTCGGGCGGCGAGCTGCAACTGCTGGCGATCGCCCGCGCGCTGATGGGCAACGTGGACCTCCTGCTGCTCGACGAGCCGTTCGAGGGCCTGGCGCCGGCAATCGTGGAGGTGGTGTGGAACGTGCTGCGGGAGCTCCGGGGCACGACGACGATGCTGCTGGTCGAGCAGAACGCGGATCTGGCGCTCGCGCTCTCGGACCGGGCGTACGTGATCAGTAACGGCTCGATCGTCTGGGAGGGCGACGCGCGCGCGCTCCACGCCGACCAGGAGCTACGGCTCAAGCTCCTCGGGGTGTAAGTCCCACGACAGGTTCGACGTTCCTTGAGCCACTAGACTGGGATGACGTTTCTCGTCACTCCGACTGCGCCATAGAGTCACCACCGGAAGTCCCCGGGGACGGACGCAGCCTAAGTCATTAATCATAAGGAGATCCCCAAG
>QHTD01000071.1 GCA_003220675.1 Candidatus Rokuibacteriota bacterium | reverse complement strand
AGTGACCTCGCGCTCTCGATGGTGCGGTGGCTTGTGCGGGAAGAGCGCACGCCGAAGGTCAGGGCGAGCGTGCCGGTGCCGCCGATGGTCCTCCTGACGACGCGCCAGATGCAGCGGATCTTCACCACCCTCGAGATCTTGCTGCCGCTCAGCGTCGTGGTCGTGGGAGCCGTCGTGTGGTGGCGGCGACGGTGACGCGGTCGCGCCGTCGCGCCGCGATCGTCGTGGCGCTGCTCGCCGTGGGCTTCATCGCGGCCATGGCGCTCTCCGGCGCTCGGCCCGAGGGCCAGTGGTTCGTCAAGTTCGAGGCCACCGGGCTCATGCGAGAGACCCCGGAGCGGATCGATCGGATCGAGCTGACCGCCACGGGTCGGCGGCTCCACTTCGTCCGGGTGGGGTCGGGAGCCTGGACGGCCGAGGGTGGACCGAGCCAGGTGTCGGCGCCGCTCGCGTCGCACCTCGAGATGTCGCTTCGCTTTATGCACGTCGCCGCGCCGGTCCGCGTGATGCGTCGCGACGAGTGGGAGGGCGTCCGGCTCGAAGAGTTCGGGCTCGATCCGCCGCGGTACGCCATCGCGCTCCATCAGGGCGATCGGGTCGTCCTCGCGACGGCGTTCGGGTCGACGAACCCGCAGCGGGTGGCCCAGTACGTCCGGGTCGAGGGACGTCCGGACCTCTACCTCATGCCGCGGTTCGTCGGGCGGGAGTGGGAGCTCGTGGCGGACGCCACGAGCCGGCGATGAGCACGCAACGGTGGCGCCGGCGCTGGCATGGATCGGTCGCGGTCGCGTGCCTTGGGATCGGCTCGCTCGCAGCGTGCGCATCCATCGCCGCCGCGCACACCGGCGGCAGCACTGGTTACGCCTCGGTGCTCGTCAGCGGTAACACCGTCCGCTACAGCCTGACGCTCTCGCCCGCGGCGCTCTCACCGGAGCTGAGGGACGAGATCCGCCTCGCCCGGGCCGGCCGGGCGGCGAGCCGCGAGAAGCTGCTGGGACTGATCCGAGCCAAGCTCAAACTTCGCACCGCGGGAGGCGGATGCGAGGCGGGTCCCGGCTTCGTCGAGTCGCCGTCGCTCGAGGTCGAAAGCGTGACGCTGGTGGTCGACTTCGTCTGCGCCCTGCCCATGCGTGAGCTCGTGATCAGGGACGACATCTTCGACGTGCTCGGCCCCGATCACCACACCCTGGCCAAGATCGAGTCCCCGAGGGCGACGGAGCAGTTCGCCTTCGCGCCTGACGCGCGCGAGGCGCGGGTGACGCTCGGTGATGACGGCGAGGTCGGCCGCGGAAGCGTGAGCTTCTTCCTCCTCGGAGTCCACCACATCCTGAGCGGCTACGACCACCTGCTGTTTCTGCTGGGGCTGATCCTCCGCGGGGGCCGGATGCTCTCCCTGTTCAAGATCATCACCGCGTTCACCGTGGCCCATAGCGTGACGCTCGCACTGGCCGTGCTCGACGTCGTCGTGCTCCCGGACCGTCTCGTGGAAGCCGTGATCGCCCTCTCGATCGCCCTCGTCGCCGCCGACAACCTGTCGCCCCGCCCCGCGGTCCCGCGACGCTGGGTGGTCAGCTTCCTGTTCGGCCTCGTGCACGGCTTCGGCTTCTCTGCGGGCCTGCGGGAGCTGGGGCTCCCGCGTCAGGGACTCGTCCTGTCACTCCTGGGGTTCAATCTGGGGGTCGAGGCGGGGCAGGCACTCGTCATCGCGCTGGTGTTGCCGGGACTGGTCCTGTTGCGCCAGACGCGGTGGGAGGCGCGGATGGTGGCGAGCTCGTCGCTCGCGATCCTCGTGATCGGCCTGGTTCTGTTCGTCGAGCGCATCTTCCTCTGAGCCGACCCTACGCCCTCCGGAAGCTCGACGGCGGTGGGCTTTCGAAGACGACTCGCCGCCCGCTCGGGTGGACAAAGCCGAGCCGCGCGGCGTGCAGGCAGACACGTCGGAGGGGGTCGCGCCGGCTCCCGTACGTCCGGTCGCCGACGATCGGATGCCCGAGCGCAGCGAGCTGGGCGCGGATCTGGCCCCGCCGTCCCGTCACGAGCGCGAGCTCGAGCAGTGTCGCCCCTCGGTAGCGCTCCAGCACGCGGTAACGGGTGATCGCCTCCTTGCCGCGCCGGGTGTCGCGCGCGGCCCGGATGCGCAAGGTCCGATCCTCCACGAGGTACCCGGTCAGCATGCCCTCCGGCTCGGTGACGACGCCCTCCACGCGGGCCACGTACACGCGCTCGGGCATGCGCGCCTCGAACTGCGCCTGGAGCGCTCGCTTCACCCCAACCGACTTCGCGAAGACGAGGAGGCCGGAGGTCTCGCGGTCGAGCCGATGGACGACGAAGATTCGCCGGCCTCCCCGCGCGCGCATCCAGTCCCCGAGCAGGCGGTACACGGTCCGCTCGCGCTCGGTCTCGGTCGCGATCGTCAGGAGCCCCGGGGGCTTGTCGACAACCAAGAGGTGTTCGTCCTCGTGGACGAGCCGGAGCGGCGCCGGAAAGGCGGCCGGGGCTGGCGAGTCGAGCTCAACACGGTCGTCCGGGCCTACCGAGGCGTCGCCACGGCAGACGACGACGCCGTTGACGCGCACGCGCGCGCCTGCAAGCCATTGCTTGAGCCGACGGCTCGACGTCCCCGGGTACAGGGCGCGCAGCCGCTCCCGGAGTTGACCCCCACGCAAACCACCCTCCCTCGCGCCCGAGGTCGACGAGCGACTGGTCGACGCGCTTTGCGTCGCGAGCTAGCGAGACAGAGCGGACGGCGGAGCGGGCGCAGCCGCCGGAGGCGGCGGGGGCAGCGGCGGGTTCGGGATCCACACCCACTGATACGGCATCTGGATTCCGTCTCCACGGAGCTCGTAGCGCCCGTGGGGGTACTGAACCACGGTCGGGTACGGCGGGGCCTGAGCCACTACCGGCGTCGGCACGTAGACCTGCTGATAGTACATCGGGCGCTCGACGTACACCGGCGCCGCATAGACTGGGGGCGCGACGTAGACGGGCCGGGAATAGGCGAGTGGCCAGAAGAGCTGATTGAACACCGCGAAGGAGGCGAGCCCGAGGGCGACATTGGTGGCAGTTCCGCCACCGGCATGGGCGGCCGGCACCGCCATGCCGGCGACCAGAAGCAACGCGAGCACGAACGCGACGAGCCTTCGCACGACCTGACTTTCACACTCGCGCCCTCGCCTGTCAAGCGGCCGTCCTTGACCTTGCCTTCAAATGTTGACCGTGGCGAACCCCTGCCGTTAGAGTCAAATAGACGCCCTTGAAGCGTCCGTCGCGCTGAAAGACGGGGGATGCCAAAGCCAAAAGCCGATCGCGCGTCGCGGATCCGCCTGCCGCTGAAGCTCAAGCTCAGCCTGCTCATCACCGCGCTGCTGGTGGTGACGGTGACCTTCCTGAGCGCCTTCCTCCTCTACCGTGCCGAGCGGAGCCTGATCGCGCAGATGACCAAGCGCGGCCTCACCATCGCCCAGCACCTGGCCAACGCCGCCAAGAACCCGCTGCTCAACGACGACGGGCTGACGCTGAATCTCCTGGTCAAGGACGCCATGAACGACGCGGACGTGGCCTACGCGATCGTCACCGATCACGACGGCAAGATCGTCGCCCATCCGGACGTCACCCTCATCGGCCGGCCGCTCGAGCGACCTACCGGGCTGGCGCGGCTGGGAGACGATCTGCTGATCCAGACCTACACCGACTCGGACAATGAGCGGATCATGGACTTCGCGATCCCCCTCACTTTCCGCAAGGTGCCTGTCGGCGCCGTCTTCCTCGGGTTCAGCCAGAAATCCATCGAGCAGGCGCTGGACAAGGCCCGCAATCAGACGATCGGGATCAGCGTCGTCATGGTCCTGATCGGGATCGGCGGGGCCCTCGGCCTCGCTGGGCGCATCGCCCGCCCCATTCTCCGCCTCGTCGAGGGCACGCGCGCCATCGCCCAGGGCGACTTCGGGGTGACCCTGGCCGTTCCGTCGCGGGACGAGATCGGCGACCTCACCGAAGCCTTCAACCTGATGGCCAATAACCTCCGCGAGAAAGAGATGATCAAGCGGGCGTTCGCGCGCTACGTCGATCGCGAGGTGGTGGACGAGCTGCTGAAGGATCCCGAGCACCTTGTCCTCTCTGGCGAGCGGCGCGCGGTCACGGTGCTCTTCTGCGACCTGCGCAGCTTCACCGCGCTCTCCGAGCGGCTGACCCCGGAGGAGGTCGTGATGCTGCTAAACGATTTCTACAATCTCATGATCGAGGCGACGTTCCAGAACGCGGGCACCCTCGACAAGTTCCTTGGCGATGCTGTCATGTCGATCTTCGGGGCGCCCATCGCCCATCCGGACCACGCGATGCGGGCGGTCCGCACGGCGGTGGCCATGCGCGACGGGATCGAGGGCCTCAGCGCTCGACGGATCCGCGACGGCAAGGATCCCCTCACCGTCGGCATCGGCGTCAGCACCGGGGACGCGGTGGCGGGCACCGTCGGCACCGAGGACCGGATGGAGTACACCGTCATCGGCGACAGCGTGAACCTGGCGGCCCGGCTCGAGTCCAACGCGAAGTCCATGCAGATCCTCATCAGCGGGCGCACCTACCGGGACGTCAAGGAGCACGTGCAGGCGCGGCCGCTCGGCGAAGTGAAGGTGAAGGGCAAGGAAGAGGCCGTCGAGATCTACGAGGTGCTCCGCCTGAAATGAGCGGCGCCCGGGGCCTGCGGTCCCTCGTCCTGACCGGCGCCGCGCTGGCGCTGACCGCATGCGCGCTGCCGGCGGCCTGGCAGCCCCGTGAGGTCTTCAAATCGGACGACTTCATCGTCACCTTCGCCCGGGAGGGTGACACCGTGCAGAGCCTCGCCGACCGCTTTCTCGGCGATCCCGGAAAGGCGTGGATGATCGAGGACTACAACGGGCTGTCCCGCGTCGCCCCCGGCCAAGAAGTCGTCATTCCGAAGAAGCCATGGAGCCCGTCGGGCGTCTATGCGAACGGCTATCAGCTCGTGCCCGTGCTCGTCTACCACAACATCGGGCCCCAGGCCAAGGGCCGCCTCGTCATGGCCGCCCGCACGTTCAAGCAACAGATGCGCTATCTGAAGGCTCACGGCTACCGGGTGATCAGCCTCGACGACTTGGTCGACTACACGGAGCTGAACCGCCAGCTCCCCCGCCGGAGCGTCGTCCTCACCTTCGATGACGGCTACAAGTCGTTCCTCCAGTACGCCTATCCGATCCTCAAGGAGCTGGGCTTCACCGCCACGCTATTCGTGTACACCGACTACGTCGGGAACGGGCGCAATGCGCTCAACTGGGACGACCTCAAGTCGCTGGCGAAACAGGGCTTCCCGATCGGAGCGCACTCGAAGACCCACAACGATCTGCGGCGACACTCCGGCGAGTCAGACGAAGAGTTCGCCCGCCGCATGCAGGTCGAGCTGGCAGAGCCGCTCGCGCTCTTCGAGCGGCGACTCGGGCAGGCGCCGCAGGTCATCGCGTATCCGTACGGCGCCCACGACGACGCGTTGGTGAAGAAAGTCCGCGAGCACGGCTACATCGCCGCGTTCTCCGTGCGCCGGGAGGGCAACGCGTCGTTCGTCCCCCCGCTCCGCATCCACCGGAGCCAGATCTACTCGGAAATGACCATCGAGGAGTTCGCCAAGAGTCTTGACGTCTTCCAGAAGGAGGCATTCCAGTGACGGCGCGCGTCGGCGCCAGCCGGCTCGTCGCGCTCGGGCTGGCCCTCATGCTCGGGGCCTGCGCCACGGTCGCGGGCACGCCCTCCTCCTACGGGCCGCTCGTGGCCCGCCATCGCGAGAAGGCGCTGAAGCTCGAGCGGAGCGGTGATCTCCGGCGCGCGCTGGACGAGTGGCAGATCGCGCTGACCCTCGAGCCGCACAACGCCGCGGCCCGAGAGGGTCAGGCACGGCTGGAGGCGCGGCTCCAACGGGCGCTGGCGAGCCGTCTCCGCCAGGGCCAGGAGGCGCTGCGCCGCGGCGCGCAACTGGAGGCGCGCCGCAACTTCCTGGCGGCGCTCGCGCTCGATCCCGGGAACAAGGTCGCCTTCGAGACGCTGCGCGATCGTGTGAAAGAGATCCACTTCGTCTCCCACACGGTGGCCCGCGGAGAGACGCTGGCGTCGATCGCGGACCGCTACTACGGCGATCGCCTGCGCTCCGAGGTCATCTGGGAGATGAACCAGCTGTCTTCTCGCCCAAAGGCGGGCAGCCAGCTGAAGATCCCGGAGATCCCGGGCGTCCCCTTCCGGACTGCGGCGCTGCAGCGGACGGCGGCGGCCCGGCGGCTGGAGCCGACGCGGCCGGAGCCGACGCCGCAGGAGCCGAAGCGGGCGGAGCCGGCGCAGCCGGAGCCGACGCAACCGGAGCCGCCGGACGCGGAGCCGGCGCAACCGGAGCCGCCGGCCCCGGCGGCTGAAGCGGAGGAGTCGGCGCGGGAAGAGCTCACCACGGAGGCCAATCCGTTGCTGGTGGACACCCGCGAAGCGCTCGAGCGGAAGGAGTACGACGTCGCGCTCCTCGGAGTGGACAAGCTCCTCGAGGGCAATCCGCGAAACCCCGAGTGGCTCGACCTCAAGAAGTCCATTCTGTACGAGGACGGGAAGGACAGTTTCGACCGTAAGAATTACGACGAGGCCCACCGTACGTTCTCCCAGCTCGTCGAGCTCGATCGCCACTTCAAGGACTCGGCCGCGCTGCTGCGCGAGGCGCGGGCGAAGGCGATCCAGCAGCATTACAGCGAGGGCATTCGCCTCTACCGGGAGGAGCAGCTCGAGGCCGCGATCGCCAAGTGGCAGGCGGTGCTCGAGTACGACTCCCAGCACGTCGACGCCAAGAAGAACATCGACCAGGCAGAACGGATCCTCCGGGCGCTGCAGGAGCGGCAGCGGAAACAGTAGGCAAGGAGACGGCCGTGGCCGGCCCGCGCGGCCGGACACGATCGGCTCGGCGTGCGGCTATGCCCCGCCCGGCGTGATGACGGTCTTGACGCCCCTGCCGGCCGCGGCGTGCGCGAAGGCTTCGGTGATGCGCGGGAGCGGGAAGCGCGCGGTGACGAGCCGCTTCACGCCGAGCGTCGGCATGAGGGCGAGCGCGCGTCGAAAGGCGGCGCCGCGGCCGAAGGCGCCGAGGATCTTGACCTCACGGAAGTGGATGTCCCAGAGATCCAGCGGGAGATGGCTCCCCAGTGGGCTCACGCCGACGAGCTGGACCGTGCCGGTGGGCTTGACGAGCCGCATGGCTTCGGCCACGAGATCGGGTTTGCCCACGGCTTCGCAGACGACGTCGGCTCCGCGGCCGCGCGTGAGCGCCATCACCCGATCGCTGAGGCCTCCGGGCGACGGGTCGACGACGATGTGAGCCCCGAGTCGCCGGGCGATCGAGCGGCGTTCCTCGAGGGGATCCGAGAGGATGAGGCGCCGGGCGCCACGCCGGCGGGCCAGGACCATGGTGAGGAGCCCCATGAGGCCCCCGCCGATGACGAGCACCGTCGCGCCGGGCGGCATGCGGAACATCTCGAGGCCCGCGAGACAGCAGGCGGCGGGCTCGGTCAGCGCGGCGGTGACGGGATCGAGGCCACGGGGCAGGGGATGCACGCAGCGCGCAGGGAGCACGACGCGCTCGGCGAAGCCGCCGACACGGACGCAGCGTGGGCACTGGCTGACGCGCCCTGCGTGGCACTCGGCACACTCACCGCAACCGTACGAGGGCTCGCAGGCGACCACGTGCCCGATGAGGCGGCGGCTGACGCCTCGGCCGACATCGCGCACGACGCCGGTGTACTCGTGGCCCAGCACCACAGGCGGCTTCCACGGAAAGAGCCCCTGGGTGGCGTGGATGTCGGTGCCGCAAATGCCGGCGGTGTTGATGTCGACCACGACCTGCCCGGGCCCCGGGGCGGGATCGGGCACCTCGTCGATCGTGAAGCGCGCTTCACCTCGCCAGGTTGCGACCTTCATGGCCGCGCCTCCTCGTATCTAGCGCACCCTGAAGAGGTCAGCTCGTAGAACCTCCCCGTGTTCTCGCAGGTGTGCCTCCCCAAGCGACGGAGAAAAAAGAAAAGCGCCAGAGAAGGCCTGTAAGCCGGGTTCTGTTCCCCGAGTGGTTAGCCCAGGGCGGCGGTCATTTCTCTAGGGCGCCGGTTGCCCGGCGCCTCGAGCGGCCTAACCCGAGAGCGCGGGCGGGCGACCCGATAGCTCTCCTATTTGGCCTTGCTCCGGGTGGGGTTTGCCGAGCCGGCGCGGTCACCCGCGCCGCTGGTGAGCTCTTACCTCACCGTTTCACCCTTACCGCCCTCGCGGACGGCGGTCTGCTTTCTGTGGCACTGGTCCGTGGGGTTTCCCCCCCTGGGCGTTACCCAGCACCCTGCCCTGTGGAGCCCGGACTTTCCTCCCGCCGCGTTGCCGCGACCGGCGACCGTCCAGCCTTCTCTGGCGCACCGATGAGTATACCGCGCGGGAACGCGTTCGCGTGGGATTCGGCGCCGCTGCCGATTCAGACCGGGACGAGCCGGCGCGCGCGGCCGTCCCAGCGCCAGTGGGGGCGTGGCGGAATCAGATGGACGCCGCCCAGCCAGCGGTCGAGCCGATGGTGCGCGAGCCAGTCGGCGCGCCCCGCCACGACGTCACGCCCAAGCGGTGTGATCGCGAGCGTCCACGACCGCGGCGCCGGCTCGCCCGCGCCGAGCTGCGCGCTTCAGAGCGTCTGGATCGCGTCGCGCGCGAGCTTGTCCGCGCGCTCGTTCAGCGGGTCACCGCTGTGGCCGCGTACCTTGTGCCAGACGACGTCGTGGCGCTGGGTCTCGGCGAGCAGCCGCTCCCAGAGGTCGCGGTTGGCGACAGGCTGCCTCTGGCGGTTCTTCCAGCCGCTCTTCTCCCAGCGCTCCCACCAGCGCTCGCGAAAGCAGTTCACGATGTACGCGCTGTCCGAGTGCAGATGCACGCGCCGCCGGCCCGCGATCGCCGCGAGGCCTTCGACGGCCGCGGTGAGCTCCATGCGCTGATTCGTGGTGTGCGGCTCGGCACCGCTGACGATGCGCTCCTCGCCGGCGTCAAGGATGATCGCCGCCCAGCCGCCGGGACCCGGGTTCCCGGCGCAGGCGCCGTCGGTGTAGACGATGACACCGCGAGGGGACGACCGCTCGGGCAGGCGAGCGGTCAGGCCGATTCCTGCCAGTAGAGGTAGCGGCCGCAGCTCTCACAGACCAGGGGCTGGCTCGCGGCCTTCAGCTCCTGGATCGCCTGGAGGCGGATCGCGACGCGGCAGCCGCCGCAGACCGCGGAGGGCGTCACGGCGGCGACGGCGACACCCCCGCGCGCCCGGAGGATCCTCTCGTAGTCGCTGAGGAGCGACCTCGGGAGCTCGCGGGCGCGTGACTCGCGCTCGCCGCGCACGCCTGCCAGCTCTTCCTCGACCGCCGCGAGCTTCTTCCGGACGACGAGCTCGTCTTGCCGCGCCTCGGCCTCGCGCCGCTTGAACTGCGTCTCCGTGTCGCGGATGTCCGCGACGAGGTGCTCCTGGAGCTCCATGAGGGCGAGGATCTCCTCCTCGACCTTCGCCTTCTCCTGTTTGATCGCCTCGATCTCGGCGAGCACCGCGGAGTACTCGGTGTTGTTCTTCACCTCCCAGAGCCGCGCCTCGGCCTTCGTCCGCTTGGAGGTGATGAACTCGAGGTCCTTCTCCTTCGTTCGCAGATCCTTCTTGGCGGTGTCGGCTTTCACTCGCAGGGTTTCGAGGGCCTTCTTCGTTTCGGCGAGGGCGGCGTGGATCGCGTCGATCTGTTTCGGCAGGCGGGCGGCTTCGGCCTCGAGCGCGGCAATCCGCGTGTCGAGAGCCTGTAAATCGATCAGCGCAAGAAGCTGTTGATCCACGCCCTCCTCCAGACGCGGCCGCACGCACCTCGTGGCGGGCCATCTATGGTCGGAGCCGGCCTCGCGGCCATGGGGAATGAGAAGCGACGTGCTGGACGGAGCCAGACTGCACCTTGTCTCAGGCCACCCACCGAGTGGGCCGGCCTCGCGGCCATGGGGAATGAGAAGCGACGTGCTGGACGGAGCCAGACTGCACCTTGTCTCAGGCCACCCACCGAGTGGGCCGGCCTCGCGGACCCCGCTACAACGGTGGGCCCACCTGGACTCGAACCAAGATCTAACCGGTTATGAGCCGGCTGCTCTGCCATTGAGCTATGGGCCCCCGGCGCCATCATACGTGGTCAGGTCTCCAGGAAGCTCCGGAGCTTCTTCGAACGCGACGGGTGCCGGAGCTTGCGCAGCGCCTTGGCCTCGATCTGCCGGATCCGCTCGCGGGTGACCGCGAAGTCCTGCCCGACTTCTTCCAGCGTGTGCTCGCAACCGTCGGAGAGGCCGAACCGGAGCCGCAGCACCTTCTCCTCGCGCGGCGTGAGGGTGTTGAGGACCTTGTTCGTCTGCTCCCGGAGCGAGAGGCCGATGATCGACTCGACGGGCGAGACGACCTGCTTGTCCTCGATGAAGTCGCCCAGGTGGCTGTCCTCCTCCTCGCCGATCGGCGTCTCCAGCGAGATGGGCTCCTGCGCGATCTTCAGCACCTTGCGCACCTTGTCCACGGGGACGTCCATCTTCGCCGCGATCTCCTCCGGGGTGGGCTCGCGGCCGAGTTCCTGGACGAGCTGGCGCGAGGTCCGGATGAGCTTGTTGATCGTCTCGATCATGTGCACGGGGATGCGGATCGTGCGGGCCTGGTCGGCGATGGCGCGCGTGATCGCCTGCCGGATCCACCAGGTCGCGTAGGTCGAAAACTTATAACCACGCCGATATTCGAACTTATCGACCGCCTTCATGAGGCCGATATTGCCTTCTTGGATAAGGTCGAGGAACTGGAGCCCGCGGTTCGTGTACTTCTTGGCGATCGAGATCACGAGCCGCAGGTTCGCCTCCACCATCTCCTTCTTGGCCTGCGCCGCCTTGATCTGGCCCTGCCTGATGATCGTCATCACGCGCTTGATCTCGTCGGCCTTGGCGTTGGCGCGCTGCTCGGCGAGCTTGACCTCTTGCTGTGCGACCCAGATCTGCTGCGCCTTCGGCGACTGGAACTTCTTGGCGGCCTTGAGGTGGAGGTCGCCGACCGGGCCGTTGACGGTGCCCGTGCCCGGATCGCGGAACGAGACGTAGATGAGGTTCTGCACCTCCTCGGGCGAGGGGCGGCGGCCGTTGGTCCAGAGCTTGATCACTTGCTCGGCGCGTTCGATGTCGTCGAGGAGGTCGCGCAGCCGCTGGACGAGGCCGCGGCGGCCGGGCTCCCCGTCCTCGCGGTCGACGATCTGGTTGCCGATGTTGAGCTTGCGGAGGTTGTCGAGCACCTTCTCCTGGTACTTGTGCGCCTGGGCCTCCAGCCGCCTCCACGCGGGCTCCTTGCCCTTCTTCGTCTTCTTCCTGCCGCCGGCCTTGAGCCGGAGCTTCTTGGCCTGGGCGACGAGCTTGTCGCGGTCGCGGAGGAGCCGGTCCACCGTGCCGAAGGCCGCGATCACCTGGCGCCGGAGCTCCTCCTCCTTCTCCTCGGTGAACTCTTCCTCGTTGACGTCCACAACCTCCTTGATGGAGCTCTCACCGCGCCTGAGCTGCTCGCGCAGCTCGCGGAAGCGTTCGAGGGCGAGGTTGGTCGAGAGGATCGCGGCGGTGACCTGGTTCTTCCCTTCCTCGATCCGCTTGGCGAGGGCGATCTCGCCCTCACGCGTCAGGAGGGCGACGCGGCCCATCTCGCGCAGATAGAGGCGCACCGGATCCTCGGTGCGGCCGACGGGCCCGGGCGTCAGGTCGATCGACTCGGGCGGGCCGTCGTCATCGGCCTCCTCGGCTGGCACCGCCTGGCGCTCGCGCCCAACCTCCGAGGGGAGCCGCCCCGCCTTTGCGGAGTCGACGACCTCGATGTCCATTGCGCCGAACATCATCATGATGTCGTCGAGCTGGTCGAGTGAGACGATGTCCGACGGCAGCGCGTCGTTGACCTCGTCGTAGGTGAGGAAGCCTTTCTGCTTCCCCATCGTGATCAGCCGGTCCAGCTCCTCCAGTTTGGGCTCTTCACTCATGCGTCTGCGCTCCTTCGGACCCTGGAGTCCTCGGCTCGAGAGACTGAGCGACACCCCCCGTGATCTCGTAGACCACGGCGGTTTCCTGGTGGAGCATTCGCAGCTCTTCGTGCGGCAACGGCGCCGCTGCGCCGCTCTTGGCCTGGACGTCGGCGATAGACTGACTCACCTCGCGCGCCCGCCGGAGCCGCTGGCTGCGCTCGAGACGCTTCTTGAACTGTTCAATGCTAACCCGGACGTCAAGCTCCGCGTGCTCTTCGACGAGGAGGGCGGCCAGGACGCCTCGCGCCTCGTCGGCGGCGAGGTCGGTCATCAGGCTCTCCGCAGGAGCGGTGGGCCGGAGCCGGAGGGCCGCGACGATCGTGCGGAACGGGCCATGGGCGAGCTCCTCGGCCTCCACGATCATGGGCAGGAGCGCCTCCCGCGCCTCGGTCGAGTGGAGCAGGAGCGCGACCAGGTCGCGCTCGACGGATGGGGGCGTCGCGGCGCGCACCGGCACCGCGGGGCGGCGCAGCGCCGTCTGCAAGCGCTGGGCCTCGATCCAGAGCTGCGTGGCGTCCACGCCGAGCTTCTGGGCGGCCTCGCGCGAGAGCAGCGCCGCCTCCTGGGCATCGGCGACCTTCGCGAGCATCAGCGCCGCGCGGGCGAACGCGTTGGTCCGTGCGCGCGGGCCCGTGGCGCCGTCCGGGTCGGCGATGGCACGGTCGAGGGCGTAGGCGAGCAGGCTCCGCGCTGCGGCGATCCGCTCCTCGAACGCGGCGGCGCCGCGCTCCCGGAGGAACGTGTCGGGGTCGTGGCCCGCCGGCAGGAGCGCGACGCGCAGCCGCAGCGCGCCCGAGGACTCGATGGCGCCGGTGCGGTTGACGGCCCACGCCATGCTCGAGCCCGTGGGTTCGAGCAGCTCCTCGGCGCGCTCCGCCGCTTTGCGGCCGGCCGCGTCGGCGTCGAAGAACAGTACCGCCTCGTCGCAGTAGCGCTTGAGGAGGCCGAGCTGCGCAGGAGTGAAGGCCGTGCCCAGCGCGGCGACCGTCTCGGTGAAGCCGTGCTGGTGGGCCATGAGGCAATCCACGTACCCTTCGACCAGCAGCGCACGGTTCTTTGCCTGGATCGCGGGGCGCGCGAGGTCGGCGGCGTAGAGCAGGTTGCCTTTGGTGTAGAGCGGCGTCTCGGGCGAGTTGAGATACTTGGGCTGCTCGTCGCCGAAGGCGCGGCCGCCGAAGGCGACCACGCGGCCCTGGAGATCGCGGATCGCGAAGAGGAGGCGGCCACGGAATCGATCGTAGACGCCCGTGCCGCCCTCACGCGAGATCGCGAGGCCCGCGGCGACGAGCACGTCTTCCGTGACCTTCTCGGATTTCATGAAGCTCGCGAGTGCGTCCCAGCCCTCGGGCGCCAGGCCCAAGCCGAAGCGGCGCGCCACCTCGGAGTCGATCCCGCGCTGGTCCAGGTACTGCCGCGCGCGCTCACCGGCCGCCTTCGAGAGCTGGTCCACGTAGAAGTGCCAGGCCAGCGTCATGGCGCGGAAGAGCTCTTCGCGGCCGCGCTCGCCCCCGTCACCACCGCGGTCCTCGGGGAGTGCCACGCCCGCCTGCTTGGCGAGCGCGCGCACCGCCTCGGGAAACGAGAGCTTGTCCTGGCGCATCAGGAAGCCGAACGCGTCGCCGCCCACGCCACACCCGAAGCAGTGGAAGATCCCTTTCCTGGGATTGACCATGAAGGAAGGAGTCTTCTCCATGTGGAAGGGACAGAGGCCTTTCCAGTTCTGACCGGCCTTCTTCAAATTCACAAACCGGCTGACGAGGTCGACGATGTCGACCGCCGCTCGGATCTCGTCGAGCGCCGCCTGGGAGTAGGACGCCATGCTCAGCTTACCTTCAGCGCGGCCACGGTGGCGCCGGCGCCGCCCTCTGCGGGCTCGCCATCGCGGAAGGAGTCGACGAGCGGGTGGGCGGCGAGGAGGTCGCGCACCGCCTTGCGTAGGGCGCCCGAGCCCTTGCCGTGGATCAAGCGGACGCTCGGCAGGCCCGCGAGGAACGCGTCGTCCAGGTACTTCTCGACGGCGTCGCGGGCCTCGTCGGTCGTGCGCCCGAGCAGGAGAAGCTCAGACGAGATCTGGCGGGGGGAGGGGGCACCCTCCTTTGCTCGGAACGACACTCGCACGGAGGGCGCCCCCTCCCCCCGTCCACTCACGCCATCGCCCCCGGCGGGGCGGAGGGCCTCGAGGGGCACGCGAACCGTCAGCGAACCGGACTGGACTGTCGCGGTGCTTCCGGCAATCGCCAGCAACTCTCCACGAATGCCGAGATGTTCCGCGGCCACCGTCTGACCTGGCGTGAGCCTCGCCGGCTCCCCGGCGTGCGGTGCAGCGGCCTGGGCTACCGCCTCCACGCGAGCCGCGGTCTCGCGCAGCCGCTGGCGGCTCTCCTCGAGCGTGCGCCGCGAGCGCTCGGCGTGCTTCAGCCGATCCCACTCGGCGCTGACGGCCCGGCGAACGTCGGTCAGGAGCGCGGCCGCCTCCGCCTTCGCCCGCTCGACGATCGTCTTCGCCTTCCCCTCGGCCTCCTTGGCGGTCTCGCGCGCCTTCGCGAGCTGCACCGCGGCGTCGGTCCGGGCCCGCTCGATCTCGCGCGCGCGCGCGGCCTCGGTGCGCGCGTGGGCGTCGAGCGTCGCGAGGAGCTCCGAGAGCCGCGCGGTGTGCTCGGAACGATGCGCCTGGGCCCGGGCGATCAGCTCGGGTCCGAGCCCGAGCCGCGCCGCGACAGTCAGCGCGTAGCTCTGGCCGGGCTGGTCGTAGCGGAGACGGAAGGTCGGGGCCAGCGTCGCCGTGTCGAACTCGACCGAGGCGTTGCGCGTGCGGGGGTGCGTGGAGGCGAAGGCCTTGAGCGGCTCGAGGTGGGTCGTCGCGATCACGAGCGCGCCCCGCTCGGCGAGCTCCTCGAGGATCGCCTGGGCGAGCGCGGCCCCCTCGTCCGGGTCGGTCCCCGCGCCCAGCTCGTCGAGGAGCACGAGCGAGCGCTCGCCGGCCTGGTCGAGGACCTCGCGGATCTGCTTCACGAATGCCGAGAAGGTCGAGAGGTTCTCCGAGACCGACTGGTCGTCGCCGATGATCGCGTGAAGGTGCGTGATGACTGGCAGCCGCGAGCCTTCCGCGGCCGGGATGTGGCAGCCCGTCTGGGCCATCAACACGAGGAGCGCCGCCGTTTTCAGCGCGATCGTCTTGCCTCCCGCGTTCGGACCGGTGATCAGGAGCAGGGGACGCTCAGCCGTCAGCTCGATGTCCGTCGGAACGACGGGGCGCTCGGCGTCCGTCCAGCTCTGGGCGAGGAGGAGGGGGTGGCGGGCGCTCTTGAGCGACAGGGTGCGCCCCTCGTCGATCAACGGCTCAGTCGCCTCCATCCGATCCGCGGCCTCCCCGCGGACGAAGATCCAGTCGAGGCGGCCGACGGTAGCGACCAGCCTCTCGAGATCGTCGATCCGCTCGCGGACCGCGTCGGTCAGTTCGGCCAGAACTCGAGCGGTCTCGTGCTCTTCGTCGCGCACCGCCTGGACGAGGTCGTTGTTGGCGTCGACGGTGTGCTCGGGCTCGACGAAGAGGGTCTGGCCGCTCTGCGAACGGTCGTGCACGATGCCACGCACGCGACTCCGCGCCTCCGCCCTCAGGGGGAGGACGTAACGCCCGTGGCGGATCGTGACGTACCGCTCGGCGAAGAGCCGCTCGGCCTCCGGATCCTGGAAGGCGCGCTCGAGCTCGGCGGTGAGCCGCCGCCGCCGCTCGCGGATCTCGCGGCGCAGGAGACGGAGCCGGGGGCTCGCGTCGTCCGTGACCGCGCCGTCCACGTCGAGCGACCGGCCGAGTCGACCGGCGAGCTCGGGGAAGCGGGGTAGGGAGTCGATGATCGCAGCCACCTCGGGAGCAACAGTTCTGACCAACTTGGCATACGCTGCGAGCCTCGGGGTCGCCAGGAGGGCCGGCGCCAGGCGGGCCAGCTCGGCGCCGTCGAGGACGCTCCCGGCCACCCGGCAGCGCTCGAGCACCGGTCGGATATCAGGGAAGCCGTCGAGCGGCAGGGGGCTGGACGTCGCGAGCGCCAGCCGCGCCTGGCGCGTCAGCTCGAGCTCGGCGACGACGGCGCGGGGGGCGGTGAGCGGCTCGGCGGTTGCCGCCAGCTCACGACCCATTTCGGTCTGCGCTTCGTGAGCCAAGAGCGCGCGCACCGCGTTCCACTCGGTGGATCGCTCCCAGGTGTGGCCTGCCTCCACCCGTCGCCTCATTCGCTCCCGCGGGAGACTAAGGGAGTGTCGGCGGTACGTCCTGGAGTGTTCCGGCTAATCGGCCATTCGCTCCCGGCGCTTGGCTTTCTTGCGGGCGGCGAGCGCCTTTCGCTTGCGCCGGACGCTGGGTTTCTCGTAGTGCTGACGCTTCTTGAACTCCGACAGGAGCCCGGCCTTCTCACACTGCTTCTTGAACCGCTTGAGCGCGTTCTCAAAGGACTCGTCGGGCTCGACGATGACCTTGGTCACTCCGCTCCCCCCTCGGAAAACCCGCGCCGCTCGATAAACACTATATATCACGCGCTCCACCCCCCGGCAATCGAGCGCAGGCTGCTACACTAGGCGGGCCGACATCCCCCGTCCCGGGAGACTCCAAGCCGTGACGAGCGCCGCCCTCTTGCCCGTCTATTCCGTGGCCCCGTTCGTCGTCATGCTCCTCGCCATCGCGGTCCTTCCCCTCGCGGTGCCGCACTGGTGGGAGTCGAACCGCAACAAGCTCGTCGTCTCGATCGTGCTCGGACTGCCGGTGCTCTCCCTTTACCTCGTCCGGGAGCCGGCGGCGCTCGTCCACATGACGCAGGAGTACGTCTCGTTCATCATCCTGCTGGCCGCCCTCTACGTGATCTCCGGCGGAATCCTCATGCGCGGCGACCTCTCCGCGACCCCGCTCGTGAACTCCGCGTTTCTCGCGACCGGCTCCCTGCTCGCATCGTGCATTGGCACCACCGGCGCCTCGATGCTCCTGATCCGCGCGCTCCTCCAGACCAACCGCGAGCGCACGCGCGTCAGGCACACGGTCATCTTCTTCATCTTCCTGGTCTCGAACATCGGCGGCATGCTCACGCCGCTCGGCGATCCGCCGCTTTTCCTCGGCTACCTGCAGGGCGTGCCCTTCGCCTGGACCTTCCGGCTCTGGCCCCACTGGCTCCTGATGGTGGGCGTGCTCCTCGTGACGTACTTCGTGTGGGACACGGTCCTCTACACGCGCGAACCGCTGGCGGCGATCCGGCGTGACCGGACCCAGCTCGAACCGCTCAGGATCCGCGGCGCGCTGAACGGCCTCGGGCTCGCCGGCGTGGTCGTCGCGGTCGCGTTCCTCGGTGAACCCTGGCGGGAAGCCGTCATGGTGGCCCTGGCGGCTGTCTCGCTCTGGCGGACGCCGCGTGAGATCCGCCGCGCGAACGGCTTTACGTCCTACCCGATCGTGGAGGTCGCGGTCCTCTTCTTCGGTATCTTCCTCACGATGATCCCCGCGCTCGAGCTCCTGCGGCTCCGGGGCCGCGAGCTCGGCGTGAGCGAGCCGTGGCAGTTCTTCTGGGCGACCGGCGGGCTCTCGTCGTTTCTCGACAACGCCCCGACCTACCTGACGTTCCTCGCGCTGGGGCAGGGCCTGGGCCTCGCGCGCGAGGTGGTGGACGTCCCCCACACGATCCTCGAGGCGATCAGCGTGGGCGCGGTGGCGATGGGCGCCAACTCGTACATCGGCAACGCGCCCAACTTCATGGTGAAGTCGATCGCGGAGGAGCAGAGGGTGAAGATGCCGACCTTCTTCGGCTACATGCTCTACAGCGCCCTGATCCTGCTGCCCCTTTTCGCCGCGGTGACGGTCGCCTTCTTCCGGTAGGTCCAGGTACCCGGCCGCGCTATCGGAGCAACGCGAGCACGCGCTCCGCGGCCGCGGCGACCGAGGCGTCGATCACCGGCAGCTCGTCCCGCGCGAACGTGGCGAGCACGTGGTCGGAGACGTCCTCCTTTCGGTCGGGACGCCCGATGCCCACCTTGACGCGCCGGATGTCCGAGGTGCCGAGCGCCTCGATGACCGAGCGCACGCCCTTGTGGCCGCCGTGGCTGCCCCGGAGCCGCGTGCGGACCGCGCCGAGCGGCAGGTCGATGTCGTCGTAGACGAGGACGAGGTCGGCCGGTCCGGCGCCGACGCGCTGGAGCGACCGGGCGACGACGGGACCGCACACGTTCATGAACGCGAGCGGCTTGATGAGGTGGATCGTCTCGCCCCGCCACTGGCCCCGAGCCACGAGAGCCTGGCCCTCGCGGTGCCACGGGCGCTTGAGCATCTGGGCGAGGAGATCGAGGACGCGCTGGCCCACGTTGTGGCGGGTGTCCCGGTACTCCGCTCCGGGATTCCCGAGCCCCACCACCGCGTGGGCCACGCGGGTCCGGCTCCGCTACTTCTCCTTCTCCGCCTTCTCGGGCCTCCTGGCTTTCTTGCCCTCTTCGGGGGGGGCTTCCTCTTCCTTCGGCTTGCGCTCCGTGAGCACCTCCGGCTCGGTGACCGTGGCCGCCGCGGGCGCCGCCGCCACGGGCGCCTCCTCGGCCATGGGCGGCACCACCGTGGCGACCGCCTGCCCTGGCGGGGTCAGGATCCGGACGCCCTCGGGGGCGCGGAGCTGGGCGACGGTCAGCACGTCGCCGATCATCAGGGCCGTCACGTCGGCATCGATGCGCTCGGGGATGGCGGTCGGCAAGCACGAGACCAAGAGCTCGTGGACCACGATGTTGAGGATGCCTTTCTGCTCCTTGACGCCCGCGGGTTCCCCCACCGGGCGGACCGCCACGCGTACCGTGATCGTCCGATCGGCGGACACCTCCTGCAGGTCCACGTGGAGGAGGTGCTCCGTCACGGGATGGAACTGTAGGTCGCGGATGATCGCCATGCGCCTGCCGCCGCCCGCCTCGCCGTCGAACTTGAGCGCGAGCAGCTGGGTGGTGCCCTCACGGCCGTGGATCATCTTGAGCACGGCCTTCGGGTCCACGACAACCGGCTCGGGCTTGGCGCCGCCGTAGAGGATGGCGGGTACCTCGCCCGCACGGCGCAGGCGCTTGGCGACCTCCTTGCCGGTCGCCTGGCGTCGCTTGATCGTCAGCTCTTGCATCTCCATCGTCAGGCTCCCTCCGGCGAGGTCATACGAACAGCGTCGACACGGACTCTTCGTCGTGGATGCGGCGGATCGCCTCACCGAGCAGCGGCGCGACGGTCAGCACGGTGACGCGCGCCGTGAGCTTCGCGGCGGGCACGATGATCGAGTTGGTCACGACGACCTCTTCGAGCGGCGACGTGGTGATCCGCTCCACCGCGGGGCCCGACAGGACCGGGTGGACGCCGCACGCGAGGATGCGCCGCGCGCCCTCGCGCTCGAGGGCGCTCACGGCCTGGATGAGCGTGCTCGCGGTGTCGATCATGTCGTCGATCACGACGGCCTCCCTGCCGCGGACGTCGCCGATCAGGTGCATCGCCACCGCCGAGTTCGGGCCCTCGCGCCGCTTGTCGATGATCGCGAGGCTCGCGTTGAGCCGCTTGGCGATCGCGCGCGCCCGCTCGACCCCGCCCGCGTCGGGCGCGACGATGACGGGCTCGCGCAGCTCCTTCTTGCCGAGATAGTCGATGATGACCGGTGCGGCGAAGAGGTGGTCCACCGGGACTCGGAAGAAGCCCTGGATCTGCCCCGCGTGGAGATCGAGCGCGAGCACCCGGTCGATACCGGCCGCTTCGAGCAGGTCGGCGACGAGCCTCGCCGAGATGGGCACCCGCGGCTGGACCTTGCGGTCCTGGCGCGCGTAGCCGTAGTAGGGCAGGACCGCCGTGATTCGGCGCGCCGAGGCGCGCTTCAGCGCGTCGATCATGATGAGCAGCTCCATGAGCGTGTCGTTCACCGGCGGGCACGTCGGCTGGATCACGAACACGTCCGCGCCTCGGACGTTTTCGTTGATCTGCACGTACACCTCGCCGTCCGAGAAGCGCGTCACCTCCGCGTCCGCCAGCGGCACGCGCAGGTACTGCCCGATCTCCTCGGCCAGCGGCCGGTTCGCGTTCCCCGTCAAGAGCTTCAGTTCGTAGGCCATCGGTGCCTCGCTCGAGGTGTGGTTGGGGCGGGAGGATTCGAACCTCCGAATACGGGATCCAAAGTCCCGCGCCTTGCCACTTGGCCACGCCCCATCGTTCGCGTCTCCTCAGGGGTCCCGGGTCATCCGGATCGCCGGGCCTCGAATCGCGCGCACCGCCCAGCACGCCCAGGAGCCCCGGGCGACGCGCGCCCGGATCTGCCGCGCGTGGTCGAACGAGCGCGCGACGCCGAACACGGTGAGCCCGCTGCCCGACATCGCTGCGCCCAGCGCGCCCGCCGCCAGGAGCGCGGCTTCCATCTGCGCCACCTGCCTGTACGCCGTGGCCGCGACACGCTCGAGCGCGTTGAAGAGGCTCGCGCCGACCCGCGCCGGGTCGCGGCTCCGGAGCGCCGCCACCATCTGGCGGACGTGGCTGCCGTCAGAATACATCGCGGGGGTCACGCCCCCATAGATTGCCAGGGTGCTCGCGCCGACGCCAGGGTTGACCAGCACGAGCGCGAGCGCGGTGCCCGCGACCGGCTCGATCCGCTCGCCCCGCCCGGTCCCGAGCGCTGCGCCGCCGCGGAGGAAGAACGGCACGTCCGTTCCGAGCGTCACGGCGAGCTCGGCGAGCCGCGCCGCCGGCCATCGGAGCCCCCAGAGGCGGCTCAGGCCCACGAGCGCCGCTGCGGCGTCCGCCGAGCCGCCGCCGAGCCCGGCCGCCACCGGGATGCGCTTGTCGAGCGTGATCCGGGCCCCCCGACTCACTGCGGTCGCCTCCCGTAACGCGTGCGCTGCCCGCACAACGAGATTCCTCCCATCGCTCGGAAGATCGGGGGCGCTGACGCGCAGTTCCAGGCCCTCGGCGTCCTCGATCACAAGCCGGTCGGAAAGGTCGACCGCCTGCATGACCGTGGCGACTTCGTGATAACCGTCGTCCCGCTTACCCAGAACCTCCAGGGCGAGGTTGATCTTGGCCGCGGCGTTGAGCACCAGCCGGCGGGCGACGCGCGACCGCTTCGACAAGGCATCGAAGCCTAGCATGCAGCCAGGACGATTTCAACGGATGTTCCGTGTTTTCGCCCCTTTCGGCAGCGCCAGCGTGAACCGCTCGGGGTCGATCCCGGCGCCCACGGCCACGTTCCGGTAGATCACCGATCCCGTCACGTTGGCGGGCTCGGATCGGAGGTCGAACCCCAACCAGACCTCTCCGTCGCGCCGGAAGGTGATCGTGACCGGGAAGCGTCCGCCATCGATCTCGAGTTGCTGGACCTCGCCCGTCCTGAGGTCCATCCAGACGCGCTGGCGCCGGTCGGCGCCGACGAGGGTCAGCGAAGGGCCGAGGCCGTCGGCTGGCACGAGCTCGGCCACACGCAGGTCCTTCGGCGGCACGGCGCGCCCGGCGAGGACCGCGACGAGCGCGTCCGCGTCGAGCGGCAGCCCGAGCACCCGGGCGATCGTCGCCGCGTTGGCCGGCCCCACGAGCGCCTCGTTCTTCGCGGCGTCGTACGCGGTGAGCCGGCCCTCGTGGACAGTGACGAGGAGGAGGGGCTGGCCGAGCGGCGACAGCGCCTCGAAGCGTACCGAGTCCGGCCCCTTGACGAGGAGGGCGCCGGTGAACTGGTGGCTCTCTCCCCCGCGCGTGAGGACGATGTCGGCGAGGGCGCGGAGGTCGGTGAACTCGTGCCAGCGCGCCTCGAGGAGTCCGAGCGCGTGGCGGGCGTCGTCGGCGACCGGCTGGCGCGGGGGCGCGGTCGCGCACCCGCTTAAGAGCCCCAGCAGGCAGAGGAGGCTACTGAGACGCCTTCGAGCCACTCTTGGCCCGGCGCCCGCTATCCTTGAGGTCCTCGATCTTCTTCTTGACCCCCTCGGCGGCCGGGTCGAGCTGCAGGGCCTTCTCCCACGCCGCGAGCGCCTCGGTCTCGAGTCCGTTCTTCAGATAGGCGTCGCCGAGGTGCTCGTAGATCACCGGGTCGGGTTCCTTCGTCTTGTCGACGGCGCGCTTGAGCTCCTTCAGAGCGTCGGGGTAGCGACCCTTCTGGTAGTACGCCCAGCCGAGGCTGTCGATGAAATAGCCGTTGTCCGGCTCGATCGTGAGCGCCTCGCTGATGAGCTGGATCGCCTCGTCGAGGTTCTGCCCGCGCTCGGCGTACATGTACCCGACGTAGTTGTACGCCTCGGCGTGCTTGGGATCGAGTGCGATCACCTGCCGGAACGCGCGGACGGCGTCGTCGAACTTCGCCTGCTTCTCGAAG